>CADBOD010000139.1 GCA_902796165.1 Oscillospiraceae bacterium | reverse complement strand
GCCTTTCGCTCCGCCGACATATTGTATTCGTTTTTTAGAATTTCGACGATATCCTTTTGTGAAAGCCGATGGTCCTCGTCGGAATACTTTTTAAGAATATCCAGAATATTCATTATCAGGAGTTTTTTCGGTTGTACACTGTACATCAAAATCACCTCAAAAACAGTATATCATCTCCGGATCCATAATACAATCGTTTATGCGACTTTTTTGTACCATCGCGGGCGGTAGGATAGTTTTGCCGCCCTTTTTCTTGCAACAAAGGGCGTGACATGATAGAATATAAAAATAAAAAAAAAAAATAAATACAATAGGAGCTTTTAAAGATGAGTAAAGATTATAAAGTACAAATGATAGAATTATTTAAAAAGTGGCATGAGGAGCAAATCATCGAAGACGAAAACTCATATAGTCTTACTCAACCCAATCTTGGAGAACGGGAAGCAGATTATAATAGATTTAAAAATTCCTTCGTTGCGGATGGTTGCATTGATTACGACCAATACTATCAATCCGACAAAAAAGTGCTATTCATTTTAAAAGAACCGGCAATTTGCAACAGAAATAATCCTGCAAAACCGCATCTGGAAGCAATTGAAAATCAAATTGATAATCACTGGTTTAAAGCCCTCATGGAAAAAGGAGGAGCAGAAGATAAAAAATATTACGATAGATTTAATTCAATTATTGAAACATTAGGTGTGAATCAAGAATCTGTTGCTTTAATGAACATAAATAAACGTGGTGGTTCAGGTGCAACCGATGATAAAAGATTATTTGCATATCTCAGTCATTATGAAAACAGAATTAAAGATGAAATAAAACTGTTGAATCCTACAATAATCATATCATGCATAGGGACCGGAAAAACTTCAAAACAATTGTTTGATTTGAATAATAATGATTACATTTCTATATCTTACGCAAATAATAAAACAGCTTGGTGTTTCCTGAAAACTTATAATGGTGCCAAAGTGTATGGTATGTATCATCCGGCCTCAAGACCACCATTAGAAGAATACAAAACTATTTTCAAAATTTTAATTGAGAAATAAACGTTGTAATCTATGAATTGCCATAGAGATTTTAAGAAATAAAATAGATTGAATATGAAAATGTCCCCCGTATCCGTAAAACTCGGATATCGGGGATATTCTTATATTGCTGTTTCTTGATACAGTTGTTCATATAAATCACGGTAATACGACTTATACCAAACCTCGATAACGGCGATCCTC
The DNA here is from genome assembly GCA_902796165.1 of Oscillospiraceae bacterium. Taxonomy (GTDB): domain Bacteria; phylum Bacillota; class Clostridia; order Oscillospirales; family Acutalibacteraceae; genus UBA737. The sequence continues at coordinate 7,253 of CADBOD010000139.1, read as the reverse complement.
GCGAATTCGCAAGCATGGGCTTTCGGGAAGAGATAAAGCACCTTTTTGCAGTAGTCGATATACCAATCCGGCATACCGATCGCGATCAGATCCTTTTCAAATTCTCTGATTTCCTCATCGGAAAGCCGCCCTTTCGCGATCAGCCCTTTGCGTACCGTTTCCGAATAACGAAACGCCTTTTCTCTTTCAAGCCCATAAGAGAGCAAATCATTATAAATATCGTCTCTTGTAGCAGGAATGTCACTTAAAGTACAAACACCGCTTTTAATAAGGGTTTCGGCATTGCCGTACCATGTGCCGGTACCGTGAGAAAGTCCGATGATCTTTACAATATCCGAAAACCTTTCAGGTCTTGTCGATTCAAGGAGATTTGATACAAAAGAGGTATCAAACTCCTTTATTTTTTCGGCGTCCCCGCTTTTTAAGGCGGTAAATATTTCGGGAGAATCAAGCGGGATATCTTTCACACAAACGCCGGTGATCCTTTCAAGTTCTCTTAACAAACCGAGATGATTTACGGGTAAAACATCGAACTTGTAAAGGGTATCCCGCAAGGCGTGAAAATCAAAATGTGTGACCGGCAAGCCGTGGCGTTTTTCCTCTCGTTTCGGCGTGAAATCCGTGATTTCTTTATCATTCGGTATGATGAATAATCCGGACGGATGTATTCCGTCGCTTTCCTTAACCAAAGTAAGTTTTTCTATTAGTTTTTCTTTTTGTTCGTTATCGATTTTTTTGCCGGTTTTTTCTTCATAATCTGCAATCATTTTTTGTGCGCGAAGTTCGCTTACGGTGCGAACCGTTCCGGCAACTGCTATCGCATTATCCTTTAAGCATTCATTTGATAGTGCGTTGACGACCGTATTGTATGCTTCCCTATCGCAATTAATATCAATATCAGGAACCTTATCGCCCTTAAATCCGAAGAACGATTCATAAGGAATGTTAAATCCTTCACCGCGCATAGTGCCGCCGCAGGAACACGCTTTGGCGGGCAGATCCGCACCGCAATAAACATCACTTACCCATTCGATTCTTTTACAATTCGGGCAGTAATAATGCGGCGGAAGAGGGTTGATATCAGTAATCCCCAAGCAATATGCCAAAAAAGACGAAGCAACTGTCCCTCGGGTGTTAAATAATCCGTACCGAAGACCAAATTCCCTAACAATAATTCTTGCAAGCAACAATTCATTGGCGTATTCTTTCGTGATATTAAGATTTAATTCTGCATCGAGGCGATCCATGATTTCTGCCGGTATCTCTTGTGGGTAAATTTCACCGTAACGATTTGCGGCAAAACTTTCGGCAAACTTTTTTATGGTATTGAGTGCGTTGCCGAAAGGCGTTAATGTCTCGTCGAGAATCGGGTTATAATACCCGTTTGGAACGATTTGAACATCTTCTATTTGTTCGGCAATTTTAAGGGGATTGTTTATCACTACATCCTTAATATCTTCGCCAAGATAGGAAAATTCTTCAAGCATTTCTGCGGTGTTTCGCAGATACATATTCTCTGTGCCGCCTGTTTCAAAACCTGCGCCCTCCCGCAAAATGCGCCAGCATAGTTTTCCGTCCTCTCCTATGAATTTTGCACTGCTTACAGCGACAACCGGTTTGCCCTTTGCCTTTGCGTCTTTCGCAATATCTAAATTGTATTTTTTCTCATCTTGAGATGAGTATAAATCGTCAATTTCAACATAATCAAGAAATGTGATCATTTTTTCATTCGCTATCTCATAATCCCATTTTCCCCCGCCAAATATCAACCCCTCATGATATTGTTCCATAATTTGGATAGGCACATTTTTACAAGGACCGTCATCTTTGAGTTCCGAAATAATGCGGTATAAATTTTTGAGTCCCACTTGGTTTTTGACCAGTACGGTCGAAGTAAAAGGGTATTCTTCCTGATAGGTACCATGAATGATTTGCGCGCCGTAGATAGGTTTGATTCCCGCCTTTTTACATTCCCGTTCAAATTCCGGGAAACCCTGAACACTGTTTAAGTCGGTCAAGGCAATCGAAGGCATATCATTTTGTTTTGCAAATTCCACCAGTTCTTTTATACTGATTACACTGTTCAAAGTATCATAAACACTGTGGGCGTTCAGTTCTATTCTTGTTTTCATAGGTTTTCTCTCCTTTGTTTTTCTGTGTTTTCATTATACAAAACAGAATGCGACGAAAATGGTACATACGAAGGAATATACTGTATCATACAGGCAAGGGAGGAAGAAAAATGAAGTTTATAGAAAAAATAAAAAAGACCTACGCATACTACAAATCATTGGGCAAAGAGGAGCAAAAGCCGCAGGAATTTTCCGATTTGAATATCCGACCGGATACTTTTGCTTTTCTGACTGCACCTTATCCCATTCTCCCAAACGAAAAAGAAACACAAAGAAAGAGGTAATTATTATGTTGCTGACATCTGCTGAAGGTTCCAAAATGTTAAAAAACTGAAAGCCGAGTATGACGCTTTGCGTGATAAAGAAAATGCATCCGCCACATTTTTAGCGAGCATCGGCGAGGATCCCGAATCGGTAAGACCGCAATACGACTATACAGAAACAAAGAGGCAACTTAATGTCTTATCAATTAAAACAGCAATTAGAATAATTCTGCATTTTTTCTATCTTATATGTTGAAATAATTTGATCTAATGATATAATTGATACCGTTAAAACAAGATTATAAGGGACTGATATATGAATGTGTGTTTGTGATTTTGAAAAAATATCTGCTGCTTTGAACAAAACAGCAGATATTAAAATAAAATCAAGAGTAAAAACATTTTTCGATGTTGCGGGATTTCCTCATTATGAGAATGTTCTTTCATATATTCTGGCATTCTTTTTTGATACAAATGAGGAACACAACTTAAAAGATTTATGGATAAAAAGTCTTTTTGAATGTTATAATATGCGTGCCAATACCCATATTCAATGTGGCGAATTTGAAGAGATAGAAAGAGAACATTCTACTGATGATAGTAAAAGACTGGATATTGTTATATCGTTGGATAATACAATTATAGCTATTGAAAACAAGATATATGCAACTCCATATAATCCTTTTGATTCATACCACCAGGAAATTATAAAAGGTTGTAAAGACAATAAGCGCGTAGTTGAAATTCTCTTAACTTTGAATGAAGAGGACGATCAAAAAACTGCATTTAATACTGTGTTTTACAATATTACATATAAATCCTTGATAGATCAGGTAAAGAAAAACATTGGCAATTATATCGAGGGTGCAAACGAAAAATGGTTGCTATTTATGAAAGAATTATTAAATAATATTGAAAATTTGGGAGAGAAACAATCTATGAATAAAGAATGGCAAGTTTTTCTAAAAGAAAACAAGAATAATATATCTTGTTTTTTCGAGAACTATTCTAAAGATATTCAATCAAAAATCAGATTTGTTAAAGATTTGGAACATGCTATAAAAGATCGTTTAAATGACAGTGAATTAGTAACAGGAACATACAATACTCAAAACAGTGAGAGTTTTAAAGGGTATTTTAGCTTATATGTTGATATTCATAAGGATAATCATATAATAGTAATAGAACCATATGTTTCGAGACAGAATCCAACATCATTGGTTGTGGAATTATGGGTTCGTAATAATAGGAAATATAATTGGTCTCAAGAATTTGGTCAGTTAAAAAAAGATTTTCCAGACGCTGAGCTTGTTAATGATGGCGGTTGGGGGCAGTGCCTTAGACTTGAAACCCTTGACTTTGAAAAAGATATTTTGTTGGAAACCATCTTAGAGAAACTGGTGGCAATTGTTCAAACTATAAAGAACTAGCTTTTTTAATACCAAAGTGATAACGATAATTTAGAATAATTATATAGCAGTCAAAAAACGACCCAAATACGCTGTCTTAGACGGTTATATAATTGGATTTAACTAAAAAGACGCACTATTAGAATAGCGTGCAGTAAATCAAATGGATGGTTAATTATGCATAAACAGTATAGGAAATTTGATAAAGAACTGATTAAAAACGATTTTTTAAGAAGACATTATGAGTGTTTACCATTTATTGGTGAAAAATATGAGGAACACCATCTGCTTCTGATAGGTGAAAGTCACTATGTACCCACGAATGAAATACCGCTTGTAAATAGAAATGATTTCTATGATATATCTTTTGATGATCTAGGACAAGGTGAATATAGAAAATGGATCAACACCCGATATGTGTTTGAATCTCGAGTGTACGAAAAGGTGAATTTCAAATGCTTTTTTTCTAATCCTGCCACTGAAATTGCAAGAATCATAAATCAAACAAGCAATCCTTCCTTTGATCAAAAAATTGCGGCAATGCACGAATACGCATTTATAAATTATTTCAAGAGACCGTCATATAACAAAGGAAAAACTATAACTGAATTATCTTGTAAAGACTATTATTATGCTTACAATATTTCAAAAGAGATTATTGAAATATTAAAACCAAATCACATCATATTCTTATCTAAAAAAGCATATTATGCGTTTTGTGATTTATCAAAGAATGATGAACAAAAGCAAGAATACACTTTAAATTGTGTGAGTCATCCTTGCAGTATTTGGTGGAACAGAAAAAGAAAAGATGGGAAAAGTGCCAGACAAGATTTTTACGATTTTTTATCGGTTGTTCTCAAATAGAAATAATAGATTCCATTTCGTGTTATAAGTCAATAATTATAAAAGTTACATAAAAGCGACCCAATCGTCCAATACGAATAATGAGATATTTTATAGATATATCTCTTCCAAATCATCCAGCCGTAAAAGTGCTGGAGTATTTCCGTAAGGCACGCCGACATCTATATCTATCCATGTATCGGTTTTAAGGATTTTACCCTTGAACCCATCGCCGTAACTCATTGTCGGAGTATGCCCGAAAACGGTTATAACATCATCAAAATAGCGGTCAGTCAGTTCCGGCCACGCCCAAATGAATTCGTCGGCGGTGTAGTCGGACAGTTTCTTATCCGGCGAAAAATTATCAATCCCCGAATGGCAAAGCAGAAAATCCCTGTCGCCCGCCGAAACCGTTTCGTAAAGCGGTGCTTCTTTTAAGTATTCAAGTATACTTTCGAGCGTTTCGGGGTCTTTTTTTCTTAAATCACGCAGTGCTTTAAGCGTTACATCGCCACCGTTTAGCATATAGTTCGAAAGCAACTCCATTTTGCGTTTATCGAATTCTATTATGCTCTTTTCGGTTATCTCCTCAAATACAAAACCGCAGGATAAAAGCATTGCCTCGTGGTTGCCGAGTATTAGTTCGGCATTCGGTTGCGCTAAAAGCCACTTTAGAATTTCCACACCGCCGTCATTCTGGCGGTCTATCACATCTCCGAGCACAAATAACCAGTCGCTGTCACCGAAGTATGCCTTCTTTAACAATGCTTTTAGTTTTTCAAGTTCGAGCCCGTGTAGGTCAGAAGTTACATATATCATATAATCACCTTTATAATATATACCATATTTTTATTAAGTTGGTATGAACAACTCGGCTTTTTCTTGTTTTGATTGTACCGTGATTTATGAGATAATTTTGGGACACAGATTTTTGAAAAGCAATTTTATGTTTTGCCAAAACGCAAATTTTGTAAAATCGAATTATTTTAATAAATAGTTTAACGGCGACAGGGATTTCTCCTTGCCGCCGGTTTGTGTGTTAGTTATAGATTAGTTCTGCATTTACGATTTCTGTTGCCCTATTACGAATTGAATTCATTTTCTGAACCCATAATATCTGATTCTCAACTTTTAGTTGTTCGGTAACACCTTCTTTTTCAGCCATATCTTTTACAAGTTTGGCAAACATATCCTCTGCCTGACGGTCGATTTCTTCAAGACAATTGTTTAGTTTCCCCGAAAGCATCATACCGTCAAAAACCGTTTTCTTTTCGGCTCTCAGATAGTGAAAATGTGCCTTTCCGAAAGGACCTACCTTTGGGCTTTCCGGTGCGGTGAGCATAGGGAGATAATAATCGCCCACACGCATATAATTAAGTCCATTTGTGTTGTCGTGAATTTCGGAAGCGGCTTCCGAAAATGCTTTTTTAAGATTTTTCATTTTTGAATTACTCCTTTTTTATAGATTTGGGTGCCAAAAGTGGCAGTCAATTATATTTGACATTATTCTTTGGGTGCTACTTTTGACTGCCATTTTGACAAGTGAAAAACGATTGTTTTATTACCGTTCATCACGGCTGTAATTCTTTTTGCGTATCGGCACAGAATTCTTCTGTTTTTCTTTTTGAATTTTCTTTGCTTGATTTATAAGCGCATCCATTTTCGGTTGACCGAATATTCGGCGTAGAAAGCTATAATCTTTATTTTCCTTTTTCAGCCGGTCATTTTCTTTTGATAAAATTTCAATCTTATCACGCAGTTGGCTGTTTTCGTTATAAAGATTACCGTTTGTGTCATTAAGGCGATAATAATTATCCCACGCTCGAAAGCATTCAGCCACAAGAGTCTTTATAAGCTTTTTAAGTCTGTCAATTAACGGAACAACAATCTTTTGCCTGAAAGACTTCGCCGTCATAAGCGCAGTCGGTTCCGGCAACTGGTACTCCGGATCGGTTTGCAGCTTACTCTCAATCTTTTCAAGTTTTACGGTTGCCTCCTCATAGTTTAGGACTCGTTGTTTCAGTGTTTTAAACTCTACCTGCTTTTCGGATATTGTTTTATCAAGTTTTTCGACCTCCTTTGTGCGTTCCTGCTTTTTGTAATCGAGTACGGACAAATGCTCATTGTGGGTACCTTTTTGAAGCCAGCGTATACCGTATTTTTCCATTACCTTGGAAAGTTCAATCTTTTCAGCCGCTGCCCAGCGATTCCATTCGGTATCGCCTTTGCCGGTGCCGATAAACCCTTGACTTGCTAACGCCTGTTTGAGCGACACTCTTGTTTCCAACCCCTTTTTACTTTTAGTAGTGAACGGCACAAAATCGATATGCAGATGGGGCGTAGATTCATCTAAATGCATATGCGCCGAAAAGACATATAAATTCGGATTCCGATTTCTAAAATCGCTATAATACTCGTCAAGAATTTTTGCGGCAAGTTCGGCTTCTTCTGTTCCGCAATGGGTATCCTCCATATTGCCGATTTGCACCACAATTTCAGTAAACGGCTTTTCCTGGTGACCGGTACGGATATGCTCATAATAGTTCGGGATAATTCTGTCCTTTCGGGTTTGTTTGCCGTTGTACTTTTGCAGGGCATCATCG
>CADBOD010000138.1 GCA_902796165.1 Oscillospiraceae bacterium | reverse complement strand
GTTCTCTTGCGCGTTCAGCACGCAAATCCGAGGATGCAGAAAGCTGGAGCAGTAACGATTTAACCTTTGACGGCATAGAAAAAACCGTATTTTTGGGATATACCGAGAACACCTGCAAGGCTACCGTATCAGATATTGTAGTAAGTGGCGAGCATACAAAATCCGCCGAGGATGAAAACGCGATTATTATACTTGATAAAACCGTTTTATATGCTGAAAGCGGCGGTCAGGTGGCGGATACCGGTGTTATAGCATCGGAAGGCGGTGTGTTTACCGTAACAGATGTTAAAAAGAATTCATCCGGTATATTTATGCACTCGGGAAGTATTAAGGGCAAAATCTCCGTAGGAGATAGCGTTGAAGTGAGGATAGACGAAAAACGCAGAAGCAAAATTCGCGCCAATCATACCGCGGCGCACCTTTTGCAAGCGGCGCTCAGGCACACGCTCGGCAACCATGTTGAGCAGGCAGGTCAGCTTGTAAACGATAAAGAAGTCCGCTTTGACTTTACACATTTTTCGGCTTTATCAGCCGAGGAGCTTAAAGCGGTAGAAAACGAAGTAAACGATATAATTCTTTCCGCCACTGATGTTATAAGCCGTGAAATGCCGATTGAAGAAGCGAAAAAGCTCGGCGCTATGGCGCTGTTCGGCGAAAAGTACGGTGATATTGTAAGGGTGGTTTCAGCAGGAGATTTCTCGGTTGAGTTCTGCGGAGGCACTCATGTTGATAACACTTCAAAAATAGGTCTTTTCAAAATAACAAGCGAAGCCGGTATCGCGGCAGGCGTTCGCCGTATCACAGCAGTTACCGGAAGCGGTTTTTTGAAACTCTTTAACGAATATGAGCATATTATAAAATCCGCGGCAAACACGCTTAAATGCTCTATTACCGATGTTGCGAGCAAAGCGGAAGCGGCGACAGTTACCATAAAAGAAAATCAAAAGCAGATTGAAACTTTATCCTCTCGCCTTGCGGCAGGAAAAGCCGATTCGATTTTAAGTGACGCCGTAAATATAAACGGCATCCGTGTAGCAACCGCTTCGTTTGACGGTGCAAAGCCGGATGAGCTTCGCAAAATGGCGGATAGCCTCAGAGATAAAAATGATGATATCGTTTTAGTTCTCGCGGCAAAGAATGAGGATAAATTAACCTTTGTTTCCGCCGCAAGTAAAAAGGCAGTAGCCATGGGCGTTCACGCCGGAAACCTTGTAAGGCATGTGGCGGAGATTACAGGCGGCAAGGGCGGCGGTAAACCGGATATGGCTATGGCAGGCGGCAAGAATGCCGGCAAACTCGCCTCGGCACTCCAAAGCGTTAAATCAGCCGTAGAAGAAATGATAAAGAAGGGTTAATATGGACGATTGTTTGTTTTGTAAAATCATAAAGGGCGAAATACCGAGCAAAAAGGTATATGAAGATAATTTTGTTTATGCTTTTCTCGATATCGAGCCGCAAGCACCGTTTCACGCCGTGATAGTACCAAAGGTGCATATCGCCTCTGCCGCGGAAATAGACGAAGAAAACAGTATGTATGTTTCGAAAATTTACGAGGCTGTGGCGAAAATTGCAAAAAAAGAAAACCTACAAAAAGGCTTTCGGGTTGTTACAAACTGCGGCGAAGATGGCGGACAGACCGTAGGTCACCTGCATTTTCATCTTCTCGCACGCAGATATTTACAGTGGCCTCCGGGTTGATAATTTGATACATTTTTTAAGGAGATATTATTATGTCTGAATATTATAAAATGAAAATTGCAGGTCTTGAACGCGAGCTTGAAAAGTTTTCGGTAAGTGATAAGCTTGATATTGCCGCATTTATTATCTTTGGTGATGTGGAGCTTACTATTGCGGGTGTAGCCGAGCTTTTAAAGAAAGTTCCGGAATTTGATGTTATTTTAACACCTGAAGCTAAGTCCATACCGATAGCTTATGAGGCCGCGCGCCAATCAGGAAAGCCCTATATAGTAGCCCGTAAGGGTATTAAGGTTTATATGCGCAATCCGCTTGATGTTGCGGTAACCTCCATTACCACTCAGCACGAACAGCACCTT
>CADBOD010000137.1 GCA_902796165.1 Oscillospiraceae bacterium | reverse complement strand
GTAGCCCGTAAGGGTATTAAGGTTTATATGCGCAATCCGCTTGATGTTGCGGTAACCTCCATTACCACTCAGCACGAACAGCACCTTTATCTCGGAGAAACCGAAGTGAATGCGATTAAGGGCAAGCGTGTGCTTATAGTTGACGATGTAATAAGCACGGGCGAATCTCTGGCGGCGGTAAGAGAGCTTGTAAGTAAAGCCGGCGGCATTGAGGCGGCTTCCGCCGCATTCTTAGCCGAGGGCGACGCCGCAGACAGAAAAGATATAATTTTCCTTGAAAAGCTGCCGCTTTTCTTTAAATAATATATGGTTGAATTTGAACTTAAAATTCTTGACTATATAAAGGATGTTTTCGGCAGTGCCTTTCTTGATAAGATAGTGCCGATTATAACATCCTTAGGATATAACGGTATTATATGGATAGCGCTGGCTGTAATCTTGCTGTTTTTTCGCAAAACAAGACCGCTTGCGCTCTCTATTGCTATATCGTTAAGTTTGGGATTTATTTTCGGCAACTTAATTATTAAAAATCTTGTTGCGAGAATAAGACCTTATGAGTACAGAAATGAAATCACCTTGTTAGTGGCAAAGCTGAAAGACTATTCTTTTCCTTCAGGGCATACTCTCGCGGCATTTGAAGCGGCAACCTGCGTTTTTATAAGATACAAAAAATTGGGGATTTTAGCCCTCGCTTTTGCGGCAGCCATCGCTTTTACCCGTCTTTATCTGTATGTGCATTTTTTAAGCGATGTATTGGCAGGTGCGATTTTAGGCGTAATAATTGCGATAATTGCCAGCGCGATTGTAAACCGTATTTATAAAAAAAGCAACATTATAAAAAACAAGAATTTAATTGATTAGGGGAAATTGTCTTGAAAAACAGAACTAAAAGGCAACAGGCGATAATAAAGCGCAGAATTTTTCTGTCACTTTGTGCGGTGGTAGCGGTCATTGCTATTGCTATAATTTCAATCGCAATTTCTGCTATTGTAAAGTCATTTAAGTCAAATAGCGGCGATGTTTCTTCCTCTTCCGATAAATTGGCGGTGTCATCAGAGGAAACCTCATCCTCTGCCACTCAAAAAACAGGGAAAACCGTTACCGCAACAGTAATAAACACCGGCGATATAATTCTGCACGACCGTATTTTCAAGGATGCACAACAACCTGACGGCACATTTGATTTTTCCGACTTTTTTAAGGTTGCGGACAAGCGCTTTAAAGCGGCGGATTATGCCGTGGCTAACCTTGAAGTAACGCTCGGGGGGACAGAGGCCGGAGCATATTCCGGTTTCCCGGCGTTTAATTCACCCGATTCCCTTTTGGACCCGATAAAAGCGGCAGGAATTGACCTTTTGCTCACCGCAAATAACCATAGCTATGATACGAGAATGGCAGGAATGATAAGAACGGTATCTAAGGTTAAAGAATACGGCTTTGATTTTATAGGAACAAAGGAAAACGAGAGTGACCCGACATATATTATAAAGGATATAAACGGCATAAAAATAGGTATCACCTGCTTTACTTACGAAACACCAAGCGCGGCGGACGGCAGAAAAACCCTTAACGGCAATGTGCTTGCAACCGAGGCTCAAAATCTTATAAATTCCTTTGATTATGATGAAATTGACAAGTTCTATAAAACTGCACAGAGCATTATAAAGGATATGAAAGCCAAAAAAGCTGACGCAATAGTTTTCTATATGCATTGGGGCGAGGAATATAAGCGCAGTCCCAACACCTGGCAACAGAGCATTGCTCAAAAGCTCTGCAATATGGGGGTTGATGTGATAGTAGGCGGTCATCCGCATGTTTTACAACCGGTATCTCTCCTTCACGCAGAAGGCAGTGATAAGACGACGGTTTGCGCCTATTCGCTCGGCAACGCTATATCCAATCAGCGCAGAGAATTGCTAAAAACGCTCTGCCCTACCGGACATAGTGAGGACGGTGCGTTATTCACCTACACATTCACTAAAACAGCTGACGGGGTGACTTCTCTTACCGCTGTTGACTTTATACCGACATATCTTGATAAATTCTCTGTAAATGGAAAATACAGATATACTATGTATCCTCTTGATGATGAGGATACTATAACCGGTTACGCCGCTATCAGTTCCTATCCACCGAATCTCGGTGAACTGAGAGCTTCGCTTAAAAGGTCTAAGGAAATTGTCGCAGAAGGACTTACCGAATGCCAAAAAGCACTTGGTTGTCCGGTAAGATTTAAGAGTGAATAGTATGCTTAAACATATTAAAACAAAAATTTCCGACCTTAATATCGATATTGAATACAAGTATGATATAATAGCTACTCTGTGCCGCGATTATATTTCGGATTTTGATAAGGCGGATATTAAAGTAAATTACAGCGAGGCAGGATGCGCCAATGAGGAAAAGCTCAGCGGTCATGCCGGCGCGCCGGCTGAATTTGCCAATATATATCGTCAGATAGCAGAGTTGCTTCCGAGATTTTCCAGAGTTGTTACCCACGGCGCTACGGTAGCATATAAGGGCAATGCCTATATGTTTATTGCAAAAAGCGGCACAGGGAAAACCACACATATAAACCTATGGCGCAAGTATTTTAATGGCGTATCGGTCATTAACGGTGATAAGCCGATACTCTACGCCGATGATGACAGGGTTTTAGCCTACGGCACCCCCTGGGCAGGTAAAGAGATGATGCAGCTGAACGCGTTTGCACCGCTTAAAGGCATTTGCCTTATAAAAAGAAGTGAAACAAATTCTATACGAAAGCTCGAACCTCAAGAAGCATTTAAGGCAATTATAAAGCAAATATATATGCCTGAAAATTCTGAATGTGTTAGCTTGACTATGGGATTGATTGATGATATAATAAGACTTGTTCCGTTTTATGAGCTTTCCTGTAATATAAGCCGTGAGGCGGCGGAATGCTCGTTTAATGCGATGATAAATTAAATACAGCCGCCTTTCATAGCGGCATTTGCGGACATAGTTTATCGGTAGAACACTAGCTTCCCAAGCTTGTAAGGCGGGTTCGACTCCCGTTGTCCGCTCCAAATAACAGAATCTGACCTTTGGTCGGGTTCTGTTATTGTTGTATGAACGGGAGTCGAAAAGGGCGG
>CADBOD010000136.1 GCA_902796165.1 Oscillospiraceae bacterium | reverse complement strand
GTAGTTCCTAACGCCTGATTATTATACTACCCTAATACATAATAATACAGGCGTAACAAAAACACATCGTTATTGTAACACGCGCATGGGACAAAGTCAAGAAAAAAATCAGATTTTTATGCTCTTAAAAATTTAATTTTTTCAAATAAAATTTGCATAAAATTACCCTCAGGGACTAAGCCCTGAGGGTTGACTTTTTTGTTGCAATAAATTCTGTTAAGCAGATGTTATTTTGATATTTTTTCTCTTTCAATTCTGAATTTTACCGATCGTTTAAGATATTCGAGATACTCGCTATCACGGCACATCGCTTTTTCGGGAGTATCGGAGAGCTTCGCAACCGGCCTGCCGTTTACATATTGCAGTTTTATAACGATATTGAGCGCCTCTTCGCAGGTATCGTTTGAAATAAAGGTTCCTATACCGAAAGAAACCTTTGTTTTATCCTTGAAATAATCATAGAGCGCCTGCGCGCGGTCAAAATCAAGGCTGTCACTGAACAAAAGCAGCTTAGTCATCGGGTCAACGCCGTACTTTTTATAGTGGGCTATCATCTTTTCGCCCCAAGCATAAGGGTCGCCGCTATCGTGGCGAACACCGGTATAGTTATTTACCATTGAGCGATTAAAATCGAGCAGGAATAAATCGGTTGTAACGGTATCGGTAAGGGCTGTACCGTTATCACCGTCATACTCCAAATACCAATCCTTCATAGCGTAGTAATTTGTGTAAGCTAATGGAATAGAATCAATACCTTGATACATTTGAACAAACTCGTGAGCGTAGGTGCCTATCGGCGTTACATTATGCTTCATAGCAAAATACACATTTGAAGTTCCTACGCAGTTATCCGTTTCATTTACCAAGCGGCGGATAACAATATCCTCCCACGCGCGCGAAAGCCGGCGGCGGCAACCGAATTCGGCAAATTTAAAGGTATATGTGCCGTCATTCATAGCTTTAATTTTTCTGTTAAGCCTTTCCTCTGCCGATTTAACAAGCTCATCATAATTGAACGCAAAGCGGAAATACACCTCGTTTATTATTTCAAGCAGATAAATTTCAAACTGCATAGCGGAGAAAAGCGGCCCGTCAACCACAACGGAAAGCTCGCCCTTTTCGCTTAAACTGATTGAAACATAATCGCGTATCGGGTGCCACAAGCGAAGAAACTCGATATAATCATTCTTAATAAAGCGAATGGAGCGAAGATACTGAAGCTCCTCCTTTGTAAATCTGAGTGAGCAAAGATAATCCACCTGCTCGTTTATTTCCTTTGCCATTTCAGGTGTGAAAACAATATTCTCATTGCGGCATTTAAAGTAATACTGACCGCAAAGGTCGGTATGCTTATGGAAGATTACCTGATCCATATTGAATTTATAAAGGTCTGTATCGAGCAGTGAAATAATAATCGGCTCAAGTTTCATAAAAATAATCCTTTCGTGACGGTTATAATTCCGGCTTGAATGCCGGCATAAGTTGGAGCTTAAATGCGTTCATTTTATGCATCCGGTCAATTTTATTCTTTTTATCGGGGTCATCTATTACGCCCTCGCGGATATACCTATCAAGCTCGGCATAAGTAAAGCCCAAATTCTCTTCATCGGTTTTGCCGCACAGCCCGTCAATAGGTACTTTATCAACAAGCACTGCCGGAAGTCCCAAAACGCGGCCTATGGCTTTTATTTCCTGCACGGTTAAATATGAGCAGGGTGAAAAATCGCCAACACTGTCACCGTAACGAGTGGCATATCCAACCCAATCCTCAGAAAGATTACAGGTGTTTGCAACCCTGCCGTTATTGCTTTGTGAAACGGCATAAAGGGTTGACATTCTTATCCTCGGCGGCAGGTTTTGCCGGCTTTGCTCGGATAGCTCAAACGGAATACTGTTTATAACACCGTCAACCGCGGCTTTGATATTTACAATATGATAGCGTATGCCGAGGTGGTTGACAAGCAGCTTTGCCATATCGATATCCGCCTGCTCACCGTTTGGCATAAGCACGCCGATAACCCTATCCTTGCCGAGTGCCTCAACACAAAGCGCCGCCACAACAGAGCTATCCTTGCCGCCTGAAATACCTACCACGGCGTTACAATCACGCCCGTTTTCATCAAAGAATTTTTTAATCCACGCTACACATTCATTTTTTATTCTTTCAGCGTCAAACATTTTTTACCTCGATAATAATTTATTGTTGCTGTTCTATCATACTACAGCTTTTTCACTATATACTGAACTATTCTTGCACACCTTGCGGCAGACTCAGCCTCAAAGGTTTTATAATCGACAAACTCGGTTTCATCCGGCTTATCTGAAATAGCACGAATTACT
>CADBOD010000135.1 GCA_902796165.1 Oscillospiraceae bacterium | reverse complement strand
TTACGGTTTATGTTGCGGTCTGGTCTGTTATACTGTCGCTATGGGCGGTTTTTGTATCGTTTATTGCTTCAGCACTTTTCGGCGCGGTATGTGGTGTTTTAAGCATTATTTGCAGTAATTCATTAAAAGGAATATCTTTGATAGGTTTAAGTATAGTGTCTTTGGGACTTTCGATTCTGATGTTTTTTGCTTGTCTGGCGGCAACAAAAGGAATATTGCTTTTAACAAAGAAAACTGCAATATATATAAAATCATCTTTCATTAAAAAGGGGGACTTATAATGAAAAAAGCGGCGATTTGGTTGATAATAGCAGTATCTCTTGTGCTGTTAGGCGGTATCATTTTTGTTGGTGCCCTTTATATGGCAGGCTGGGACTTCAAAGCGCTTGGCAACAATAATTATAAGACCAACACAGTTGATATAGCTAAAGAGTTTCAAAGAATTTCGGTAGTTTCCGATACCGAAGATGTTGTATTCGCTTTATCGAAAGACGGTAATTGTAAAGTGGTTTTTTACGAAAGGGATAATGAAAAACACTCTGCTTCAGTCGTAGATAATACTCTTTTAATTACAAATATAGAAGATAAAAAATGGTACGAGCATATATCATTTTTCTCTTTCGGCACGCCAAAAATAACGGTATATATGCCACAAAGTGAGTATGATTTGCTTACAGTCCGTGAAAGCACAGGGGATGTGGAGATACCGAAAGATTTTACATTTGGCGGTATAGATGTTTCCGTGAGCACTGGGGATATTAACTGTTTTGCTTCGGCAAAAGATGCCATAAATATTAACACAAGCACAGGAGATATATATGCGAAAGATTTTTCCGCAAAGCAAGTAAATATTTCTGTTTCAACCGGTAGAACAAAACTTCAGAACATAGAATGTGATAATCTTTCTTCAAGCGGCAGTACCGGCGATATTATACTAAAGGATGTGATTTGCAAAGAAAAAATGACTATTTCACGAAGCACAGGCGATGTTAAACTATTGTCAAGCGATTCGAGTGAACTGTTTATCAAAACCGACACAGGCGATGTTGCAGGCTCTCTTCTTACAAATAAGGTTTTCATAACGCAAAGCGATACCGGAGAAATAGATGTGCCGGAGACTTTAACCGGCGGCAAATGTAAAATCACCACCGATACAGGCGATATAACAATAAGCATAGAATGACAAAAACCCCGAAGCCGTTTGGCTTCGGGGAAATCTTTTGGTTTTTGATTAACGCTTACTAAACTGCGGAGCACGACGGGCACCTTTGAGACCGTACTTCTTTCTCTCTTTCATTCGTGGGTCACGAGTGAGGAGTCCTGCTTTTTTAAGAGCCGGGCGGAAATTCTCATCAGCCTGTAAAAGAGCGCGGGCAATACCGTGGCGGATAGCACCTGCCTGACCGGTAACACCGCCGCCTGCAACGCGGCAAACGATATCAAACTTATCTGCGTTATCAGTAATAGTGAGCGGTTGACGAACTATAAGCTTTAAGGTTTCAAGACCAAAATAATCGTCAATATCCCTCTCGTTTATGGTAACCTTACCGGTACCCTGATAAACACGAACACGGGCGACAGAGCTTTTTCTTCTGCCTGTGCCGTAGAAATAAGGTTTTCCTTCAAACATAACTTCTGTCTCCCTTCTTAGAATTCTAACTTCTCAGGCTTTTGAGCCTTCTGAGCGTAATCTTCACCGGCATAAATGTGAAGGCGTGTAAGCGCCTTTCTGCCGATAGTGGTATCCGGAATCATACCCTTAACCGCAAGCTCTACTGCAAGCTCGGGACGGGTAGCCATAAGGGTAGCATATTTTACTTCCTTAAGACCGCCGATATAACCGGTATGACGGCGATAAAATTTCTTTTCAAGCTTTTTACCTGTAAGCACTGCCTTATCAGCATTGATTACAACGACATGGTCGCCGCAGTCAACATGGGGAGTAAATTCAGGCTTGCCCTTTCCGCGAAGCAAATCCGCAACACGGACAGCTGTTCTGCCGAGGGGCTTGTTAGCCGCATCTACTATATACCATTTGCGCTGAATATCGGCAGGTTTTGCCATAAATGTTGACATAATCAAAACCTCCAAAATTTCTTGTGCCCGAATATGATACCATAGCTTAAACTTAATGTCAACAATATTTTTCCAAAATTTTAATTTACAGGTTTTAATCTCGTTTTATCTCATTTTATCTCATTTTTTCTCGTTTTTACTAACTTTCGATTTTTAAAAATCATCATTGAAAAATGTCACATAATATGGTATTCTTGATAAGGTCATTAAGGGAGTTGAAAGAATTGCGTGTTTTATGCGTGGGAGATGTATGCTCGCCGGCAGGATGTAATGCGGCGCTTGATATGATACCGGCTTTAAAACGGGAGTATGGTATTGATTTTACCATAGTAAACGGCGAAAACTCCGCTGAGGGTAACGGCGTTACCCCTCAAAGCGCAAATATGATTTTTGCCGCAGGCGCGGATATAATCACGGGAGGTAATCACTCGTTCCGCCGCAAAGAAGTATATGAGTTTTTAGATTCAAATTCCTTTATTTTGCGCCCGGATAACATTGATTTTGAGTTTGGGCGAGGCTATGCGTTTTGTGACACAGGTAAATATCAGATAGCGGTTATAAATCTTTCGGGTCAGGTGTATCTTGAAAGAATGAAGGCAAGAAACGCCTTTGAGGCGGCGGAAAGATTAGTTTCGCAGGCGAAAAGTGACGGCGCGAGGTTTATATTTGTGGATTTTCACGCAGAGGCTACCAGTGAAAAACGCGCTATGGGCTTTTTTCTTGACGGTAGGGTAAGCGCCGTTTTCGGAACACATACACATATTCAAACGGCGGATGAACAGATTTTGCCGGAAGGCACAGGCTATATAACCGACCTCGGTATGACGGGGGTTATAGATTCTGTACTCGGCGTTAAAAAGGAAATAATAATAAACCGCTTGAAATCAGGCGGAAGCGAAAAGTTTATACAAGCGGATGGAAAATGTATGCTGAACGGCTGCGTTTTTGATATTGATGAAAAAAGCGGTCTTGCAAAATCGGTGAAGCGTATATATAAAGAACAGTGAGGAGGCGAGGTTATGAAAAAAGCAGTATGTGTATTTCTTTGCGTTTTACTGTGCTTTTGTTTTACCTCCTGCCGTTCGGATACCGAAAATATATCCTCATCAGTAAGAGAGCACGAGGAAAAGCCGTTAGGCGAGCAAAAAATCAACCTGCTTTATTCTTCCTCGGATAGCTTTAATCCTTATACTGCCAAGACTAAGTATAACCGCCAGCTTTCCCGGCTTTTATATGACTGTCTTGTAAAATGTGATGATAATTTTAATCCCGCCTACTGCCTGGCTTACAGTGCTGAAAAGGGTGAGAAGAGCTATTCAGTAAAGCTCAGAAGCGCAGTGTTTACCGACGGTTCACCCGTTACCGTGCAGGATGTTTTGTATTCGTACAATTTGGCGAAACGAAGCGAAACCTCCTATGCGGCGGCGCTTTATGAGGTCAGCGGTATATCAGCTTCGGGCGATACGGTTGTTTTTACGCTTGACAGAGCCGACCCCTACTTTTTAAATCTGCTCGATTTTCCGATAATTAAGCTGGGCAGTGATAACGGCAAAACATCTGACGGTGTAGAGGTGGCGCCTATCGGCTCGGGGCGGTATAGAATATCCGAAGAGGGCGACAGGCTCATAAGAAATGATAGTTATTTCGGTGATAAGTCCGATATTTCGGAAATAACGCTTATAGATGCGCCTGATGCGGCTTCGGCGGCTCACTACGTAGAGGTGGGTGCCACAGATATTTATTATGCGGATGAATCTACCGTAAATGTTGCACGGATGAGCGGTAAACGCGCCGATGTAAACACAAACAACTTTGTTTATATCGGAATAAATAATTCTTACGGAATGTTATCCGATAATCTTGTGCGGTATGCGATTTCAGCGGCTATTGACAGAACGGAGATTTGCCATAGCGCCTATTATGATAACGCCGTGCCGGCGGCAGGCTTTTTTAACCCGGCTCTCAAAGATACTTTGGCGGTACAATCTCTTAAAACTGTTGCTGATACACAAATAACTATTGAGAATCTCGGGAAAATAGGTTATAATAATATGAGCGATGGTTATTATCTGAATGATTCCGGTAAAAAACTATCCTTTACACTGCTTGTAAATTCCGATAATCCTTCAAGGGTATGCGCCGCAAATCTTATAGCAAGTGAATGTCGCGCCGCGGGCATAGATATAACCGTTCTGGAAAGGACATATGAGCAGTATATTACATTGTTATCTACCGGTGGTTTTCAGCTTTACTTAGGCGAAATCAGGGTGGCAGCGAATATGGATATGTCAAGCCTTGTAATGCCGGGAGGCAGTGCGGCGTACGGCGTCTTCACAGCAGTTGATGAAAACGGCGCCGCGGTAACATCGGTTTGCGAGGAGATGATTGGTAAGTACCGCGCAGGGCAGTGTACTGTATCGGACCTTGCCGGTGCATTGCTTACGGAAATGCCGCAAATACCCGTGTGTTACAGAAAAGGTATGCTTTTCTATACTTCGCGCATTAAAAATGTTGCCGTTCCAACTGTTGGTGACATATTTTACGGACTTGAAAACTATGAATTTTAAGTGGAGGAGATT
This sequence comes from Oscillospiraceae bacterium, assembly GCA_902796165.1. Taxonomy (GTDB): domain Bacteria; phylum Bacillota; class Clostridia; order Oscillospirales; family Acutalibacteraceae; genus UBA737. Next base: position 4,010 of record CADBOD010000135.1, on the reverse strand, counting down.
TTATGATTTCTTATGAAACAAGAATAGGAACAATAACTATTACCGAACAGTTTTTATCAAAGCTCATCGGCTCTGAGGTAACATCTTGTTTCGGAGTTGTCGGTATGGTGCCGAGCGGCTCGAAGCAGAAGCTGATAGGTGTTTTTTCAAAAGAACAGTCTCTTGATACGGGTATTAAGGTTACGGGGGACGCAAGCTCGATAGATGTAGAGCTTCATATCGTGGTGACATACGGTATGAACATAAACGCAATAGCGGCGAGCATTACGGAAAAGGTTAAATACGCCGTTAAGGAAATAACGGGAATAAATGTTAATAGAGTTTCCGTTATGGTTGACGGTATTAAGGAATAATTTATCTCGTTTTTAAAGGAGTGTATATTTTGTTTAACGGTAATACGCTGCGTGATGCTATTATATCCGCCGCAAATAATCTTACAAACAATAGAAAAGCAGTAGATGATTTGAATGTTTTCCCTGTTCCTGACGGTGACACAGGAACAAATATGTCTATGACGCTGAGTAATTCTGTCAGAGAACTTGAAAAGCTCGAAGGCGCAACCGCCTCAAAAGTGGCTTCGGTAAACGCTTCTGCACTTTTAAGAGGTGCGCGCGGAAATTCCGGCGTTATAACATCGCTTCTGTTCCGCGGCTTTGCAAAAGGAATAGGCGAGGAAGAATTTCTTACCGCCGAAAATCTTGTTGCCGCGTTAAAGTACGGCGTAGAGGGCGCATACAAGGCTGTTATGAAGCCTACCGAGGGCACTATTCTAACAGTGGCGCGCGTTGCGAGCGAAAAGGCTGAGGAGGCTTTAAATTCAGGCGCCGATGCACTTTCGGTGTTTGATGCCGCAATTTCGGGCGCGCGTGAGGCTTTGGCTCAAACTCCCGAGCTTTTGCCAACCCTTAAAAAAGCCGGCGTTGTAGATGCGGGCGGCAGAGGCTTTGTGCTTATTTTAGAGGGTATGAGGTCTGTTTTTGCTGACGGTGTTATTATTAAAAGTGAAGTTACAAGCGCTGTAAGCGAAGCACCCTCGGATGAAGGCCGTAACGCCGCAGGCGAGTTTGATACCGAGATCACGTTTACATACTGTACCGAGTTTATTGTAAACCGTGATCCCGAATGCCCGAAGCAACCCCAGGAATTAAGGTCATACCTCGAATCTATCGGTGACTGCGTTGTGGTAGTTGACGATGAGGAGATAATCAAGGTTCATGTTCATACCGACCATCCCGGTAATGCCATAGAAAACGGCCTTACCTTCGGCGGTCTTGTTCATCTTAAAATTGAGAATATGCGTGACCAGCACGAGCGTGCAAAGCACGATGCCGAGGAAGCGGCAAAGAAGCCTACTAAAAGCGCAGACCTCACAGAAACTATCGAGCCGGTTGAAATTACCAAGCATGTCGGCTTTGTATCTGTTTGCGCAGGCGAGGGCCTTGAAGAGCTTTTCCACGATTTAGGCGTTGATAATGTGGTATCCGGCGGGCAGACTATGAACCCGAGCACTGATGATATTTTAAAGGCGATTGAGGCTTGCCCCGCGGAAACGGTATTTGTTTTGCCGAATAATAAGAATATTATTATGGCTGCCGAACAGACCGTTCCCATAAGCACGAGAAAAGTTATAGTTCTTCATACAAGAACTATTCCTCAGGGTATTACCGCTATGCTCAATTTCAGCGACGATGCGGATGATGAAACCAATGCAATCGAGATGCAGAAGGCGGCTGAGAAAATAGCCACCGGTCAGGTGACATTTGCGGCGAGAGATTCTGATTTTGACGGTCACAAGATAAAAGAGGGCGAGATTATGGCGCTTACCGGCGGCAAAATCGCCTTTACTGACAGTGATGTTGAGCGTGCAACCTTAAAACTCATAGGCAAGATGATAAAGCGCAACAGTGAGTTTGTAACCGTGATTTACGGTAAGGATATTACCGATGTTGCCGCTGAGGATATTGAAAGACAACTCAATGAAAAGTACGGAGATAAGGTTGAAATAACACTTGTAAACGGCGGTCAGCCTGTTTATTACTACATCATTTCCGTAGAGTGAGAAAGATTATGTTAGATTCTTCCACTGATATAAGATTTTTAAAGGGTGTAGGCGCTCGTCGCGCCGAATATTTAAGTGCTATGGGCATCGATACTGTCGGTGCCCTTTTGCGTTTTTTTCCGAGAAGGTATGAGGATTTCGGCAATATTACCAATATTGCCGATATTGCCGTGGGTGAGCCTGTTTGCCTGAAAGGTATAATATCAAGTGAGATTTCCGAGCATTTTGTTCGTAAGAATATGACAATTTACAGGTTTACCGTAACCGATATAAGCGGCAGTATAAATGTTACTATATTTAACAATAAATACCTTGCCGCAAGGCTTCACAGCGGTTCGGAGTACCTGTTTCTCGGAAAAGCTCAGTTTGATAGGTTTTCTCTTACGATGTCGTCGCCTGAAATCAGGGAAACGAGTTTTGAGGGTATAGTGCCGGTTTATCGGGCAAGCGCCAATATGAGCTCCGCATCGATAGAAAAGCTCGTTCGCACCGCGCTTTCTTCCTCACAGTTAAAGGAAGTGTTGCCCGAGGGCGTAAAAAAAGGTAATAACCTTACGGATTTGAGCGAAGCTATACAAAATATTCACTTTCCCAAGAGCCGTGAAGCGTTGGAAAGGGCAAAAAGATATTTTGTTTTTGAAGAGCTTTTCGTTTTGGCTACAAGCCTTATGCTTTTAAAGGGTAAGAAAAAATCAGCGGCGAGTGCCGTTATAAATCATGATTATACCGAGGATTTTTATGAAACCTTAAAATTTGAACCGACCTCGGCCCAGCGCCGGGCAGTGGCGGAATGTGTTAAGGATATGGCTTCCGGCAGAGTTATGAACAGGCTTATCGAGGGCGATGTGGGAAGCGGTAAAACCTTAGTGGCGGCGGCACTTATGTATAATACGGCAAAATGCGGCTACCAATCCGTGCTTATGGCACCCACTGAGATTTTGGCAGAACAGCATTTTAAAAGTCTGTCCGAGTTTTTTGCCGGCAGTGATATAGAATGTGTTTTGCTTACCGGTTCTATGAAAACGGGTGAAAAAAGAAGCGTAAAGCAAAAACTGCTGTCGGGCGAAGCTCAGGTGGCAGTGGGCACACACGCGCTTTTAAGCGATGATGTTGAATTCAGCGATATATCGCTTGTGATAACCGATGAACAACACCGCTTCGGCGTAAATCAGCGTGCGGCGCTGTCTCTTAAAGGTAAAAATGCGCATACGCTCGTAATGTCCGCAACACCTATTCCGAGAACATTGGGGTTGATTATTTACGGCGACCTTGATATAAGTATTCTTGATGAATACCCCCGCGGAAGAGGAAAAATAGAGAGCTATGCCGTAACAAGCAATTTAAGACCGCGTGTTTATAAGTATGTGAAAAAATTTCTCGATGAAGGTCGCCAAGGGTATATAGTTTGTCCTATGGTTGAGGAAAGCGAGCAAATGGCAGGCATTAAAAGCGCCGAGGAATACTTTGCCGATATATCAAAAGGCGATTTTAAGGATTATAAGGTGGGACTTCTGCACGGTAAAATGAAGGCGGCGGATAAGGATTTTGTTATGCGCGAATTTAAAGACGGCAGGATTGACCTTCTTGTGTGCACTACCGTAATAGAGGTGGGAATTGATGTTCCTAATGCGGCGATAATGGTTATAGAAAATGCAGAAAGATTTGGGCTTGCAGGTCTTCATCAGCTTCGCGGCAGAATAGGCAGGGGGAAATATGCTTCAAGCTGTATATTCATAAGCGACGCTAAAAGTAAAACTGCAAGTGAGCGTATGGCGGTTATGAAAAGTACTTCGGACGGTTTTAAAATAGCCGAAGAGGATTTACGCCTTCGCGGACCGGGGGCTTTCTTGGGTGAGCGCCAGCACGGGCTTCCTGAATTGAAAATTGCTGATTTGTATGCTGATAATGATGTGTTAAAGTTGGCTTTAATGGCGGCGGCAAATCTGCTTGA
>CADBOD010000134.1 GCA_902796165.1 Oscillospiraceae bacterium | reverse complement strand
CTCATCGCTTACGGCATAAAGCACACCGAACACAAACGGTACCGCCGCCTTTAACATCAAGCCGGGCTTTTTATATGTTGCAAAAAATACAAACGAAAGCGCGCCCAAAACAAAGTACTCAAAAAAATGCGCCGATTTTCTTAAAGGGAAAGAAAATTTATCTAAAATCTCTATCTTTTCCGCTTCGCTAAGGCTATCGTAATCAGAAATAACCACCTTAGCGACCCCTGCAATGATGCCGTTACTCACCCCGCTCGACTCCTCGGCTTTTTGCGAGGAAAACGAGAAGATAACAAACATCCACAAAAGCAATAATGCAAGGGATATATATCTTGTTATTTTCAGCTTCATAAGAAACTTATCCGCGAAGCAACGGATAAGGGTTAACCCAACTACCGTTTTTAAGAATTCCTATATGCAGGTGATAACCGGTAGAGTTACCGGTGGTACCTACATAGCCGAGCACCTGTCCCTGCTTAACATGCTGACCTACGGAAACACATATGCTTGTAGCGTGCGCATAGAAAGCCTGATATTTTGCAGCTTGACCGCCTATGGTCATCGTACCGTGGTTCACGGCACAGAAATTACCGTAGCTCGCATATCCGCTTTTGCCCATAGAGGCAGTCCAAGAATTCTGAACCATATAAACATCACCGTCGGTAATGGCAAGAATAGGTCTGCCGGCAATACCGCCGCCTGCTATATCCATACCGCTGTGTGAGCCGCTTCCCCTTTTACCAAACGGGCTTGAAATAGTATAGTACCCTGCCACCGGCCACATAAACCCTGTGTTTGAGTTTATAAATGTTGCCGCGGCGTTACCCTTTTGAGCAACAGCATTTTCTATCGCTTTTTTCGCCTTTTCAAGCTCGGCAATTTCAGCGTTATTCTCCGAAACCTCAGCTTTGGTTTCACTTAAATCCTTTGATATACTGCTATAAATAGCCGCGGCTTCGCTTTCCTGTGCTTTAAGCTCATCCTGCTGCTTTTTAACTTCGTTTTTAAGCTCAACCTGCCCTTCGAGCAAAACACGGTTTTCCTCGTTGATTGCATTAAGCTCTTCTACCTCGGCGCTGAGCGCCTCCATAAACTTTTTATCCTTAGCACTTACGGCTTCGGTGAGCTTTTGAAGCTGTAAATACTCCGAAAAGCTATCGGCATCCAGAAGAACTTTAAGCTGGCTATCCCATTCACTCATATATATTGCTCTTATTCTCTTTTTATAATCGAGTTTATCCTGAGCAATATCCGCTTCCTTAGCGGCGATTTTCTCTTTGTTTTCGGCTATAATGCCGTTTATACGGCTAATCTCGGCATTATAGGTGTTGATGATTGCCTGGATGTTGGCAACCTTCTTTTGAACAGCCGCGAGCACGGCGCCCTGCTGATTTTGTTCTTTTTTAAGACTTTCAATCTCTGTTTTCAGCTTAGCGTTCTCTTTATTGTACTGTGCGATTTTATTCTCAATCTGACTTTTAGACCAGGACTGATACTTTTTGCTTGCCGCAAAAGTACCTGAAAGCGGCAAAAACGCCATAACCGCACACAAAGTAAGTGCTACGATAATTCTTACGGTTCTTTTCATTTTTAACCTCCAAATCAAATAGCTGAAAATTCACTGCCCTCACGGCGCAAATACTTGCCTATCATAATGAAACTGCCGATAGCGCCGGCTAAAACGCCGATTACAAGGAATACGCCGAGCAAATAAAATGCCATTTCACTGTATCTTACTATATCCGTGGTACCGAGAGTTTGAGAAATCGTTTCGGTAGCAACACGGTAACAAAAATACAAAAGACCTTCGGCGATAATTGCCGAAACAACACCGATTAAAACGCCCTCAACAACAAAAGGTATGCGAACAAACGCATCGGTAGCGCCGACAGCCTTCATGATGCTTATTTCGAGCTTGCGGCTATACATTGTAATCCTGATAGTATTTGAAACTACTACAAGGGAAATAATCATAAGTATTGAAATAATCCAGATACCCGCTATAAGCACGCCTCTTTTAACCGAGTTGATACGCTCTGCAAGGTCGTTTTGAGCCTTAATACTCTCTACGCCGTCAATCGCCTTTATCTTCTCAACGGTTTTGGTGAAAGCACCCATATCCTTCATAGTAACCTTAGCCGAAGCGGAAAGGGGGTTTCCGAATTCTTCATCGAGGAAAGCAAAATACTGCTCTTGCCCTTCAAGCATATTTTTCTTTATGCTTTCAAGGCCTTCCTCACCCGAAATATACTCAACCGACTCAACATTATCAAGAGCCGCTATCTTATCACAAAGCGCCTTTGCCTCTTCTTCATTGTGGATTACATAGGAATCGGGCTTGATGCCGTTTTCATCGCCGCCTTCCGCTACTTTTTCCACCTCGTCACCGTAAAGCGCCCAGCTATAATCCTTCATATAAACCATTACAACATTCTGTTGTTCGAGCTTACCGAGCGCACGCGAAACATTTTGGGATATAAGCAGTGCAAGACCGATTATAACCATACAGGCGACAAGCACCCCGACAGACGCCAAGGACATCAATCTGTTTGCCCAAGCGCCTTTAAAGCCCTCGCCTATTAAATACCTGAAGCTCCTCGCTTTCACTGCTCGTCACCCCCTAAATTATCCGCAACAATTCTGCCCGAATCGAGCATAATAACACGGTGCTTGAAATCGCGCACCAGATTATGATCGTGCGTTACCATTAAAACGGTAGTTCCGCGCTTATTTATCTCGGTAAGAAGCGAAACTATCTCATATGACATATTGGGGTCAACATTGCCGGTGGGCTCGTCCGCAATAATAAGGTCGGGCGAATTTACGAGCGCACGCGCAAGACCTACGCGCTGCTGCTCGCCGCCCGAAAGCTCATTAGGCATAGAGCGCGCTTTCTCACCAAGGCCCACCTTAGCGAGAGCCTTTGCAACCTCTTTCCTGATTTCACGCTTATTAGCGCCCACCACATGCATAGCGAACGCCACATTATCAAAAACATTCATTTTGGGTATAAGGCGGAAATCCTGAAAAACTATACCCATTGTGCGCCTGAGCTTAGGTATGCTTTTTCTCCTCATTTTCGTAAGGTTAAAGCCGTTCACCATAATAGTTCCGGTGTTTGCCTTCTCCTCACGCATAATGAGCTTCATAAATGTACTTTTTCCGGCACCCGAAGAACCTACAACAAAGGCGAACTCGCCCTTATTTATCCGGATATTGACATCTTCAAGGGCGTGCGTACCCGAAGGGTATGTTTTAGATACGCCTTTAAACTCAATAACCGGTTTATTATCCGCAGAAGTCTGCTCGATTATATCTATTTCGTTTTCCGACATGGAAAATTTACTCCTCTATCAGTATTTTACAGGATTACTTCTTAAATACTTATCAACCATAAGCGCAATTTTAAATACTATTGCGTGATCGAACTGTCTGAGATCCAATCCGGTTATTTTCTTGATTTTTTCAAGCCTATATACCAGGGTGTTACGGTGAACAAAAAGTTTTCTTGAAGTTTCCGAAACATTGAGGTTATTCTCGAAAAATCTTTGAATTGTAAAAAGTGTTTCCTGGTCAAGACTATCAATAGAACCGCGCTTGAAAACCTCGTGCAAAAATGTTTCGCAAAGGGTGGTGGGCAGCTGATATATAAGGCGTGCAATACCGAGATTATCATACGAAACTATTGTTTTCTCCGTATCAAACACCTTACCCACTTCAAGAGCCGTTTGCGCTTCTTTAAACGAGCGTGCAAGATCCTTGATGTTTGACACGGTGGTTCCTATGCCTATTACCGCGTGAACATAAAACTCGCCCGAAAGGGTATCAGCTATTGAAGCCGCAAGATTTTCAATATCCTTAGATGATATATCGTGACCTGTTTCTTTAACAAGCACAACATCGGTTTCGTTGATGCTGATGATAAAATCCTTATTCTTATCCGGGAAAAGATTCTGGAGAACATCATAAACCGACAAATCATTGTGGTCAAGATTGCGTACTATTATGACTGTACGCGAAACATCGCTGTTGAAATAAAGCTCGCGGGCTTTAAGATAAATATCCCCGGGAAGAATATTATCGAGAATTATATTTTTGATAAGACTGCTTTTATCGTACTTTTCGTCATAGTAATTCTTTATATTTGAGAATGAAATTGCAATTATTGCGGCGAGCTTACCCGAAGAGGCATCCACACCCTCAACAAAAACGGCATAGCTTTCGCCCTGAGCCACAGATATCAGCTTAAGTGTATAACCGCCGTCAACAATCGTTTCGGCAGAATTTACGGGTTCAACGCTCAACAGCTCGCCTATTCTTCCAAGCTCACTGCACGCAACGATAGTTCCGGTAGAATCAATAACGCCGAAAGGTTTATCCACAATATCCTTCATTTGATGAATAAAGCTCTGAAACAAACGACTTGACATACTTTAAACACGCCCCTTAAACTTCCTAAAATAAATCTAAAATAATAATATATAATATGCTATTTTCAATAATACACAAAAAGTTACAAAATTGCAACCGATTTTAAAAAAATTTACAATTTGTTCTTCAAAAAACAAAGATGAGCCGTAAATTTTAGGCTCATCTCCGTTTTAAACCGAATTCCCTTTTTAAATTAGTTATTTAATTATCGCGTTTTCATAGATAAAGTTTCTTACACTGTTTTCAACCGAGGTCATTTCATCCATTACATCCTGATTTACTTTTTCTTTATCTTTCAGCTCATAATCCGCTTTAATTCCCTCTTTTTGAAGTATAGCATAGCTTACAATCGTATTTTTAAGCTGTGCCTCGGCGGTGCTTGACATCTGAGTTTTAAAGCTGTCAACCGTCATACTGTTGTTTTTAAGCACCTGCTCAAAGCTCATATTATTGTTTTCCAAATAGTAATTATTGTAATAGTCGTAAACGGCGTTCAGGAAAATATCAATATCCTTTTCGGGTATGCTTTCAACCTTACTGTCGCCCACAACCTGATTTATAAGCAAACTTATCGCCGCGCGCTTGTTTAAGTCATCCTTATACGCTTTTTCACTCTTGTAATCAAGCTCGGCATATATATCATTTTCATCAGGTAAATCAGACGATTTAACATAATTTACCTTTACGGTAAACACAACCGCAGCACCTGCAAGCTCGGCATTTCCGTAATCATTCGGGAATGTGAGGTTTAAATCCACGGTATCCCCGATATTTACGCCTATAAGACCGTCCTCAAATCCATCAATAAAGCTATGAGAACCGATTTCAAGGTCATATCCGGAAGCTGTACCGCCGGCAAAAGCCACGCCGTCCTTTTTGCCCTCATAATCGATATTTGCGATATCCCCTAACGCAACCTGTCCTTCATTCTTTTTAACATAAAGATCATTAGTATCAACATCACTTTTAAAAATCTGTGCGTAAGCGGCTTTATACTCTTCCGATTTGGTATCAACGGTAATACCCTTATACTTGCCTAAGGTCACATACTCGGATAAATCTTCATCGGCGAATATTTTTGTGCTCTTTGCGTTTTTACCGCAAGCGGCAACCGAAAGTGCCAATAAAACTGCAAGTACCAAACAAATAATTCTTAAAACCTTTTTCATTTTTTCTCTTCCTTTGAATTTGATTTTAAAAACGCATTTATGAATCCGTCAATATCGCCGTCCATAACAGCGTTTATATTGCCGGTTTCAAACTCTGTTCTGTGGTCTTTTACCATAGTATATGGCATAAAAACATATGACCTTATCTGCGAGCCCCAGGCATTTTCCATCTGCACGCCCTTGATATCCTCTATTTTTTCGAGGTGTTCTCTTTCCTTGATTTCAAGAAGCTTGGATTTGAGCATTTTCATAGCCTGGTCTTTATTTTGAAACTGACTGCGCTCATTCTGGCAGGCTACTACTATGCCTGTTGGTATGTGGGTAAGACGAACTGCGGACGAGGTTTTGTTGATATGCTGACCGCCGGCTCCCGACGCCCTGAAAACATCCATTTTAACATCTTCATCGCGTATTTCTATATCTATATCATCGCTGATTTCCGGCATAACCTCCACCGCCGCGAATGAGGTGTGCCTCCTGCCGGAAGCATCAAACGGAGATACGCGAACAAGCCTGTGAACGCCCGATTCGCTTTTTAAATAACCGTAGGCATTCTCGCCGCCTATAAGAAGCGTTGCGCTTTTAAGACCGGCTTCATCACCATCCAAAAAGTCAGGCATACTCACATTAAATCCGTGCCGCTCTGCCCAGCGGGTGTACATACGGACAAGCATTGAAACCCAATCCATCGCCTCGGTGCCGCCGGCGCCGGAATGAAATGTAAGTATCGCATTGTTTTTATCATACTCACCGGTAAGAAGCGTTGCAAGCGTTTGAGAAGAGAGATCGCTTTCAAGCGCATCTATTGATTGGGATATTTCATCAACTAATGAAAGGTCGCCCTCCTCATCCCCCATATCGATAAGCACTTCAAGGTCATCAAAGGATGATTTCAGCCTATCATACCCTTCAACCTTGTTTTTCAGTCTGCCGGTTTTCTGCAAAACCGCCTGAGAAGCCTCCGGGTCATCCCAAAAGCCTGGCGCCGCGGATTTGAGTTCCAGCTCCTCTATCTCCCTTTTAAGTGCGCCGTAGCCTATTGCGTCTTTAAGCTCCTCGATTTCCTGCTTATGAGAAATAAGGCGCAACTTCAACTGTTCAAATTCAAGCATAAACTTTCTCCTTTATATCCGCTTCAAAAGGTAAGCGTGCCACTCTTCACGAGTAGGCGCTTTAATAATTTTAAAGCCGTGTTCCTCAGCGGATTTTTCCACCTCTTCGGCCCTTATATCAATAATGCCGGACACGCAAAGATATCCGTCCTCAGTCAGATAATCGCCTACATTTTCAAAAAGACGCATTACCACATCGGCAACAATATTCGCGCAAATAACATCATATTTTCCGTTTACATTCTCGGCAAGGTCGCCAACTTTAAAGGAGGTTTTTTTCTCCACCGAGTTCCGCATTGCGTTCTTCTCTGCGGTTTCCACAGCGAGTGCGTCAATATCAACTCCAAAGGCGCTCTCGGCTCCTAAAAGGCAGGCGGCAATCGCCAAAATGCCACTGCCTGTTCCGATATCGAGAAGCCTTGTTTTTTCAGTGACAATTTCCTCTAAAATGCTAAGGCACAAATAGGTCGTAGCGTGAGCGCCTGTGCCGAAAGCGGCGCCGGGGTCAAGGGAAATTACCCTGCGATTTGATGTGTTATCATAGCTTTCCCAGCTAGGACAAACAGCGAGCTTTTCGCCAACCTCAAAAGCCTTAAAATACTTTTTCCAGTTTTCGTTCCAATCCTCATCATCGACAACCGTTTTGCCCACCTTATACTCGATATTTGCCGCCGTTAAGCGCTCTTTCAGGTAGCTTATAGCCTCTGTGGCATTATCGTCACTTGAAATATAGATATGGATTACGGCACTGCTTCTATCCTTTTGCCGCAATTCATCGTCTATCAGGTCAATATGCGCTATTTCCTCGGCATCCTTTTCAAGGTTTGTGTAATCCTCGATGTAAATGCCGTAAGGCACCGTCATATTCGCTATCGCCGCCGCCTCATCAACACGGGGTGCCGGCACTTTTACCGTTATCTCATTCCAATCCATAACTAAACTCCGAAATATTCCTTTATTTTATCAAAATCCGCCACGATGCTCCCCTGCCGCATCGGTCCCCTGCCACCGCCTTTTACGGTAAAGGTTTGCTTTAATCTCTCAAATTCCGCTTCAATTTCGCTTTCATCCGCGCACATAGCAAAGAAGGCGCCCTCCACAGTTTTTGAAAGCGCGGTTTTTGCACCGCCGTATGTTTTATGTAAACCATCCGCCGCCATTTGCAAATCTTTGATTTCAGCGTTATTTAAAACCAAAGCGGATTTCGAATTATCAAACATTTTTATCTTTAATCCCAAAAGCTCACTGCTTAAATCTTTGGAATTTAACTTTTCACTTTCAAGGCGCTCACTGAGTGAATAAACCGCCTGCCTTACCTCGTCCGTTTTAGCGGAAAGCAACTCGCAAACCGCTTTTATATCAGCGTTTTTCTTGCCGTAATCACGCAAAGCAAAACCGCCGCATTTCATAAAAATCCGAGTGCCGCCGTGTTGCTTTTCGGTAGATAAAAATTTAATAATTCCTATCTCTCCCGTACTCTTCACATGGGGTGCGCAACAGGCGCATATATCGGTATTTTCTATCTGAACCAAGCGGATTTCACCCTCTATGCCGTCCTTCGAGCGATACGGTATAGCTTGCAGCTCATCCGCCGAGGGATAAAACGCGGTTACAGATAAATTTGACCACACCCGTTTATTTGCTTCCCCCTCGATTTCCTCTAATTGCCCGGATGTGAAAAATCCGTTAAAGTCAAATGTTACCAGAGTTTCGCTCAGATGAAAGCCTATATTATCAAACCCGAATTTCTTATGCACTAATCCCGATACTATATGCTCCGCAGTGTGATTTTGCATAAAATTATATCTGCGTTCAAAATCTACCTCGCAAAAAACCGTTTGACCGGCTTTAAGCTCCGCTTCGGTATAGTGGTATATTTCACCGTTTTCAATCTGAACATTATTTACCGCCGCGCCGTCTATCAGCCCGATATCCGAGGGTTGACCGCCGCCCTCCGGAAAAAAGGCGGTTTTATCAAGCACGGCTTTATATATGCCGTTTTCCTTTAAAACCGATAGCACATTCGCTTCAAAGCTGCTTATATATGCGTCTTTTTCATACAACTTTTCGGTTTTCATTTCAGCTTCTCCAAAATCATATGGGCCACCTTGAAAATATCACCCGCGCCCATAGTGATTATCATATCGCCCTCACCGGCACAGCTTGCCATTTCACTTGATAACTGCTCGTAATCCGAAATAACCTTACCGTCAGGCAGCATATCGGCTATATCCTCACTTTTTACCCCGTAAACATTTTCTTCCCGAGAAGCGACAATCGGTGTTAAAAACACCTTATCCGCAAGTGAAAGCGCCTTAATCATACCGTCTTTAAGCAGTGCCACCCGGGAATAGGTATAGGGCTGAAAGACCGTTATTATCCTTTTATAATCAAGTGATTTTGCCGCCGAAAGCGTTGCGGCAATCTCAGTAGGATGATGAGCATAATCATCCACCACCGTAACGCCGCATTTCTCACCGATAAACTGAAATCTTCTGCCGGCTCCGGCAAACTTCTTTACAGCCTCGTTTATGCCATCACTTTCGACGCCCATATCGAAACATACCGCGAAGCTCACAAGACCGTTGTAAATATTATGTCTGCCGGGGACATTCATATCAAGATGACCTACACGCTTACCGCCTTTTATAACATCAAACGAAAATCCGAATTTGCCGGCGGTTATATTTTCAGGATGATAAAAATTACCCTCACCTATGCCGTAACTGATTTTATCGGCGGAAATACCATTTACCGCATCCTTACAAAGCGCATCATCGCCGTTATAATAGCACACCTTTGACATTGCACAGAATTTGGAAAATGATTTCACAAGGTTATCCATAGTTTTAAAATAATCAAGGTGGTCGTTATCTATATTTAGAAGCACCGAAACATCGGGCGAAAATTCAAGGAAGCTATCCACAAACTCGCAGGATTCGCACACAAGAGTATCAGAAGTGCCCGAAACGCAGGCACTGCCCGCAATCGGGAGTTTACCGCCTATTACAGCGGAAGGGTTTTTCTTGTTAAGCAGAAGAATTTGTGTTATCATAGACGAAACGGTGGTTTTACCGTGCGTGCCGGAAACCCCTATCGTATTGCTATAAAACCTTGTTATAGCGCCTAAAATTTTTGAACGCTCAAATGCCGGAATTCCGGATTTAATCGCCGCTTGAAGCTCAGGATTATCGGGGTGCACCGCGGCGGAATAGCCAACTACATCCGCACCCTTTATATTCTCTGCCTTCTGCCCTATAAACACCTTTGCACCGAGGGATTTAAGGCGGGTTGTATTCTCGCTTTCTATCCTATCTGAGCCGGAAACCTTGTACCCCTTCGATAAAAGCAGTTCGGCTATCGGGCACATACCGCTTCCGCCTATACCTACAAGGTGGATGTGCCTTGCGTTCTTTATAACAATGTCGTCATTTGACAGGTGTTTCATAAACAATCTCCCCGAATAAAAACTATATTCTTAGATATTATACTTCTTTTTACTGAAAAAATAAACCTTTTTTTAGCGGAGGTGGAAAAAAATGCAAATATATTTGCCTCAAAGTATTGAATTTGTAATAGAAACGCTTGAAAAATCCGGGTTTGAAGCGTACATCGTAGGCGGAAGCGTAAGGGATTTTCTTTTAGGCAAAAAGCCTACGGATTTTGATATTTGTACATCTGCTTTGCCTGATGATATTACCGATTTATTTGAAAAAACCGTGCCAACCGGCATAAAGCACGGTACAGTTACCGTGCTTTGCGGCGGACTTCCGGTTGAGGTCACCACCTTCCGCACCGACGGTGTTTATAATGATTTTCGCCACCCGGATAATGTGAAATTTGTAAGCGACCTTAAAACCGACCTCGCACGGCGTGATTTTACTGTGAACGCTATGTGTTACAGTAATAAAACCGGAATTATCGACCTTTTCGGCGGCATTGATGATTTAAAAAGCCGCACGCTTCGTGCCGTAGGCAATCCGGATAAAAGGTTTAAGGAGGATGCTCTTCGCATTTTAAGACTATTCAGATTTTCCTCAACGCTCGGGTTTAACATCGAAAGCAAAACACTGCTTGCGGCAATAAGCAATGCTCATCTGCTTAAAAATGTGAGTGTCGAGAGGATAAGAGAAGAGCTTATCAAGCTATCCTGCGGAATAAATCCCTCGGCGGTTTTGCCGCTTATAGAATACGGCGGCTTGGAGTTTTTAAATTCAGGCGAAAAGCTATCCGAAATACCTTTTTTGCCGGAAAACGAGCGCCTTAGAGTTTTTGCCTTTTTAAAGCTCGCAAGCGGCAATTTAAAAGAAACTCTTGATTTTCTCAAATGCTCAAACGCATTTAAGCAGTATGCGGAAAAGATGGATTTTTCACTCTCCGAAAAAGCAGAAAGCAGGTCGGATATCAAGCATATACTTCGTGTCTTAGAGGAAGATATTTATGACCTTTTAAGCTATAAATCGGTCATTTTAAAAGAGGATGTAAAGGATAAAAAAAGAGTTGTCGGTGAAATACTCGAAAACCGTGAGCCGTACAAAATAAGTCAGCTTGCAGTTACAGGCTCGGACATAACCGATAAGGGTTACCGCGGAAATCAAGTAGGGGAAACGCTTGAAAAATTACTCCAATATGTAATTGAAAACCCCTCGCTAAACAAAAAAGAAAAACTCATAAATCTTATTTGAGTAACTAAATCTATCAAGATGCCATACAATGTACTGAATTACATTTCGGCATCTTGATTTTTTTGTGGGTGAAAATATGGAAATTTGTATATTAGGCGGCGACCGCCGTATGCTCTTTGCAAAAGCCGAGCTTGAAAAAGCAGGGTTTAAGGTTACATCAAACGGACTTGAAAAGGACGATAACGGTGATATTTTTTCTGCTGACGCGGTATTGTTGCCGGTGCCTTTTACAAGAGATATGGTTAACATAAACTGTCCGCTGACAGATAAAAAAATACCTCTTAACATACTTCAAAGCCTACCGCAAAAAACAAAAATATTCGGTGGCGGCAAATTTGAAAAGGATAACTATACCGACTATCTTTCCCTTGATGAATACGCAATTAAAAACGCAGTGCTTACAGCTGAGGGCGCTATTGCGGCGGCGGTACAGAAAACCGATTTTTCCCTTTGGGAAAGCCGTATTCTCGTGATTGGATACGGAAGAGTAGGCAAGGTTTTAACCGATAGGCTATCCGGCTTTTGCGGTGAGCTTACAGTGAGTGCAAGAAGCGGCAGGGATATTTCCATGATAAAAGCTCTCGGCATAAATCACCTATATACGCCGAATATAAGCGACTGCGCCGAGAGATTTGATATTGTATTCAATACGGTTGACATAAAATTTGATTACAGTGTCGCCGCAGTATTTGCCGGAGCACACTTTTTTGACCTTTCGAGTAGGGGCGGATTTATAGGTGATACCGCCGTAAAGCACGGCATAAGATATGAGCCTTTACCCGCAATCCCTGCAAAAACCGCACCCGTCACGGCAGGAAAAATCATAGCTGAAACGGTAATCGAACTTCTTAAATAATGGAGAGAAATATGCACGATATAACCCTGGGGTACGCCTTTTGCGGCTCCTTTTGCACAATAAGTCAATCACTAAAAGAACTTGAAAAACTATCCCGTCTTAACATAAAGATTAAACCGATTATGTCGGAAATAGTATATAATACCGACACTCGCTTCGGAAAAGCTGACGATTTAATAGAGAAGGTTGAAACGCTTTGCGGCGAAAAAATAATACACACCATTCCGGGCGCCGAGCCGATAGGTCCTAAGGGACTGCTTGATATAATCGTGGTTTCCCCCTGCACAGGAAATACCACCGCCAAGATTGCCCTCGGAATTACCGACACACCGGTTACAATGGCGGTAAAAGCACATCTCAGAAATGACAGACCGGTAGTGATAGGGCTTGCCACAAATGATGCGCTCGGCGCCTCGGCTAAAAATATAGGACTTTTGCAAAACACAAAAAACATTTTCTTTGTTCCATACGGGCAGGATGACGCCGCAGGCAAACCCACATCCTTAGTGTGTGATTTTGAAAAGACTGCCGACACGGTTGAAAAAGCACTGCGCGGTGTTCAAATCCAACCTATGTTTTGCTGAAAAAGCATTAAAGAAACGCAAGGTGTCGCCTTGCGTTTCTTTAAATACCTAATTGATTGTAAAAATCCGATTTTTCGCTTCCCTCGGATATATCATTAAGCAGATTTTCACCCCTGAAAAGCGAAACAATGCCGCGTTTTATATACCTGAAAAGCTGAAAGAGCCAGGCAAAAGCGCCAAAAAAACGATTTTTCCTGCAAATCGGAAAATTTCCCATACCGGCGGTCTGCAAAACCTTAAAAACGCCTTCTTTTTTTACCGCCGAGGTGACCGATGCCATAGGCTTATAGACATAAGGATTTTTTCTTCCGAAATTACCGCCGCTTATCACCGCTTCAAAAAGACGATTTGCGGCATCCTCATCTGCCTCATCACACCAAGTAACACCTTCGGGCAAGAAAAGATACATACCGCACATTTTGGTTACAACCTTACAAAATTTTTCCAGCCGTGCCGCCTTTAAAAGCGGCAGAAAATGATTTTTATAATTATCATTATCGAGTGTTTTGTTTACAAACATTGTCCAGTCTATAATCTGGCGAAGCCCCAATCCGCCTTCGAGGTGGTGCCTTATATGGTCGAGCAAAACAAGACCGTTTTCATAATCAGGCAGTGACGGAAATTTCATTCCGTTTACAGTACGAACCACCGGAGTTTTCATACCTTTTATCAGGATATCCTCGATATCAAAATCCGCGTCACTGTACCTTTTGTGCAGTTCAAAGACCACTTCGCCCTTCATAAAGGTATAATCCCTGCCGTCACCATAATCACACTCGAATTTATAGCCGCTATTTTGCAGTAGAGAATAGGCTCTCTCAAAATCAGTATCGAAAACCAAAAAATCAATATCCCCCATAGTACGAAGCTGCGGTTTCGGATAATACATCGCCGCCGCTGTGCCTTTCAATATAACGAGGGGAATATTATTGTTTTCAAACAGTTTTATAAGATTTGTTTGCTCAAAAAGCGCGCGCATATAATGCGCAGTGCTTTGCGCCGCACACTCTTGCCATACAGCTGATTTTTCGGACGGTACCGCCGCGGATGCGAGCGCTACCACCGTTTGAGCCTTGGCTTCGTTAAATGCCGCATCATAATCGGCATCCTCCGGCAAATCGGCCTTCATGCCGAAAAGCGAGCTTTTTAAGAGCTTTAACAAAACAGATTGAGCGTTATCAGTCATTCGTTCATCCCTTCAAATGCAACTTTGGCGGCATCGGGGTCCAAATTACATTTAAGCACATAAAATTTTACGGTTTCACCGAGCTTCTTTATGAGTTCCATTGTTTTTACCATTCCATCGGCTGATTTCGGGCGATATGTTTGCCCGATAAGCAACGGATAAATATTATTAAAACCAACGGGCGTTATTTCATTTTTTTCTCCGCGCGCCAAAATGCAAACGGCTTTAAGAGGCAGAGATATGTTGCGGTTTAATCCTTCCTTACCTGCCCATGGCGTGCCGCAAGCGTAAACCTGTTTATTATCAAACCGCAAAATCGGCTTATCTCCGTTTATCATAAAGGCATCGGGAAATGCTTTCATCCAAAGGTTAGTATGTGTAGTTTTGCCAACGCCCGAGGGTGCTGTAAACATATAAGCAAAACCTTCCTTGCCGATAACTGCACCGTGCATTAAAAAAGCGTCAAAATCAAGTAATTTTGTTGAGATTTTCCTATAAACCGAAAGGGTTTCAAGATAAGAATCGGGAAAATCCGAAAAAGGCCTATGCTCATATTCCGCTTCACGACGGGATTTTTCGCGCTCGAAGGCTATATCCTCGGCTTTTGTTTCAACAAAAAAATCAGGGTTTTCACCTGTTAAATAATCACGGCAAAGATTATAAACCTCATCAAAAAAGCTTACAATTCCTATATTCACATTTGCGATTTTTACAGTAAATTTCATATTTGCCTCATTTTTTTATTCTCAGCTTGTACGCCACGGCTCTTACCGCGTATTTAATAAAACTTTTTGCTTTTAAAAATAAAAAACGCAGATGATACGGAGCGCACCAAAGACGAACATAAAGCCGATATTTTATACCGCTTAGATTGGTGACATTTTTGCCGCGTGTAATACCCGACAAAACACCCAAAATCATATTTCTTTCAACAATTTCGCCATCAGTACAATTATCGCCTACTATCCAATACTTACCCTCCGGCAAAACCTTTAAAATCCTATGCAAAACATATTTTCCGCGGCCCTTAATATTCTCGCGCTTAAATAATACAACATCGTATTTTTTAAGTTTTTCGGCATCGCATTTTTCTATAATTAAAACATCCTTACCCTCGCGGATAAGCGGCATCATACTCACGCCTACATTTGTATAAACAAGCCTGCCGTCGCGGTTTAAAAGCTCTTCAAAAGTCATTTTGCCCTCATCCATATCAGTCAATCAAAAGACCTTCTCTTACAAGCTGGTTTAAGAATTTCACCAATGTTTGCCCGATTTCATCATCTGTGGAATCGGGATATTTTTCTTTAAGGTATTTGTGAACAGTGGCAGGGTCGGTATCCTCCTTTAACTGTTCAAGGATATCGGCGGATACGGCATTCATTTTAAGCATACCGTGAAATTTTGAGGCATCTTCGCCTACGGGAACCGCGGCGAATTCATCGCCCATATCCATAATCGTAAATTCATATCTGAGCTTCATATAAAACCTCTTTTAAATCTTTCTTGACTTTATTCTATCACGATGAAGTGTTTTTTGCAACAAAAAACTCCCCTGAGGCTTAGATTAAAAAAACATTCCATTAACGGCAAAAATGTGATATTATATTATATATAATTATGTGAAGGCAGGTGGTATTTGAGGACCTGCCTGACAAAACGGCGGTATAGCCTTCAAGGATTTGCCGGAAGATTGGAAATGTCCGCGTTGTAAACAACCTAAGGATAAGTTTAACCGAGCCTAAATCGTATTTTCTTGACATTTGATTATACTTTTAATATAATTAAGCAAATGTTTTCAGGTGATGTGTTTTGAAAAAAGGTAAGTATTCAGGTATAAATAAGCTGTTTAAAAGCGATGCCTTGCAGGTGCTGATAAATAAGATATATGACGGTACTTTTTCCGAATTTCTGGATGATTGGAAATGGATTTTCAGCTTTTCTAAAAAATACCGCCATATTGTTGTGTTTTATACCTTTGTGGGTATTTTCAGTTCGAGCCTATCGCTCGGCGCCGCTTATGTAAGCCGCACACTTATAAACATAATTGTCGGCAAGCAAATTGATAAAATCTGGCTCCTTTTAGGCTCAATGATAGGAATGACGGTGTTTTCCCTCGTTCTTTCAAGTGTTAACAGCCGTATATTCACGAAAATATCAATTTATGTAAATAATGATATTCAGGCAAAGATATTTGATAATATCATTGACGCACGGTGGAAGGAACTAAGCGAATATCCGAGCGGCGACCTACTTAACCGATTTAATAATGATGTGGGCACCATTTCCGCAAATGCGATAAACTGGATACCTAATCTTATAATAAATATCTACACCTTTATTGTCACCTTTATCGTGCTTTTCCGAACAGACCACGCTATGGCGTGGATAGCGTTTTTATCGGCGCCTTTCCTGCTCTCTATGAGCAGATATATTATGCGCAAGATGAAGGAGTACAGAAAGCGCGTTTTAGAGCTCAACTCAAAAATGATGAGCTTTGAGGTTGATACCTTTTATAATTTCGATATGATAAAATCATTCGGAATTTTCGGCTTTTACTCAAAGCGGCTGCGCGAGTGGCAAAAAAAGTTTAAGGATTTCAGCCTTGATTACAACAAGTTCGAGATAAAATCCAAAATTCTTTTAACGCTTGTATCAACATTTGTTGCCCTTGTGGCGTTCGGTTACTGCCTATACAGACTTTGGACCGGGCAGATACAATACGGTGATATGACCTTCTTTTTACAACAACGCTCAAGCCTCTCCACCCGCTTTAACAGCCTTGTGGGTACAATCCCCGGAATGCTAAATTCTGCGGTTTCGGCGCACCGTATAAGAGAGCTTATCGACCTGCCGCGAGAAACACACGACCCCGAAGGGTATGAGGCGCTTCAAAAGATTGCCGATAAGGGCATTTCAATAAAGCTCGATAATGTCACCTTCGGTTATAATAAGGATAACAAAAACATATATACCAACGCCGGATTTGAAGCGAAGCCGGGCGAAATAGTGGCAGTGCTCGCAACATCGGGCGGCGGAAAAACAACGCTTATGCGCCTGCTTCTTGGTATGCTTGATGCGGATATCGGCAGTGTAACTCTAAGCGGGGCTGACGGCACCACTCTCCCCATAAACGCGGATTTGCGAAAGTTTTTCTCCTATGTTCCGCAGGGCAACACAATGCTTGCCGGCACTATCGCGGATAATATGCGAACAGTGCGGGAGGACGCTACGGATGAGCAGATTATCGAGGCGCTTAAAACCTCCTGCGCGTGGGAATTTGTTAGTCTTTTACCGGAAGGCATAAACAGCAGCTTAGGAGAGAGAGGAAGAGGCATTTCCGAAGGTCAGGCTCAGCGCATTTCCATTGCCCGTGCCGTTTTGAGAAACTCACCAATACTGTTACTTGATGAGGCAACAAGCGCCCTCGATATAGAAACCGAAGAGCGTGTGCTTAAAAACATTATAAAACAGCATCCGAATAAGGTTATTATAATATCAACCCACAGACCGAGCGCTTTAAAGCTTTGTCAGCGTATATACAGAATTGCTGACGGCACTATTAACGAGACCACCGCAAGGGAAGCCGAGGCGCTTATGTGGCAATATGTTGATATGCCGATAAAGGACGAAAACAAAAACATAATCGTTAAACCTGCGGCTTCTCTTTCTCCAAAAGATGAAAATGAAATCTTAACAGACAACACAAACGAAGGTTGGTGGAATATATGAACGAACAAAAATTATCCGAGTTTTACAGTGATGAAAGCAAAAATTATCACTCGTCAACCGATATACTGAGATTTTTGCTTATGCCGTTTGTATTCTTTGTGCTTTTAGGCTTCCCCGGGAAATACGGCGGCTATATATCAACATACAGTAACTTTGTGGCACAGGCGTTTTTTATCCTTTACGGATTTTTCACCCTTGTTCCCGATAAGAATAAACGCGATAAAAAATTAAAAAAAGCATTTAAGCGCTCGTTTATATTCTTTGCTATTATGCTTTTAAGCTATCTGGCATTAAATATATTATACCTTGCATATGTCAATTCACTTTCGAGCCTATTAAGTGCCGAGTTTTTGCGCAAGCGCACATTTTTTGATTTTTTAGTGCTTAACATCTGGCCGTTACCTGTGGGCAACAGTATTTGGTTTATTCAAAGCCTTGTATATGCGTATGCTTTCTTTCTGATTGCCGAAAAAATAAAACTGAATAAACTATATATCCCGATTTTGATAATACTTATAATATTTACACTTCTTACAGGAGAGCTTGCGGCATTTTTCGGTTTCCCGCATTTTGGCTACTCTTATATTCCTGCCGGCGCATTTACACGCGCGATACCCTATATGCTTATAGGAATGTTTATAAGAAGTAAGGTTGATATTCTCTCTAAAATACCGAAGTTTACTTATTGGATTTTATTTATAGTAGGTCTTTTAGCGGCGATTGCGGAGATAGAAGTTCTGAACAGAATAGGTAAGCTCGCATACACAGGGCACACCGTAGGCTTCGGCATAATGGCGATATCCCTTTGTTGCTTTGCAATAAGCCGGCCGGTAATCAAAAAGAACTTTTTAAGCTACCACGGCAGAAGCTATTCCAAAAGAATGTATGCTTTTTGTCAGCCTGCTTTCTTCGTTTGCTGGATATTTACTGCCCTTATAAATCCTGCCCTTGTTGGCATTGTAAGGGCTTACGGCAGTATAATATCATTTGCATTGAGCTTTTTTATAACATTTATTATAGGTATTGTAAGATATGCAATAGTTGTAGAAAAAAGCAAAAAGAAAAAATTACATAATTTGGAATAAAAAAAGTGTTGACATT
>CADBOD010000133.1 GCA_902796165.1 Oscillospiraceae bacterium | reverse complement strand
TCAATAGGCAGAACGCCGCAGGAACTTAAAACCGTTTTTGCCTTTATTCTTGCCCTGCCGAATATCCCTACCATATATTACGGCGATGAGATCGGTATGCCTTACTCAAAGCTGAAGTCAAAGGATGGCGGCTACTGCCGCACCGGATCCCGGACGCCTATGCAGTGGAATTCCGGTAAAAATGCCGGATTCAGCGACACAGACGGTGAACTGTATCTTCCCATTAACGAAAATTACTGCACTGTCAATTGTGAGGCAATGGCAAAAGACAATAATTCGCTTTTGAACACGGTCAAGACTTTGGTAGAAATAAAGCGTAAGTATCTTGGTGAGTTTTCTCTTGATGCAGATTTTAAACTTTTGAGCGATACTTATCCGGTTGTATTTAAACGGAAAAAGAATAACAAGTCGTTTATTTGCGCCGTTAATCCGTCAGACCGTCATTATACGATTGATTTACCTGAGGGTAGTCAAGTACTTATTTCAAATAATGTTCAATTTGAAAATTCGAAGGCAAAAATGTGCGGTGTGTCTTATCTCTGGGCGGTTACTCTTTGATTAGTCCTCAATTTTTTTTAAGGAGTTAATATTATGAATGTATTAGCAATCGGATGCCATCCCGATGATGTTGAAATCGCTTGTGCGGGGACACTGGCAAAGTGCGTTAAGCGAGGCGACAAGGTCATAGTTTGCCATGTTTCAAACGGCGATTTAGGGCATGTTGTAATTCCGCCCGATGAACTTGCCGTAATGCGTAAGAACGAGGCAAAAAAAGCCGGAAGCCTTGCCGGTATTGAGGTTATATGTGCCGATTTCGGCGACCTTGATATTTACGATAACAACAAGGAGTCTCGTGAGCGAATAATCGATGTTATCCGTTACTCTCAGCCTGATGTTATTATCACTCATAATCCGGATGATTATATGCCCGACCACACTGCGGTATCCCGCCTTGTGTTTGACGCCTCTTTTGCGGCGACCCTTCCTAATTATACAAACTATCCGCACAAGTTCAGCAGTTTAGAGGGATCACCCGCAAAACTTGTCCCGATTTATTATATGGATACTCTTGCCGGTGTAAACTTCGTGCCGGATGAGTTTGTGGATATAACGGATGAGATAGATCTTAAAATGCAAATGCTTGAATGCCACGAAAGTCAACTTGTTTGGATGCGTGATCATGACGGTATAGACTTTGCCGATATGGTTAAGACCTGCTCAAAATATAGGGGATACCAGTGTGGCGCGGATTATGCCGAGGGCTTCAGAATTTGCAAAACATATCTTAAAGGAACAACAAAACGGTTACTGCCGTGAATATAAAAGAGGTAATAAATAATGGATTTTATCAGTACAGTTAAAGGTTCTTTGCTTGAAAACTTCTATCCTGAAGGTTGGGATATGCAAAGAATAGACGAATGTTGCGAAAAAGGAACAAGCAGGGAGGAGTTTTGGAATAAAGACTTTAACCCTGTAGAATGTGAAAGCATAAATGATTTTGATACCTTTATGGGTCACGAAATTGCTTTACAGATAAAGAATACACGCGAAGAGGGCAGAAAACTTGCCATTATTCTTCCTGTAGGCCCTATGGGGATGTATAAGTGGGCGGCATACTTCTTAAACTCTTGGAATGTAAACTGCGACCATGTTACCACTTTTAATATGGACGAGTGGGCAGATGGTGATGGTAATACACTTTCTAACGATAATCCCGCTTCATTTGAATACAGTATGAAAGACGCATTTTTTGGCAAACTGAAAAATACCATACCCGAAAATCAGCGTAACTTTGCAACAAAGATAAATCTTCCTACATACCCCGAAAAAATAGCCAAGCTCAAAGCAGAGGGCGCTAAACTCGTTCTCGTTTACGGAATAGGCAGAATGTGCCATATAGCATTCTGGGAGCCGCACTTTGCCACCGATTACAGCAGTGTTGAAGAGTGGAAGAAAGCGCCGTACAGAATAGGTGCTAAGCTTCATCCACTTACAATAGAGCAAAACGCCATTACAAGCTTTAAATCGAGAACCACACTTGTTCCTTGTCGCGCTAACACAATAGGCCCGGCATTGTTCTTGCAAGCTGATTATGCCATAGGCGGCGCTGACGGTGCCTTAGGCAGAGGTATGGGCTGGCAGGGTATGAGTTTTCTCACAACCTTACACTACGGGCCCGATATGCACATAACCTCGACCTTTATCCCTACGCTCCCGGGTAAACTGTTCTATCTCAAAGAACTCGCAGGCCCGCTTGTAGCAGAGTGCAATTGATATGGAAAATAAAGGTATTGCCATAGCCGGCAGTATATTGGTAGATGAAATAAACACCGTCAGTAAATATCCTGCTGAGGGGGAACTGACGCAGATCACCGCCGTATCAAAGGCAGTGGGCGGTTGTGTGCCTAATGTTGGAATTGACCTAAAAAAAATATTTCCCGAATTAAATGTGTATGCTATCGGTAAAGTCGGTAAAGACGAAAACGGAAATTTCGTAAAAAAAACACTAAATCAAAATCGCGTTAATACCGATATGGTTAAAGCCACAGAGCAAAAGACCAGTTTTACGCAGGTAATAAGCGTTTCGGGCGGCCAGCGCACCTTCTTTACTTTTCCGGGCGCTTCGGCTGATTTCGGCATTGATGATATAAACATTGAAAACCTCAATGTCGATATATTTCATCTTGGATATTTTCTGCTGCTTGACAAAGTGGATAACGGTGACGGCATAGAAATACTCAAAAGAGTAAAGAAAAAGGGTATTAATACCTCTATTGACCTTGTAAGCGAAAATTCCGACAGGTACAATACCGTTCTGCCCTGCTTGCCTTACACCGATTACCTGATAATAAACGAACTTGAAGCCGGTCATCTTACCGGCATTTTGCCCGAAATAAAGAATATACCCGATATTGCCAAGAAACTTATAAAATTCGGTGTAAATGAAAAGGTCATTATTCATTTTCCGAGTGGCTCTGTTTGTGCTGACAGTAAGGGCAATATAACTGCGCTTGGCAGTTATATATTGCCTAAAGATTACATTAAAGGCACCACCGGCGCGGGCGATGCCTTTTGTGCCGGCGCGCTTGTTGGTATAAACCGCGGTCTTGCCGATGAAGAAATCCTCGCTTACGGTACTGAGTGCGCGGCTATGGCGCTCTCTACCAAAGACGCTACCGGCGGTTTGGTTGATATTAACACCGCATTTAATAACTGCCGTGATTTTGAAAGGAATAAATTATGCTTGTAAACTTGAACTATGTGCTTAAAAAAGCACAGAAAGAACACTATGCCGTAGGACTTTTCAATACTACTGATACCGATATGTTGGAGGCGGCAATTTGTGCCGCAGAGGAATTGAAATCTCCGATAATTATAGGCACGGCAGAGGTGCTTTTGCCTTACGGAGAACTTAAACTT
>CADBOD010000132.1 GCA_902796165.1 Oscillospiraceae bacterium | reverse complement strand
TGTACAGGTCTTTATCTTCCTTATAAGTTTTCGGTTTAGCTTGTGCGATTATATATCCAAATCGGTAGCGTAAATTGCGTTTTCTTCTATAAATTTACGGCGCGGCTCTACCTCTTCACCCATAAGAATAGAAAATGTTTCGTCCGCCAAAGCGGCGTCCGCCATAGTAACCCGAAGCATTGTACGGGTTTCGGGGTCAAGTGTGGTTTCCCAGAGCTGTTCGGGGTTCATCTCACCAAGTCCCTTATAACGCTGAACATCAGCGTTTCCGCCGAGCTTTTCTATATACACCGCTTTTTCCTCATCTGTAAACGCGTCAAAATGCTGTTTACCCTTTGAAATTCTGTAAAGCGGCGGTTGTGCAAGATATATATGCCCGGTTTCAATCAGCTCAGGCATATAGCGGAAGAAGAATGTAAGAAGCAGTGTTCTGATATGCGAGCCGTCAACATCGGCATCCGCCATTATTACTACCTTATCATAGCGCAGTTTATTTATATCAAAGTTTTCGGCAATTCCCGTGCCGAGAGCTACAATTACAGGGGTTAATTTATCGTTTCCATATACCTTATCAACCCTTGCCTTTTCAACATTGAGCATTTTACCCCAAAGAGGCAAAATTGCCTGGTATGTAGAGTTTCTGCCCTCAACCGCGCTGCCGCCTGCCGAATCACCCTCAACTATAAATATTTCGGTTTTAGTCGGGTCGTTTGAAATACAGTCGGTCAGCTTTTCGGGCATTCTTGATTTACCGCCGATACCCGATTTATTTCTCTGCAAGTCCCTTGCCTTTTGCGCCGCTTCGCGCGCGTTTGAAGAGGCTATCGACTTATCAAGTATTATTTTAGCTTCCGCTGGGTGGTCCTCTAAATACTGATACATCTTATCGGCAACTATATTATTAACAAGCGTACCTATTGCGGTATTGCCGAGCTTTGCTTTGGTTTGTGATTCAAACTGTGCGTCGGTGAGCTTCACGCTTACAACCGCCACAAGTCCCTCGTTTATATCGTCACCTTTAAGGTTATTATCGTTATCCTTTAAAAACTTAAAGGCTCTGCCGTATTTATTTACAACTCTGGCAAGGCTTGTCTTAAAAGCGGATTCGTGAGTGCCGCCGTCCGCCGTATGAATAGTATTTGCAAAGGATAAAATTTTCGAATCATACCCCGTACTCCACAAAAGAGCAATTTCGGCTGTGGAATCCTTACCTTCGCCCGAAAGGTAGATTACTTCGTTATTAAGCCTGTCTTTTTTACTCTTTTCAAGCAGGTATTCTACATACGACCTTATACCGCCCTCGAAGCACAAATCGTCCTCACGGTCGGGTGTTTCGGTATCACTTCTCTCGTCCTTTAAAACAATTCTTATTCCTGCGTTCAAAAAAGCCTGTTCGCGAAGACGGGTGAGCAGTGTTTCATAATCATAATGAGTGGTATCGGTAAAAATAGTCGGGTCCGGCTTAAATGTAACGGTAGTACCGGTTTTATCCGTATCACCTATCACTTTAAGGTCATCTACTATATTTCCCTTTTCATATCTTTGGTGGTAGATATGTTTGCCGTCTTTTACCTCAACTTCAAGCCACAAAGACAATGCGTTTACAACCGAGGCGCCAACGCCGTGAAGTCCTCCCGATACCTTATATCCGCTGCCGCCGAACTTACCGCCTGCGTGAAGAATTGTAAATACAACGCTTACCGTCGGCATATTCTTTTGCGGATGAATACCAACCGGTATTCCGCGGCCGTTATCGGTAACCCTTACTACGCCGTCATCCAAAAGCTCTACAAGTATCTTATCGCAATATCCTGCAAGCGCCTCATCAATAGAGTTATCCACTATTTCATATACCAAGTGGTGAAGTCCGCGCTCGCCGGTAGAGCCAATATACATACCCGGTCTTTTTCTTACCGCTTCAAGTCCCTCCAAGACCTGAATTGAGCTTTCATCATAAGCCTCAGTTACCGGCAAATTATTCATCTCACTCATATTTTTATGTCTCACCTTTCTGTTAGTAGCCATTTATTAAACATCAAAAAAATATTATTTTCAGGTTTTCATTTTTTCTTTTTTTGTGGCTCACCTTTCTCATCGTAGCCATTTTATTGAACATCAAAACAATGCTTTTTTTGCGGTTTGCATTGCCTTTGTTTATTTCTCACCTTTCTCATCGCAGCCATTTTATTGAACATCAAAACAATATTTTTCTGCGGTTTCCACTTTTTAATTTATACAAGTTTTCTTTTAGATAAGGTTGCGGTTGAAAGTTGTGAAAGGTAAACCTTTTTTTCTCCTTTTTTACTACTCGCAACCACAAAGGTTTTCGGCAGTTCATTACTTGTAAGTATGATATTGCCCCTCTTTTGAGCAATTTCTAAAAATTTTCTTGTTCTTGCTGAAACGGTGGTATTATCCAAATCAAAAATACCTATAATATCCTTTTCCTTAATAACGGTATTATTTCCGAGGTTTATATACATTCTTCCACCCCGCCGTTTTTTACACTGAACACCTTACCACCCGAAAGTCTTTCAACATTTGAGGGGTCACAGCAGGTGATAAAGGTCTGCCATTCCTTTACACTGTTTAAAATATATTTCTGCCGGTTTTCATCAAGCTCACTCATTACATCGTCAAGCAGGCACACGGGATATTCCCCGGATAACTCATAAATAACATTTAAAACCGAAAGTTTAAGTGAAATCGCTACACTTCTTTTTTGTCCCTGCGAGCCGTAATTTTTAGCTGAAATGCCGTTTATAAGAAAATCTATATCATCTCTATGAGGGCCGGTTGAGGTAAAACCGGAAAAAGAATTTTCTTTTCTTTCCTCTTTTAACCTAACAGCGAGCATATTACCCTCTTCATTTGCGACATACAACGACGATATTTCCTCTCTCCCCGAAGAAATACCCGAAAAAATTTTCGGCAAATAAGAATTTATCTTTTCTATAAACCTTTTTCTGTACTCAATTATTTTTGAGCCGCTATCTGCCAGCTCTTCCTCAAAAACATCAAGCATTACCGATACAGTGGGGTCATACTTATAATCCTTTATAATTTTATTTCTCTGCAACAAAGCTCTGTTATATTTTCTTAAAAGAGAAATATATTTAGGATAAAGCTGACCTATTGAAACATCAAGAAATCTTCTTCTTTTATCCGGACCGCCATTTATTAACATTATATCAAGCGGCGAAAAAACCACGGCTTTAAGGCTTCCGGCAAGCTCGCTTGTGCTCTTTAAATTGTTTTCATCCAAAACCGCGTTTTTCTTTTCCAAAAAAATCATCTGCGCGTTATGCTCTATTCCGCCTGAAATAAAGTTTATTTCGGTTTTAGCCTCTTTTTCCCCGAATTTTATAAACGAAGCATCCTTTGCCCCTCTGAAACTCTTTGCACCGCAAAAAAGCCAGAGAGCCTCTATTATATTTGTTTTTCCCTGTGCGTTTTCTCCGCTTATAACATTCATTTTTTCGTCAAAGCTAATATCGGCGGATTTTATGTTTCTGAAATTTTTAATTTGTATATTCTGAATAAGCATTTTTAATTATAAATGTTTTATTATTAAATTCGACAATATCGCCCTGTCTTAATTTTTTACCTCTTTGAATACACACTTCGCCATTTAATTTTACCTCACCGTTTTGTATTACGGTTTTAGCGTGTCCCCCCGTGGAAACATAGCCTGCCATTTTAAGGGCACTATCGAGCTTTATGTATTCACTTTCAATAAGAACAATATCTCCTATCTTACCCATTATTTCAACCTCAACGGCATTATGAGATAGAGAAAATCTTCGCTGCTCTCATCCTCAGGCATTATGGTAACCGCGGCGGAGGAGCCGTTAAACTTAAAGGTTATATTTCCATCGTCACACGCTTTAAGCGCATCGAGCAAATATCTGCTGTTAAGACCTATTTCAAACGGCGTGCCGTTTAAATCTATCTTGAATGTTTCCTTTGCTCTTCCTATTGAGGTAGCACAGCTGAGCGTTGCCTCTTCTTCATCAAGAAGAAAACGAAGCGGAGTTGAAAAAGCGTCGTTTATAAGAAGTGAAACCCTTTCAACAGAATTTACAAGCTCACTTTTATTCAGCTTTACCGACTGCTTGAAATTCTCCGGCAAAACCTTTTTATAATCAACATACTCACCATCAAACAATCGGGCGATAAACACATATTCACCTATAAGGAAAGAAATAAGTCGCTTTCCTATAACTATCTTTATTTCATCTTCGCTTTCCTCTGCTAACTTTACAACCTCGCTTATAGCCTTACCGGAAACCACAAAGTTTACATTCTTTTCTATTGAGGTTTTTTCTTTTCTTATGGCGAGGCGGTAGCCGTCAATCGCAACAAACTGTATAATACCGTTTTCAACCGAAATATTAAGACCTGTATAAATAGGCCTGCTTCCCTCTACCTGAGAAACGGCAAATATTGTTCCCTTAACCATTTCACAGAGAACCTTGCTCTCAATGCTTATATCCGCACCCTCGTTTACGGTAGGAAGCTCCGGAAAATCAGAAGCCTCCATACCCATAATATCAAAAACAGTATCATCGCTTTTAATATGGCACATCAGCTTTTCATCTGTTTCTATTTCTATCTGAGAGCCTCCCATTCGGCGAAGAATATCCGAAAGAAGACGCGCTTTAATTACTATTTCGCCTTGCTTTTCGCAATTACAGAAAATTTCCTTTTTCATTCCCATTTCGAGATTATAAGCCGTAAGGGTAAGATTTCCTTCTTTTGCCGATAAAAGAATTCCTTCAAGCACCGGCATTGTACTTTTTACACCTACTACTCTAAGAAGATTAAAAACTGCTTCCGATAAAGAATCTTTACTAACGGTAATTTTCATTTTTCTTCCTCCGAAAATTTTTCTTTTTTAAAAAAAATAATTAAAAGTTTTATAACAGTAATAATAAGATATGTTAAAACGGTTAAAAAGTGGTACAAGCTCCTTTTTTAAGCCATTTCGTATGTTAATTCAAAACTTAAAAAATGTGGACGGATAATTTACAAAAAATTTAAAAAGTGAAAAAAGTGGAAAACTTAAAATAATTAAGGTTAAAACTGTTAATAATTATCCCTGTGTAAATTTTTTATAATATCATCCACAAGCTCTTTTTCGTACGGCTTGTTTTTCAAAAACTCTACAACCTGGTTGTAATTGTAAAGAACGGTTGTATGGTCCCTGCCGAACTTTTCACCTATTGATTTATACGAAAGGTCTGTAGTTTCCCTTGCTATATACATAGCCACTCTTCTCGCAAGAACTAATTTTGCCGTTTTCTTATTTGAAATAATATCACTCTCTGAAATATTATAAGAATGTGCAACCTCTGAGATAATTCTTTCAACCGTTATTGTTTCGGGCTTTGTATCCTCAATTACATCCTTTATGAAGTTTTGAGCAATCGCCACGGTTGGTATTTTCTTTTGAATTGAAATATACGCTTGCAGCTTCTTTACAACACCTTCAAGCTGGCGTGTGTTGCTCTTTATCTTATCGGCGATAAAGTAAATAATATTTTCGTCAAGAGAAATATTGCACTGATCGGCTTTTTTCTTTATAATTCCAACCCTTGTTTCAAAATCCGGCGAGGAAATATCTGCAAAAAGACCGGAGGAAAGGCGTGAGCGAATTCTATCATCCAGCGTTTTTATTTCCTTTAACGGCCTGTCCAATGTTACAACAATTTGCTTGTTGCTCTGATAAAGGGTGTTAAAGGTATTAAAAAATTCCTCCTGCGTTTGCTCCTTGCCTGCGATAAAATGAATATCATCTATAAGCAAAACATCAACATTTCTGTATTTGTTGCGGAAATCATCAATGGAGCCCATTCCGAGCTTTCCTTCGTGAAGCGATTTTATAAGCTGATTTGTAAAATCCTCGCATCTTGTGTATTCCACGGTCTTATAAGGAAAATGGCGCCTGATGTGATTTTTTATTGCCAACAAAAGATGTGTTTTACCAACACCCGAGGGACCGTAAATAACCAAAGGATTATAAACTATATTCGGGTTATCCGCCACCGCAAGGCTTGCCGCGTGAGCAAACTCGTTTGAAGGGCCTACTACGAAGTTATCAAAATTGAAAAAAGATTCAAAGGTAAGCCCCTCGCTTTCCTTATCGGCTTTCATTATGCTTTCTTCGTCTTCTCCAACCATAAATACCGGCTTTATCGGAATTCCCAAAACCGTTCTTATAGCTTTTTCTATAATGTCTTTATATAAATTTTCAACCGTAGTCTTTAAATATTCCGATTCGGTCGAAAGAATAAATTCGTTACTGTCAAAGCTGACAGGTGTTAAAAATTTAAAGAACGTGTCAAACGCCACTTCCGATACTGTTTTTTTGCACTCTTCACAAACGGCATTCCAAACATCGTTTATCGAATTTATTCCCATTTTTACCCCACCTTTTATGTAAAATATAATATTATATATATAATAAAGCTATTATACCTATAAAGTATATCATACTATTAACATCATTTCAACAAAAAGTTAATAAAATTTTGTTGACAAACTATCTATCCTTATATATAATTATATGGTCATCTTGTCTGACATCCGAATCGAGGTGTGGCTCAGTTTGGTAGAGCGCTGCGTTCGGGACGCAGAGGCCGCAGGTTCAAGTCCTGTCACCTCGACCAAAAATCCGCCTTTTCCAAGGCGGATTTTTCTTTTCTCAAAACGCTGTGAAACGCCTTTAATAAAGGGGTTTCTGGCGTTTTGTTTTTTTTTAATAGAAAAGATTAAAATTGTTAAAAATCCTTTTCGTTGCACACCTGTTGCACACATTTTACCGAAAATCGCACATTTCTCAATATCCTTTTGTTGCGGTACAATGTGCTCAGCAAAGGAGGGTTTGCAATATGAAAGACAACTTAAAAGACATAGGAATTCTCGGCCGCAGGCATTACGATTACCTGAAAGCAACCAAACCAACAGTAATAAATGTTATGCGGATGAACGGCACACTAAACTCTTATCTTAAAAGCGTAAATGCCCAAGCCGAAGAAATGCTTTTTCAGTTGGTGAAGCAAATGGCAAAAGCCGAAAGCGTGACTGAGCAACTCAAAGCCACCGACCAGTTGAAATGGGTGCGCCGTATGAACTCTATCCGCAACCGTGCCGAAGAGATTGTCAAAAGCGAGGTGCTGTTTATATGACAACGCTCGAAAACCTATGGTATGGCAATATCCGCCCTGTCGAACAGTTTGTTGATGGCCATGCGGAATATAAAAGCCTTCTTCACCTCGTGGCAAACAACCGGGAAAAACTTGAAGCAACCCTAACCCCCGAACAAGCAGAACTGTTCGAGAAATACTATACCGCCGCAAACGAAATGAACTCCGTTTCCGAAATAGCAGCATTTAAGTTCGGTTTCAATCTTGCGGTATGGCTACTAACAGAATCATCCCAATAACATCAAAGCTGAGCCGACTTTGTGCTTTTCCCCATGCTTGTTTGAATCTCAGCATATACAAAAGCCATGCTCACCCTTCCGGGTGGGCATAGCTTTTGTATAAGTCAGCCATAATGATACATGTTTTGCGAGGGTATCCTTACTCATGACAAAACACTACAATTCTATAGTTGTTTACTGTAGTAAGATTTTATCGCAATAAAGTAGTTAAAATATCTCCGTAACCTACAACTTGCAAACGTTCATCTCTTGTAATATCAGCTGTTG
>CADBOD010000131.1 GCA_902796165.1 Oscillospiraceae bacterium | reverse complement strand
TTTTACGGTGGATGCTCTTGTTTTCAAAGACTTAAAATCGAAATCGGCAACACTCAGAAACAGAAAAACCGGCAGAGCAGTTCGTGTTGATTTTCCTGATGATAAATACTTTCTTTTGTGGCATAAACCTAATTCTCCGTACATTTGCTTAGAGCCTTGGAGTGGAATACCGGATATTGTCGGGAGTAGTTATGATATAGAGAAAAAAGAAGGGATAATTACCCTTTCTGCCAAAAAGGAATACAATCATACCCACTCAATCAGCATAATTGAATAGAGGGTAAATATAATGTTAGAAAAATTAAAAAAATTAAACAGGGAAATTGAATTTTTTAATGTTACCGATAATGAGTTTTCAACTTTCGGTAGAGTTATAAACGGATTAGATATAAAAGAATTATTGCAAACTGCTAAAAAAATTAAAAATCCGGAGAGTGGTTCTTCGTATCTTCCATCCGTAGAAGATTTTGAAAATTTGGAAATTGCAACTTTATTTAAGAATGAGTTTTACGGTTCTCTTCCTGCGCAAGTCGGTTATTGTTGGGGACATAACACATTTATGAATGCTACCGAATGGCATAATGCAAATGAGATAAATGTTGCCGTTACACCGCTTGTTTTGATACTTGGCCATATTTGGGATATAGAAAACGAAAAGATAGATTCTTCTAAATTTAAAGCATTTTATCTTCCTGCGGGTACAGTTGTTGAAGTCTATGCTACTACATTGCATTTTTGTCCCTGCGAAGTACAAAAAGAGGGATTTGGATGTGTAGTAGGACTTCCTAAGGGCACAAATACTAATCTTTCGGATAAGCCTTTAAATCCTGTTATTTTCCGTAAAAATAAATGGATACTTGCACATATAGATAACGACGAACTAATAAAAAAGGGTGTAGTATCAGGTATAACCGGTACTAACTTTGAAATTAAGTATTAAGGAGAAAAAGAATGAAATTTCTTTTGGGTATAGATTTCGGTGGCGGTGCTTCCAAAGCGACCCTTATCGATGAGAGCGGAAATATCATTGCCGAAAATACAGTTGAATATCCTACCCTTTATCCCGAAAACGGAGCTTGTGAACAATCGCCTGACGATTGGATAAATGCACTTTGCGAAAACTGTAAAGCCTTGCTTGTTAAAAGCAAAATAAGTGCAGATAGGATTTTGGCTGTTGCAATAGATTCCGCTACGCATACATCCTTAATCTGCGATGAAAACTTTGTACCAATCAGAAATGCGATTCATTGGACGGATAGCCGAAGCCGCAAACAAGCAGATAAACTTCGTGCAGAAAAAGGCGAAGAAATCTTCAAAAAAACCTTCCATAAGCCCGATACGATTTGGACATTGCCGCAACTTTTATGGCTTAAAGAAAACGAAGCTGATAATTTTGCCAAAGCAAAGTATATATTTTTTGAAAAAGACTATATAAGATATTTCCTTACCGGTGTTTATTGTACTGATTTTATTGAGGCACAGGGCAGTATGCTTTTTGACTGCAATAAAATGTGTTGGGATAAATCGCTTTGTGAACTTGTCGGAATAAATGAGGAAATGTTACCGCCAATCGTAAAACCTACTGATATTATAGGAAATGTAACAAAGACGGCGGCAGATGCCACAGGGCTCAAAGAGGGGACAACCGTTATTTGTGGTACAACCGATACCGTTATGGAGGTATTCGCTTCCGGTGCAGTAAACAAAGGCGATGTTACCGTAAAACTCGCAACAGCCGGTAGAATTTGTGTTATAACAGATAAGCCGTACCCGGATAGACATCTTGTGAACTATTCGCACATCGTAGATGGTCTTTGGTATCCCGGCACAGCGACAAAATCCTGCGCCGCATCATATCGCTGGTATAGAGATACTTTCGGCGGCGAATACAAAGAACTTGATAATAAGGCTGAAAATATACCGATTGGCGCCGAAGGGCTAATCTTCCACCCGTACTTAAACGGAGAACTGACCCCTTATGCAGACCCTGCTCTTTGCGGAAGTTTTACAGGCGTTCGTGCCACTCATACAAAGGCACATTTTACCCGTGCTGTACTTGAAGGCGTTGCGTTTTCTATGCTTGACAGTAAGTTGTATCTTGATAGCCTTAATATTCCTTATAATACAACCGTTACAGCAATAGGCGGCGGCACAAAAGGGAAACTTTGGCGACAGATACTTTCGGATGTTTTAGGGCTTACTATGATAACCACAAAAAGCAGTGATTCTTCGCTCGGCTCTGCCATGCTTGCAGGGGTTGCAACAGGGGTGTTTTCGAGTGCGGAAGAAGCTGCACAAAAATGCGTAAAGAGGGAAGATGTCACAACTCCAAATAAAGAAAATACCGAAAAATATCGCAAGGTGTTTGAAGAGTATAAAAAGATACACGATGCTCTCGCTCCTATATACGACGCAAGGTAATAGTAATGAAAATACTTGTATGTGCCCGAATAGGGCTTGACGGCGAAATAAACCCGTTTGACGCTTGTGCTTATGAGCTTGCTTTATCGGTTAAAGATGCCGAAGTTTGCCTTTTAAGTATGGGACCTGAAAGTAATAAGAATACGCTGTTGTCCCTCACTCGGCTCGGTGCTAAAACCGCTTATCTTTTAAGTGATACTGCTTTCGCCGGCGCTGATACGTTAGCCACCGCCTATACGCTCTCCCTTGCGGTAGAAAAAATAAAACCTGATTATATCTTTTGTGGTCGGCAAACACTGATAGGTGATACGGCTCAAACGGGAGTAATGCTTTCTTATAAGGTAGGCTTTAATCTAATAACAAATGTTATGGGTATAGGCGATATAACAAAAAATTCAGTTTCCTGCAAAACGAGGGACGAGGGGAATATGACGGTTTCTTCTCCGGCACTGCTTACAGTAGAGAGGATAAACACCCTGCGACTGCCGTCAATTCGTTCAAAAATCGGTGAGGTTGTTATTTGGTCTGCGGAAGATATCAGCGCCAATGTAAATAAATGCGGACTTAAAGGCTCGCCTACAAGGGTTATAGAAACCAAAGAAAACACTTCCGGCAGGCGAAAGTGTGAATTTATAAGTTTTGATAGGCTTGATGAAATCGTAAAGAATTCACTTAATAAAACGAAGCAAAAAATACAAATCACGCATACGGAAAAGAAAATAAGTAAAGTGTTGTGTGTAACAAAGGCACCTATCGAATATGCAAAAACGGTTTCTGAAAATATTGTTTTTTGCGATAATAACGATGTTGATGCAGTAATTAAGTCTATAAAAACCGAAAATCCCGATGCGGTACTTTTCGGCAGTGACAGTATTTCAAAAAGAGTTTCTGCACTGATTGCCGCAAAACTTGATTTAGGGCTTTGTGCCGATTGTACCGCACTCGATACTGATGGCGAAACACTTTATATGATAAGACCTGCACTTTCCGGCAGTGTGATTGCCAAAATAAAAAGTCTTACAAAACCGGCAATGGCGACGGTAAGAACAAATAATAATTCAAGCGATATATTAGTAGCGGCAGGTTATGGCGCTAAAAATTGCCTTGACAGTATAAAAGCGTTCGCTGACCGTTACGGAGCGCAACTCGGCGCTTCAAGAAAAGCGGTTGATAATGATATACTGCCGTATGAATTGCAGGTAGGTCTTACCGGCAAAACCGTATCCCCGTCAGTCTATATTGCAATAGGTATATCAGGTGCCGTTCACCATATCGTTGGAATGGATAAAGCGGGAACGGTTATAGCGATAAATCCCGATAAAGAAGCCCCGATTTTCGATTATGCCGATTACGGAATTACAGAAAATTTTCAAAATATATTCGGAGGTAGAGTATGAGTTATATCAATTATTCTTATGAAAATCTAAAAACCTTTTGCCGTGATGCG
>CADBOD010000130.1 GCA_902796165.1 Oscillospiraceae bacterium | reverse complement strand
TCCGTATAATTTGTTGATAAGTTCCATAACCTTGTTTCTATCTTCCTTTGATAGCTTTCTGCACGCCTTGATGCAGTTTTCCTCATTGATTGTGAGAACTAAATCCGGCTTTTTTCTGAATATTTGCGGTTCCTCTTTAAGCCGAGTATCTTTTGTTTCATCTACTGACGGTGCCGTGTTTTCCGCCGCGGCATCTGTACCGAATAAAATTAAATTGGGCGATATGTTATATAGCTTTGCTAAGCTGACGAGCATATCCGGCGTTGGATTTCCGTGGAGCTCCATACGCGCGTATGTGTTTTTCTTTATACCTAAGGCATCAGCCGCGGTTTGCTGGGTATATCCTGCCAGCTTTCTGTAAGTGGCTATTCTTTTGTTGATTGGTTTTACCGACTCTTTCATTTCATCACCTAAAATACTTGACTAAACTGAATAATGCTGATATAATTACTATTGTTCGCTGAAGTGGCTCAGTTGGTAGAGCAGCTGATTCGTAATCAGCAGGTCGTGGGTTCAAGTCCCATCTTCAGCTCCAAGTAAGGATCCGCGCTCGAATAGGGTGTGGATCCTTTTTTATTCTTTCTTAATCCTATTATATTATACAAAATTGTCGAAATTTGTCAAGCATTGCTGAAAAAATGTATTTTTGAGGGAATTTATGATATATCTTAAATATGCTTCTTGCGATGATAATACTTCCTCTCGGCATAAGGCGGCAGTATCTTTGAGGGATGATCTACTATACCGTGCTTTCGGCATAAAGAAAGCCGACCGTTTAGTAAAAACAACAGAAAAGGGAAAACCGTATATCAAAGATGCACCGTTTGATTTTTCCGTATCTCATACTTCTTCCGCAGTTTTGGTTGCCGCCTGCGGCAAGGGAGAGGAAAAGGAAAACCTTATCTGTATAGATAAGGATGTTTCAAGCATTGGTGTTGATATTGAGCCGGAAGTAAGGCATTTGGATACCTCGGCAATAAGACTTATATCCGAAAGGCTGTTTTCAAAAAGGGAACTCGAATATGTAATGCCGGGCACAGCAGGCGAAAAGCTCAGATTTCTCGAAATATGGACCCGCAAGGAAAGTATCGTTAAAGCTATGGGGCAGGGGATTTCGGCTATGCGAGCCGCCGATAGCTTTTCAGAAACGGTTGCTGAGTTTTTAGAAACTCAGCACATAATTATAAACAATCAAAAATACATTATATCTGTTGCAGGGAGAAAAAGTGGCTGATGAGTAAATCATCAGCCGCTTTTATTTTTATTCGTTCCAATACTTTCTGTCAAGGCTTCTGAACCTTATTGATGCGAAAATGTGTTGCTTTTGGATTTTTTCACTGCCTTCAAGGTCGGCGATTGTGCGGGCAACTTTAAGTATTCTGTCGTATGCCCTTGCAGAAAGACCTAACTCATCAAAACTTCGGCTGAGATAGCTTGCCGCGTCATCTGCCATAACGCAGAATTTTCTTAACAATCCCGGTGTAAGCCTTGCGTTGCAGGTAATTCCGGTGCCTTTGTATCTTTTGTTTTGTATTTCACGCGCCTTGTTCACTCTTGCTCTTATTTCAGCTGAGGTTTCACTTTTTTCCGTGTTTGAAAGGGATTTATAATCTACCGGCGGTACTTCTATGTGTAAATCAAGCCTGTCAAGCATTGGCCCTGATATACGGTTGAGATATTTTTTGACCGCATTCATTGAACAACTGCAAGCCTTGCTCGGATGCCCGTAATATCCGCAAGGGCAGGGGTTCATAGCGGCAACAAGCGTGATAGAGCTCGGATATGTAACAGTTCCTGATACGCGAGATACGGTTACAACACCGTCCTCAATAGGAGCTCTGAGCGCTTCCATAACATCACGCCTGAATTCCGGAAGCTCATCTAAGAATAAAACGCCGTTGTGAGCAAGGGATATTTCGCCCGGCTTCGGTATGCTTCCTCCGCCTGTAAGACCTGCCGCGGAAATCGTGTGGTGCGGGGCGCGAAATGGTCTTTCGGTTACAATCGGGTTTTCCTTATCAATTATTCCGGCAACAGAATGAATTTTTGTAGTTTCAATAGATTCTTCAAATGTCATTTCGGGCAAAATAGTAGGCAGTCTTTTGGCAAGCATACTTTTTCCGGCGCCGGGAGGACCTATCAGAAGAATATTGTGACCTCCTGCGGCGGCAACTTCAAGCGCCTTCTTTGCGGCTATTTGACCTTTCACATCACTGAAATCTATCATATCATACGCTTTGTGTTTCTTTTGCGGCTCGTGCCGGGCAGGGGATAGCTTCACGCTTTCGTTTAAATGATTAAGCAAATCCTTAATATGCGTTACACCGTAAACATTTATGTTTTCAATTACCGCACCCTCCGCCGCGTTATCTGCGGGCACAAAGAGATTTTTAATTGAGGACTTAACGGCTGTTATGCTCATAGCAAGCACTCCGTTTATCGGTCTTACATTCCCGTCAAGCGAAAGCTCACCCAAAAAGGCACAATCCGATACATTAACACTTAACTGCTTTGACGCGATAAGAATTGCAAGCATAATCGGCAAATCGTAAATTGCGCCCTCTTTTCTCTTATCGGCAGGGGCGAGGTTCACGGTAATTCGACCCGTCGGAAATTTAAAACCGCTGTTTTTAATGGCGGCGCGAACACGGTCCCTCGATTCTTTTACCGAAGTATCCGGAAGACCTACAATATCAAAGCTCGGAAGCCCTCCCGAAACATCAGCTTCAATTTGCAACATATATGTATCTATACCGAAGATGCCTATACTTTTAACCGATGAAAACATTACCTAACCCCTTTATGCTTTATATTGTGATTATACATTATAATACCTTGACAGGCAATAAAAATATATAATTTTTTAATCTGTTGTTCACAAATTATATTAAAAGAGGGGATATAATAGAGTTAACAGATAAAAAGAAGGGAACAGTATGAATTTTCGTTACAGATTGATGCGGTTTATGAGCGGCAGATACGGTGCGGACGCTCTCTTTTATGTTTTGTTCGTAATAAGCGCGATTTTAGCGTTTATAAATATTTTCGTGCGCTCGGCAGTATTGCAGATTGCGGTTTACCTTATAATACTTATTGCGGTGTTGCGTGTGTTCTCGCGCAACAACTTCGCAAGGCAGAGGGAAAATCAAGCTGTTATGAGCGTTATAAACAAGGTGAGAAGCATATACGGTCTTCGCCGCCAGCGCAGAGCTGATTATACCCATATTTATAAAAAATGTCCTTATTGTAAAGCGGTGCTGAGATTGCCGAGGAAAAAGGGCAAGCACACCACAGTCTGCCCGAGATGTAATAAATCGTTTACAGTACGGGTGTTTAAAGAAAAATAAACTCTTGACAGGTGTAGTGGAAAAATTTATAATATAATTAACAATTATAGGGGGGTTGTTAATTATGTATGACAGAAAACAAGTAAAGCTCAGAGCTAAAACCGCTTTGGGTGCCAATTTTGGCATTATCTTCGGTACTCTTATCGTTGGTGGCCTTATTTTAGGCGCTTCCGGCATTACCGGTATCGGTGCGCTTGTTCTCTCAGGTCCGATTGCGGCAGGTTTAGCTTTGGTTCAGTTGTCAGTTCTT
Source organism: Oscillospiraceae bacterium (assembly GCA_902796165.1). Lineage (GTDB taxonomy): Bacteria > Bacillota > Clostridia > Oscillospirales > Acutalibacteraceae > UBA737. The sequence goes on along the minus strand of CADBOD010000130.1, from coordinate 16,609 downwards.
CGCGGCGAAAAAGCTGAATTCGGTGATATGTTCAAGGGCTTTAATAACTTCGGTACTAACTGCGGCGCCGGTGTTTTGGTTACCATTTACACATTCCTTTGGTCACTTCTCTTCTGCATTCCGGGTATTGTAAAATCTTATTCTTATGCTATGACATTTTACATACTCGCTGATCATCCGGAAATGAAGGCTAATGATGCTATCACTGCAAGTAAGAATATGATGAACGGTCACAAGTGGGATCTCTTTGTTTTAGACCTCAGCTTCTTCTGGTGGATATTGCTCGGTTCTGTTACCTGCGGTTTGGCGCTTATCTATGTTGAGCCTTATATGGAGCTTAGCCGTGCGTCTTTCTATGAATCAATCAAGGATCAGAATTTTGCAGCTAACGCAGCACCGCAAGCATAAAAAACAATAATTAAAATTGAAATCGCCTCGGGTAACCGAGGCGATTTTTTATGCTTTAAATTTTAAAAAGCAAATCATCATATGTAGGATACGGCCAATATTCTCTTTTAACTTCAAGCTCGCACTTATCCGAAATATCGCGGATTTGCTTCATAAGGGCAAGCAGTGTATCGTGATAGAAAAGCGCACATTCGCAAACATCAGTTATTGTTTTGGCTTTTTTTACGGCACCGTCAAGCTCACTTGTAAGCCTTAAAAGCTCCGCATTCTTTGAAGAAAGGCTTTTTGCGAGCGTTTCTTCAACCGAGCAGTCTATATCTGCCGAGGCGTTATGCTTACTGCATATACACTCGCAAAGCGAGCCGGTATATGCGCTTATTGCCGGTATGATATCACGCTTTATCATCTGTGATAATGTGAGCGCCTCAATATGTACTGTTTTGCAATAGTTTTCAAGGCGAATTTCTTCGCGGCATTTGACTTCGGTTTCGTTAAATACGCCGTTGCGAGAAAAAAGCTCAATGTTTGCTTTGTTTGAAAGATATGGCAGAGAAACCGCGGTGTTGGTGAGATTTAAAAGTCCGCGTTTCTTTGCTTCTTCCTCCCAGGATTTTGAATATCCGTCACCGTTGAATATTATTCTTTTGTGATTTGATATTGTATCCCGTATAAGCAGTTTTACATCGTTTTCAAAATCGGTGGATTTTTCGAGTATATCCGCAAATTCGCAGAAAGCATCCGCAACAATGGTATTTATCATAACATTGGCATCCGAAATTGAGGCGGATGAGCCGAGCATACGGAATTCAAACTTGTTGCCCGTGAAAGCAAAGGGAGAGGTTCGGTTTCTGTCGGTATTATCCTTCCTTATAACCGGTATAACATCTGCTCCAACCGTCATATTGGTTTTGTTTATATCATTGTGGCGCTCGCCCTTTATTATCGAATCCAAAAGGGAATCAAGCTCATCGCCTAAATACATTGATATAATCGCCGGGGGTGCCTCAGCGGCGCCGAGGCGCAAATCGTTACCGGCGGACGCCACCGATATCCTGAGCAAATCCTGGTGCTCATCCACTGCTTTTATCACAGCCGCAAGCGTTAATAAGAACAAATTATTCGAGCTTGCACTCTTCCCGGGTTTTAACATATTTATACCCGTATCGGTGCAAAGCGACCAGTTGTTATGCTTACCGCTGCCGTTTACTCCTGCAAAGGGCTTCTCGTGAAGCAGGCACACAAGTCCGTGCTCCTCGGCGGTTTTTTTCATAATCTCCATAGTAAGCTGATTATTATCAGCCGCCACATTTGTATTGGTGAAAATGGGAGCCAACTCGTGTTGTGCCGGAGCCGCCTCGTTATGCTCGGTTTTTGCCATAACGCCAAGCTCCCAGAGCTTTTTATCGAGGTCACGCATAAATGCGGCAACCCGTGGCTTTATAACACCGAAATAGTGGTCCTCCATCTCCTGTCCCTTAGGAGGCTTTGCGCCTATGAGCGTTCTGCCGCAGAAAACAAGGTCAGGGCGCTTATCGTAAAGTTCCTTATCCACCAAAAAGTATTCCTGCTCGGGGCCTACCATAGTGTTTATATATTTAACATCATTCATCCCGAATAGTCTTACAATTCTGAGGGCTTGTTTATTTATAGCATCCATCGAGCGCAAAAGCGGAGTTTTTTGGTCTAATGCCTCACCACCGTATGAACAAAACGCAGTTGGAATGCAAAGGGTATCATCCTTCACAAAAGCATATGAGCTCGGGTCCCAAGCGGTGTATCCGCGCGCTTCAAATGTGGCGCGCAGTCCTCCTGAGGGGAAGCTCGATGCATCCGGCTCGCCCTTTATAAGCTCCTTGCCGGAAAATTCAAGTATCATTTTTCCGCTTTTATCGGTTGATACAAAGCTATCGTGCTTTTCAGCCGTTATATCGGTCATAGGTTGAAACCAATGGGTAAAATGAGTGGCTCCCTTTTCGATAGCCCAATCCTTCATAGCGTCAGCCACAGTATCCGCTATTGAATTATCAATGCTTTTGTGCTCCGCTATTGCAGCCTTTAACAGCAGATAAATGTCTTCCGGCAGGCGTTCTTTCATTACTTCGTCACCGAACACGCAGCTGCCGAATATTTTTTTAATATCTTCCATTTTTTACTCTCCGAAAGGTTATTATTTGAATACAATAATTAAGTAATTACCAAATTGCGGTTCGGCATAGCGGGAAATGCTGAGTTTTCCTCTGAGCGCATTTGCTAAAAGATATTTTGCGGTTTCTGAATTTATGCTTTGGTCATATTCAATCTCTATCGTCTTATGGCCTTTTGAATACTCATCAAGTGCATACTGCGCCGCATCCCTTGCGTTATCGGCATAGACATACGCGCCGACCTTTGTGAAATAATAGTACTCTGTATCATCGTTATAGGTTTTAAAGAAGTTGAAATCAATGTTTGGGTCTAAATAATTAACGCCTTCGGCATACATATCATCGAGAGAATGGTCTTTTTCGAGCTTATCTTTTGTTATGTTAAAATAGGTGTGAAGTCCTGGCAGGTCAAGTCCGCTTCCTTCAACAGAGTCATTAAAGGTTACATCGGTATAATATAAACCGTCATCGATATTTATTATATTCCACATATGAGGTCCGCCTTGACCGATGCCCGTTACAAGACCGCACTTGATGCCGAGCCTGTTTAACAGCAACTGCATAGCCCTCGAATAACCCTCGCATACGCAGGTGCCCTCTATGAGTGCGCCATATACCGTGTAGGTTTTAAAATCCGCCGTGCCGCCACTGTTTACAAGATTTGATGATTCATCATCATAAGTAATGTTTTCACATAAGTAATCGTGAATAAAGCGTTCTTTTTCAAAATCGCTGTCAAGCCTTCGGGCCTGAGTTAGTATTTCTTCGATTTTTGCATCGAGTTCAGCCTGCATCGCCTGCTTTTCATCGGCGGTCACATTATAAAATCCTCGCTCTGAGTTGCCTGAATAGAATGTGAAGCCAGCTTCAACCGCCGTCATAAGCTTTGTATATTTATCAGTGCTGATTTGATATGAATATGTCTTAGGCATCCAGAAGTACTCAGGGTGGTCATAGGCCACTGCGTGAAGCGCAACCCTTATATCAGATTCCATAGTATTTTTCTCGGTGCCCTCAACAAACGGAACATCAAACCACTCCATTTCAAGAGCGCCTATTGCTCTGTTGAAAACATTGTATATGCCCTTTTGGTTTTCGTTTAATTGGTCGAAGGCTGAAATATCGGCAAAGCTGCCGTATTCTTCACCGCATACCGAGCATATCGCTTTACTATGATATGTAGCCTTGCCGCCGGTGTGTCCCGTTGCTTTAATTATGCTTCCCTGACTTAGCAATTCTCCGCAATCGAGGCAATATGTATCGCCCGAATAGCCATCGGCAGTACAGGAAGCGGGATAATCACCGCGAAGTACCGTGTCAGGATGATTTGTGGCAGGGATTACAGTGCCCTCGTATAAAAGCTCACCGCAAATCTTACAATAAGTATCTCCGGTATAACCGTTTTCGGTGCATTTGGCACTCTTTTCGTTTCTTACCTCTGTTTCGCCGTGTGAGCCTATCGCGGCAATAATTGTACCCCGAGAAATTATTTTGCCGCAATCAAGGCAGTATGTATCACCTGAGTAGCCTTCGGCGGTGCAGGTGGGAGGAACGGCGTTCCTTATCTCGCTTGATCCGGTGTGATTTGAATAATCATAGTCACCGTAAGGCTTGCCGCAAATATCGCATATAGCTTTTTTATTGCAGGTAGCCGTGCCGCCTTGGTGGTCACAATTAAATTGGGGGAATATCTCAACATCCCAATCGGATAGGTACTGAAACAGGCGAGTGAGGTCTTTGTTATTAACCTTGTTGTCACCATTTACATCAAGCGCTTCTTCGTTTACAGTAACATCCCAATCGGATAGGTATTGAAACAGGCGGGTGAGGTCCTTGTTGTTAACATTGCCGTCACCGTTAATATCGCCTGCTATTGTATTGTTTGTGCTCGCTGCCACGGCAGGAACGGCACACAAAACAAAAGCTATGCAAAGTACAAGCGATACGGCTTTGCTTAACCATTTCATCTTCCTCACTCCTTTTTTTAAATCACCACATAACGATAATAATGTTTTCATCATCGTACTCATAGAAATGTTTTAAATTCATTTGCCATCTTAATTTTGATTTTAAAACGCTGATGGCTTTTGAGTTTTCGTCGCCGGTTAAATTTTTAAGCTCAGCATTGGTTTTACCTTCGCTGTTTTGTATAATCAAAAAATTTACCGCGTCAGAATAATCATCAGTTATATAAGCCTTGTTATATTCGAAATAGTTGAAAGCCTTATTATCTGAATTCTCACAGAAAAAATTAAAATCATCGTCAACATCATAAGTTTTACTTTGAGAAAACGGCTCGGAAAACTCGTGATCTTTCTCTATTTCCGATTTTGTTAAATTAAAATAGTAATGTAAAACAGAAAACTGCGAACTATCATCAAAGGTTACATCAAGGTAATAAGGACCGTCGCCGGGGTTTATTATGTTCCACATATGAGGCGTGCCTTCGTACTCTCCGTAAACCACATTGCAGGAAATGCCTGATTTCTTACATAAATACTGCATAGCCTTTGAATAGCCCTCACAAATGGCTTTGCCCTTAACTAAGGCTCCGTATATCGTCATCGAATCAGAATCGGCGTTATCAAGGTCTTCGGCAGACTCGGTATCATAGACTATGTTATTGCAGAGATAATCGTGAATAAAAAGCTCTGTATCAAATGTGGTGTAACACTCGTTTATACCCTCTATAATATCCTTTTCGGCAATTTCGAGCTTTTTTGCCATTTCATCTTTTTGCTCCCGGGTAATTCCGTAAAACCCTACCCGGTCATTTTTGTTTTTATAGTCTTTAAAACACAGATAGGTTTTATTACTGCTTTGCGTCGATACAACCGATAAGGTTTTAGGCATCCAGAAAAATTCCGGACAGTCGCACATAATAGCTCTATGAGCAATTAAGGCTTCGGAAAAAATGTTTGAAGATGAATACCTCGATATGTCAATAAGATTAAGCTCCATATCCTTTATTGCCTTGTACATTATCGAGTATAGACTTTTTTGATTTGTGCTGAGCTTTTGATATGCCGATAGATTAGTGCTTTCATAGGATTCATTATCGGGAGAAATCAACACGATTGATTCTTCTTCAATAACATCCTCTTCGGCGATTGTAATAATTATTTGCTCTAAGCGACTGCTTACTTCCGAAAAATAATCAGAAACACTTTTTTCACAACCGGATAAAAAAACCATAGTAATACTTAAAAAAACAGTCAAAGCCTTTTTCATTGCGGCTCCTCCCGGTTCACAAAAACAACATTTGAAAACATATCGCTCATATAATCGCTCCAATAAAGGCATATCGGCATTGTAAGATTTGTATCACACACGCTTATCAGGTAAGAAAAATCATCTTCAAAAAACCCCACCTGAGCTATTTTTTCGCAAAAGGAATCAAGAAGAGTGTAAAAAAGCTCATCAGAGTTATCGCCTGAAATCATATCACAAACCTGAATGCCGCCGTAGCGTAAAAAACCGCCATCGCCTTCAATATCAATTCCGCCGATACGGTCAATAATCAGCGACAGGGAATAGTAATCCAAATTGCATTTTTTATCAATCGGATAACCTACATAATCATTTGTGTTCTCAAAATGACCATATACATTTATAATATACAATATTTCGCTCTCAAAATCAAGATAAAACAACATACTTTTTCCGTTTGGCAGTGTGGTAAGCAGGCCGCAGTTTTCGGGAATTTGCCTGAAAGGTATATTTTCGGCTTTCTTATCCGCCTGTTGCTCGGCGCTTTTAAGACTACTGTTCAGATAAAGATATGACGATATAAAGAATATGGCACCGCTTAAAAAAACAGCAAGTGCGGGTTTCAGAAATTTTTTCATAATTTTCACCGCAATTATTATTTACAAAACGCCGCAAATGTATTAAAATATTATTTTGTAAAGTTTTACATTCAGTTTACAAAATTTCTTGATGTTCTTTGTATAATTGAATTTATAAGTTAAACGGGAGGAATGCAGATGATTGAAGTTAAATCTCTCAGCAAAAAATACGGCAGTTACCTTGCGGTAGATGATGTTAGTTTTTCTATCGAAAAGGGTGAAGTTGTCGGATTTTTGGGGCCTAACGGCGCCGGAAAATCAACAATTATGAATATTATTACGGGTTATCTTTCATTTACAAAAGGAAATGTAAGTGTTGACGGTATAGATGTTATAGATAATCCCGAAGCGGCAAAAAAGCGTATAGGATATTTGCCGGAAATACCTCCGCTTTATACCGATATGAAGGTTAAAGAGTATCTTTATTTCATATACGATTTAAAGAAGGTAAAGTTTCCGAAAGCTCCTCATATTAACGAGATTATGCGGCTTGTCAAAATTGATAATGTGAGTAACAGGCTTATTAAAAATCTTTCAAAGGGGTATCGTCAGCGCGTGGGATTTGCCGGTGCGCTTGTGGGTAATCCGGATGTTTTGATATTGGACGAGCCTACGGTAGGTCTTGACCCGAAGCAGATTATTGAGATAAGAAATCTTATAAGCCGGCTCGGTAAAAATCATACAATTATTCTTTCCTCGCATATTCTTTCTGAAATTCAGGCGGTGTGCGAGCGAGTAATAATAATAAATAAGGGGCAGATTATTGCCGATGATACGCCGGATAACCTTGCGAGAAAGCTATCATATGATACCTCGCTTGTGGCAAGAATAGTGTGCGATGAGAAGGATATGATAAGCACTCTTTCGGGTATTGACGGTGTGAGCAGTGTCACATCCCTCGGTAAAAAAGAGAACGGGGCGTATGATTTTAATATAGTCCCCGAAGGCGATAAGGATGTTCGCGCGGCGGTGTTTAATAAGGTAAAAGAAAGCGGAAAAACTATGCTTTCATTTTCATCCGATGCGGTGTCCCTTGAACAAATTTTCCTGCGTCTTACGGAAGCCGGGGATAACGAAGCGGCGAGAAAAATACTCGGCATAAGTAAAGATGATAATAATTCAGCCGATACTGCGGCTCAAACACAAATTGAAGAAAGCGAGGGTGAGAACAGTGACAGCGATATTCAAGCGTGAGTTTAAAGCATATTTCAGAACGCCCATAGGTTATATAGTTCTTGCGGCATATTTTATGTTTTTGGGCATATATTTTTCACTGATTTACAGTTACGGTTCACCCGATTTATCAAGTCTGCTGCTTGCGATGTCGGTGGTTGTTACCTTTACGGTTCCGATTATCACTATGAAGCTGATGAGCGAGGATAGAAGGCAGAAAGTTGACCAGGTTCTCTTAACATCACCCGTTAAGCTCAGCGGTATAGTGTTAGGCAAGTTCTTCGCCGCACTTTGTGTTTATGCAATAGGTTTTTCACCTGCGGTGATATTTGAAATAATCGTTGCAAGCTATGTTTCGGTCAATGTTTTGAGCTTTATTTATTCGCTTTTCGGTATGATACTTTTGGGTGCGGCGCTTATTTCTATCGGTATGCTTATATCGTCGCTTACTGAAAGTCCGGTAATTTCCGCAATACTTACATTGGTTGTAAATATACTTGTTCTTTATATGTCGAGCTTTTCATCCATGGTTAAGATATCGTGGCTTTCGGCGATAATAGAAAAAGCGGCGTTTATCTCAGCGGTTGAGAGCTTTGGCAAAAATGTTTTTTCAATTCCCGATATCGTGTACTTTTTAAGCATAACGGCGGCATTTCTGTTTTTGTGTGTTCGCTCGCTTGAAAAGCGCAGATGGGCATAAGGAGGGCGAAAAATGGATAATCAGGAAAAAAACCTCAGTCCCGAGCAGACCGAGGCTGTTATTTCAAAGGCTGACCGAAAAAAGAGTAAAAAGAAAGCTCTGCACAGTCAGTTTGCATTAAAAAAAGGCAGTTACTCGGTTGCCATAATTGCCCTTGTTTTGGCGGCGCTTATTCTGCTTAATTGGTTGGTATCGGTTTTAGGTGATAGATTTCATCTTGAATTTGATATGTCGCCCGAAAAAATCAATTCAATGAGCAAAGAAAACATTGAGTTTATCGAGGGTGTTAAAAAGGATGTCAGCGTTACTGTTTGCGCTGATGAGGAAAACTATCCTTCCTATATGTCTTCATACGCTCAGTCGTACTACGGTATAAGCGACGGCGGCAGTTATTTCAGCCAGACCGTAAGCATTATAAACAAGTATAAAAGCTACAATAAAAAGATAAAAATAAACTTTGTTGACCCGCAAAGCTCGGAGTTTACAGCGGTTACTCAAAAGTACCCGAATTCCGGTGTTTCTTACGGTGATATTATCGTAAGCAGTGGCGAGGGCGAGAATGAGCGCTACAAAAAACTCGGATTTTCCGATATATATGCACTCAATACGGATGATACCTATGCAAGCTACGGCTATTCAGTCAGCACGATAAGCGGTAATAATATAGAAACCGCGCTCACAGGCGCCATTGCGTATTGTATAAGCAGTAAAACGCCTAAGATTGCGATATATACAGGACATTCAGCCACTGATTATTCCTCGGGTTATGTTGAGCTTTTAAAGTCTAACAACTTTGAGGTCGATGTTCTTACAAATAATGTTATTACCTCTATTGACGATAAGTATGACGCCATAGTGATTATGGCACCTACCGGTGATTTTATCGATAGCGAGCTTGATGCAATTTCGGCATTTTTGGAAAACGGAGGCAAGCTATCAAAGGGACTTATGTATTTTGCAGATTCGAGTTGTCCTGCACTTTCCAATCTTGAATCGCTACTCTCACAGTGGGGAATAGATGTTCATAGCGGACTGTTGTTTGAAACCAACGCGAACAACACCATTCAGGACGACCCTATGACTATGGGTATGTATCCGGCACAAACCGAAGAGGATAATAAGGATTTTGATAATTCAATATTGAATGATATTACTTTCTGCCTTACCGGGTTTAATGTTCCTTTGAGCATAGGCGAAGCTCCGGATAGCCTTATTAAGACAAATGCGGTTATGAATACTCTTGATTCCACCGTTATAGCTCCGGTAGGCTCAGGCGCTGATTACAGCGGCTATACCGATGCGGATAAAAAGCAGTATCAATCTGTGATTGAAGCTAAAAAATCCGATTATAATTCTGATAACGAAGCGATAACCAGCTATGTTTATGCCTTTGGCAGTATCGAGTACATTCAATCAGAGTGGGCGGAAAATGCAAGGGTATCGAATAAAAACCTTGTCCTCGCCTGCACCGAGCGTGCCGCCGGCGCGTTTGATGGCGGTATCAGCTTTATTTCAAAGACTATAACCAACGAATCATACGCCGAATCGGTAACACAAAGCGGTATAGGCGTTGTAAGGGTAGTGTTCATCGTTCTTTTGCCGTCTGTTTTGATAGCTCTCGGTATATTTGTTTACATCAGAAGGAGAAATGCCTGATGGGTGATTTTGCCGATAATTCAAAAAAAGAAGAGGCTTTTGAAGAAAGCACGATTTTTTCCGCTCCCGCAGAGCACAATGATAAGAAGCTGAAATCTCCTAAAAAAAGCAGAATTATTACCGCGATAGCGGCGGTGCTGGCAGTGTGCCTGCTTGTGGGCGGCACACTTGCGGTTATAAAGCTGATACCTGAAAAAGATGATGAAAACACAACCTCTGAGGTTGAAAAGCTCTTGGTTCTCGATTTGGATAAAAAGGAATTTGACGCCGTTACAGTAGATAATAATAACGGTAAGTTTGAGTTTTATCCCAAAACGCCGGAGGGCGAAGATGATGCAAAATGGTATATTAAGGGTATAGCAGAGGAAAAGATATCAACCTCAAAAACCGAGAATATAGTATCAGCGGCGGCTAAAATAGAAGCCATAATGGAGATAACAAAAAAGACCTATGATGAATGTGGCTTTAATAGTTCTTCGGTTAAAATCAGCGTTTCATCGGGTAAACTCGGTGATTATTCTGTTCTGCTCGGTGACATATCCCCGGATAATTCTGGCATATATCTTTATTCCTCATTGGATGAAAAAATTTACCTTGTGTCGAATGAAATTGAGTCGAGCTTTGTATTTACCGATTTGGAGCTTGCAAATACCGATGCGATAGCACCGATTACCGATAAGGAAGAGCTTAAAAGCTATGTTGAAAATGGAGAATTTACTACTTTCGATAATATTACCGTTTCGGGCAAAAGCACTTCTACGGTAATTATTGAGCCTATAAGCGAAGAGGAGGTATCAAATGTAGGATTTTCTTACAGAGTTACCTCTCCGGTAAAAAAATATGCCGATACTTCTAAGGTGGAAGTGTTGCTTTCACCATATACCTCCGGAATACAGGTTTCGGGCATTTATTCCTTTGAAACGGATGCCGATGCTCTGAAAAAATTCGGGCTTGATAAGCCCGATTATACGGTTTCTCTTTCGGTGGGCGGAAATTCGTATTCTTATAGCTTTTCGCTTCAAGATGACGGCTCATATGCCGCATTCGGCGACGGTTTTGATACAATCAAAAAGGTATCAACCTCGGCAGTTCAGTTTTTATCGCTTAAAGACACTGATTACTACAATAAAATGGTTTATATAAGACCGATATCGGAAATCAAAAATATGACCTTTGTATCAGACGAAAAAACATATTCATTTGATATTTCCGAAAACGGCGAAGAGGATGATGAAAAATACACGGTAATGTATAACTCAAAAAGGATAAAATCGGATTATTATCAGAATTTTTATATGCATTTTGTGTCAATTACCGTTTCTGATTTTTCGTTTGAAAAGATTGATACTGCCGCTTTGACGGTGAACATAACCGATAATGACGGGAAAACACAGACCCTTTCATTTTATAAGGCAAGCGCAACCGAGTATTACTGCTCGCTTGACGGCTCGCCTGTTGGCAAAATCACAGCTTCCTCATATAATAAGCTGTTATCTGATTTAAAAACCGTATCCGAGAATAAGGATGTAAAAAATTAAAATATGTTCAGCCCTCTTAAAGAGGGCTGAACTGTTTTTGTACACTTGCTCCGGCTTGACAAAATCCGGATTATTATATATTATATTTTGGTACAATGTGCAAATGGAGGCAAGGCTTTGATAACTGTTTTATTAGCGGTATTTAACGGTGAAAAATATCTTCGGGAGCAAATTGACTCAATTATCAATCAAACGGTAAATGATATAAGAATAGTTATTCGTGACGACGGCTCTGATGATTCTTCAAGGGAAATAATAAAGGAATATGCAGAAAAATATGCCGATAGGATAACCGTTTTATCGGGACAACCTACCGGCAGTGCTATGCTTAATTTTTACGAGATGTTAAAGGCGGTTGACGATGACTATATAATGTTCGCCGACCAGGATGATGTATGGATTGATAATAAGGCTCAGATTACACTTGACGCTATGCTTAAAGCCGAGAAGGATAACCGTGATATACCGATTTTAGTTCATACAGACCTTTGTGTTGTAAACGGTGATATGGATACGATAGCCGGTTCATTTTTCGATTATCAAAAAATATACCCGGGTGATTTATCGCTTAACAGATTACTTGTTCAAAACTATGTAACGGGATGCGCCGTTATGATTAACCGTGCGCTTAAAAACCGTGCGTTACCAATTCCCGAAGGTGCCGTTATGCACGATTGGTGGTTGGCGCTTACCGCCTCGCTTTTCGGTAAAATCGTAACAGTGAAAAAACCCACTGTCTATTATCGCCAGCATAGTAATAATCAGATTGGCGCCAAAGCAGGAGGGGGAATAGGCTTTATAGTGCGAAAGCTCAGAACATTCGGGGATGTTCGCAAAAACATCAAGGATACTTATTACCAGGCAGAGCTTTTGATGAGCGCGTATTCGAGTATAATAACGGATGATAAGCGTGAGATACTGAGCGCATATATAAATATGCAAAATGAACTTCGCTTAAAGAAAATCAAAACAATAAAAAAGTATAACTTTAAAAAATGCACCCGTCTTCGCGTTTTAGGTCAATACTTATTAGGGTGAGCTTATGAGTGAGAGTAAAGAGAGCTTTTCGAGAACCGGTATGCTTTTAGGTGAGAGCGCATTAAAAAGGCTTAAATCCGCAAGGGTTGCGGTATTTGGTGTGGGCGGCGTCGGCGGATATACGGTTGAGGCGCTCGCACGAGCAGGTATCGGCAGTATCGATATTATTGATAATGATGTTGTTTCAAAAAGTAATATAAACCGCCAGATATACGCTCTTAACAGTACATTGGGATTATATAAGGTTGATGTGGCAAAAGATAGAATACTTGATATAAACCCTGATTGCAATGTTAATGCTTTAAAGGTGTTTTTTATGCCTGATACGGCGAATGAAATCAATTTCAGTGACTACGATTATGTTGTTGATGCGATTGATACCGTCACCGGTAAAAAGCAGATTATACTATCCGCAAAGGCGGCAGGTGTGCCGGTGATAAGCTCAATGGGGGCAGGCAATAATCTTGATAACACGGCATTTAAGGTGGCGGATATTTATGAAACCAGCGTGTGCCCGTTAGCCCGTGTGATGAGGCGAATTTGCCGGGAAAACGGAATTGAGCACTTAAAAGTTGTATATTCCGCCTCGCCGCCGTTTAAGCCTTCCGGCGTACGGACCGATAAAAGCAAATCGGTTCCGGGCTCGGTATCGTTTGTGCCCTCGGTTTGCGGTCTTATAATCGCAGGAGAGGTTATTAAGGATTTGATAAAGTAAAAACTTGGTTGACTGTTCAGTCAACCAAGTTTTTTTCTTTAATCTGAAAAATAAATTTTCCTGTCGGATACATATGCGTACGGTCCGTTTTCAATTAAGACCTGTTTTGCGTTAGTATTTGTTTTAACTGTTTTCGGTGAAAGAAATTTATCCGTTCTGCCTATAACACAATTTCCGTCTATTAAAGGCACTACAATAAACAGCTTGAATTCATCGGCGTCTTTAAGCGTTATATGTAATTGCTCTTTTCTGCGCATAACCTTAAATTCACGGCTGAAATGCTCATATACTGCAAATTCTTCGCCCTTAATGCCCTCTATATCGTCAGGGCTAATTAAACCCTCGCAACTGCTTTCGTCGGTTTTAAGATTAAATGCCGCGATAACACCGGCATTACCGCAAATATTCTGCAACTTAAATATTTGCTTTGCGGTTGTTGGGTCAACCGTCAGGCAGTCGCGCGTAGGCGTTGCAGGGCGGTCACAGCGGAGAATTCTGCCGTCAGACAGAATTAACGGCATTATTATATCCTTAATACTTCTGTTGAGCTTATCGCTTACATATATCGGACCGCCGCTTACAGCACGAATAACACTGTTTTTAAGCGCTTGTCCGTCATCAGTCCACCACATATCCCAATCCTCGTGGTAAAACTGACCTTGCACAAGAGAATTATAAGAGCACTGCAAAATATGCTTTGAAAACCACTCTCTGTTTTCGGGCTGGAAATCATCACTGCAACGGGAAAGAGGACTATCGGTGCGGCTGAACATATCCTCGCTCGCCATACCCATACAGTTTATCATTACATTATTAAACCGTTCTTTTACTGATTTTTCGATTGCCGAGTGAAAGCTCTTTGCAACAAATCCCACACTGTCAAATTTCTTATAATACCTTCGCGTCATACTCTGATTATCTATCTTTACGAAATCAACACCGCTGTCTTTGAGATAATCGTGAAAGGCAGAATAAAAATTATATGCTTTATCCTGCTTGTATGAAGGGATAAGATATCCACCTTCGGTAGTTAATAGATTTTCCTTTTGTGCCTTGGCTATGGGCCCGTTTTCGGTAATTCCTGCCCAGTATCCGGTGGTAGGATGCCAAATGCCTACCTTTATACCGTATTCTTTGATTTTGTCAACTGTCTTTTTAAGGCCTTTCGGGAAACGAATGGGGTCTGCCGCAAAATCATAAAGGGTAGAGGAGTGCATAAGGCTGAACATATCTTCACGGGTTTTATACTCGGCGCCGTAAAACTCGCGCACTTCGCCCCACATATCATCTATTATCATCCATTTTACAGGAATGTTTTTCTTTTTAAATTCCTCACATTTGTTTATAAGGTTATCTTCGCTGACACGGATTTCAAACGCATCCCAACTGCACCAACCGAGATACTCGAAAATTTCCGGGTATTCGCGCTCAAAAATAGTTTTAAGCCCGGCTTTTAAATATTTAGCCGCTTTTTCGGAAACTCGGCTTAAAAGCTCGTAAGGGTTATAGCCTTCCGCCCAAGCAAATGCCGGAGCAAGGCAGGCACTAAGTTTTTCACACCAGGAAAAGAGCTTGGCTTCGCCGCCGCGCTCGGTACCGCATAGCACACATTTATAATCCTTTGAAACAAGCGGAAGTATAGCGCCCCAAGTGCCGTCTGTTTTTTTATAAATGAGGCACTGAGTGTCATTCGGCAAGTCCTTTAAAAAATTGCCGAAAAACGGGCGGCACCAAAACTCTTTATATCGGTAATCCGAAACATAGCTTTCTATGTTTTGCGGCTCGAATACAAAGGAGGCTGCAAGCTCACCGTCTAAAACACTTTCACACTCACCGTTTACACTTACTATATGTATATCCTCAAATATTTCGTCAAAAACGCGTACATTATCAAAATGCTTTTTGCCGTCCGCCGTTTGCAGATAAGCTCCGTTTAATTTCATACTGTTCTCCGGGGAAATATCATTCGTTTGTTTTTACAAATAATCTGAATACCGATAGTAAAAATACCGATAGTATTAAACTGCCTAAAATATCGGTAAACCAATGCACGCCTGATAAAAGCCTGCCAACTACGGTAATTGTGGCGATTGCGGCGCAAAGGGAAATAAGTACCTGCCGCAGAGATTTGTTCTTTATATACTTTTTAAGAAGCATTATCATACTTACCATAACAGTTACCGAAAGTAAGCTGTGGGATGAGGGGAACGAAGATTCAAGCACCGTTTCCCCCGGGGCGAGGATAGGGCGCAGGTTCAGGGTTATTTTATCGGATATCACATAGATAATACCGAGCACAATATAAAGTACACCTACGGCATAAATTTCACCGTCAACCTTTAAAAAGCTCTTGCGCTTTATAAGCTGTATAAGCCCCAAAATTATAAAAACAAAGCCGGAAGCTATGGCTGTATATCCTGTGGTTTCGGTAATATAAAACCATATTTTACTGCTGCCTGTGAGGTTATGTACAGCGCCGTTTAAATGAGATAATCCGACCTCTACTGAGTTTGGGCCGGTAGCCGCAACATCAACGGTTTTCAAAATGATAACCAGTATAATAAATAATAAAGCTGAGCATACCGGTAATAAATAATTTTGTTTTTGTTTCATAATATCAGTCCTTTAAAGTTTTTAGTTTTTAGTTTTCAGTTTTTGAGGCTTTTTTATTTGTGCCGGTGCCGCCGCAGGTATTAGGCTTAGTTTGTTTAAGTATAACAATATTGCCGTTTTTATTGTTTTTATTAAAAATACGCATACTGCCTCCTTATAATTCAAGCCGCATATAGATTACCTCTTGGTAGCCGGAAAATTTTGATTTAAAGCCTTTCGGATTTCGCCCGAATTCTGCAAATCCGGCTTTTTTATATAGATTTATTGCATTTGTATTTTCTGAAACAACATTAAGCTCTAATTGTGAGTATCCGGCTTTTCTTGCACACTCTATGCAAGCCGCGGTAAGTGTTGTACCTATACCAAGCCCCCAATACTCTTTATCAACGCTTATGCCGAACTCAGCCCGGTGAGATAGCTTATACTGACTGCCGATAAGCTCAATTCCGGCACTGCCTACTACTTTTTCACCAACAACTGCCAAAATTTCAATTTCTCTTTCACTCTCAGATTTTTCTTTTAAATACTTGCGCTCGTCTTCCTCGGTGAATTTGATTTCATCGGGGTAACTCAGCAGATAATCGGTTTGTGTGTGGGTAAGGATAAATACATCAAGCACGGCTTTTGCATCGCTTTCCGCAGCGCTTCTTAGTGTGCACAATCTTCCGTCTTTAAGGGTGACGGTTTTTAAATATTTCATTATTCTCCCAATCTTTCTTAGTAAGATAATTGTAATGCTCTGTTCTTATATCTTTCATAGGACTGCAAGGCTTATC
>CADBOD010000129.1 GCA_902796165.1 Oscillospiraceae bacterium | reverse complement strand
ATATCATCACGAACAGATAAGACATCCTCCTCATAATATCTCTGAAAAGGATTTGCGTGGTGATATACAAACGGTACACCGTCTTTATTCCTATGCTCGGACACAATACCTATATGTCCCTTGAATACAACGACATCTCCGCCCTGCCACTCTTCTATTTTACCGATATCTGTGGTAAGAGATGTGGCGTTGCCGTCAAAATAAATCTTTAAGTTCCTGACGCGCCTGAAATCAATGCTTTTATCAATCTTTTCGTTATTATACCTTTCAGGATTATCAGACTTATCACTATAAACAAGCTCCATTAAATCATAACCGGCGCCTTTCAGCCCCTGCGCTACAACATCGGTGCAAACACCGTATTCATCATCCGGATATCCGCCACTATAATACTTACTTTTATATTTAGGCTTTGTATCAAGATATGCCTTTACATTTTCGAGGATATCGGTTTGGTCATCAACCCCGTCACCGTCTTTATCAACAGCGCTTTTATAATCCGATATACCGAAATGCTCGCCGGAATATTTAGCGTGCGGAATAAAATTGAAACGATAAAGAAGAAAAATGCACAATGCGCTTAAAGCCGCAAAAATAATTATAAAGGCAAATAAATGTTTCTTCATAACTTCACCGGAAATATTTTAACATAAAAACAAGCGGTTTTCAACAACCGCTTGCCATTAAATTACAATAAATTTCAATTTCCGATTTTGCCAAACTTATCAAACGGGAAAATTCGAAAGAATGCTTTTCCTAAAATATATCGCTTGTCTATCATACCGCCGTCACCTATTTGAGAAGAACGGCTATCGAGCGAATCGTTCCTGTTGTCGCCCATAACAAATACACAGTTTTCCTTTACGGTTACCGGAAATTTTATATCATAAGATAAATTGGTCGGCGTTCTTGTATAATCTTCTTTTAATTCCTTGCCGTCAACATAAACAATACCCTTTTCAAAATCGATATCCACCGTCTGTCCCTCAGTGGCTATCACTCGTTTAATAATAGGCATTGAGTAGCGCTCGATATTTTCGGAATCATTAGTATAATTACGGGAAACAACAACTATATCGCCGTATTTCGGCTCGTACATAACATTACTTATTATCACACGCTCACCGTTAAATAGCGTATCGTTCATCGAATTACCGTCAATAGTAGGTATTCTAAAAACAAATGAAAACAGAATTATAACGGCGATCATTGCAGAAACAATCACATCAAGCCCTTCAAGGATAAGCCCGTAAGCACTGTTGGCGCTAACCGACTTGCCCGAAGTAAACTCCGGAAAATAAAGGCTTAATTCATTTTCACTTTGTTCTGAACTAAAATCCGTTTGGGATTCTGCCTCAAAATTCTCATTTTGATTGTTATACATACTACCCCTCCGATAAGGATTAAAAAACTCCCACAACCGTTAAAACGGTAAAATAAAAGGAACAGGCGCTAACCCGTTCCTTTAAAGACGCATTAGCCGATAAGCTCTTTAACCTTTGCGGCTTTACCGACTCTGTCACGCAGATAATAAAGCTTTGCTCTGCGAACTTTACCTTTTCTTACAAGCTCAACCTTAGCAACGATTGGTGAATGAAGCGGGAAAACTCGCTCAACACCTACGCCGTAAGAAACGCGGCGAACGGTAAAGGTTTCGGAAATGCCGGAATTATTCTTAGCAATAACGGTACCTTCAAAAACCTGAATACGCTCTTTTTCGCCTTCCTTAATGCGAACATGAACTTTAACAGTGCTACCTATTATAATTTCAGGCGCATCCTCTTTAATCTGCGAAGCAGTAAGCTCCTTCAAAACATCCATCAAAATTTCCTCCTTAATTTTTTCAAGCGTTCATAAACCAAGGCTTAGAGGACCGCCCGCTTCAATGTCGATATTTCGGCATCAAACCCACCTTTAAGGCAAGGTGAAATCAAATGCCTTATGATAATATCATAATCGCACAAAAAAATCAAGCTTTTTTTCAAAAGGTTACAAATTTTAAATTGGGTATTGACAAAACCACCGTTTTAGTGTGATAATAATATTACTATTATACAGTTCTTGGTTGGTGAGCACATATGCGAGTTATAACCGGTTCAGCCCGTGGCAGAAGGCTTAATACGTTGCCGGGCACTGATGTTGTACGCCCAACCACCGATAAGGTCAAGGAAGCCGTTTTCAGTTCTATTCAATTCGATATTGAAGGCAGGCGTGTTCTTGATTTATTCGCAGGCTCCGGTCAACTCGGTATAGAAGCATTAAGCCGCGGCGCCCATAGCGCGGTTTTTGTTGACCGCTCCCCCGCCTGTATTGATATTATAAAGCAAAATCTTAAAATTACAAATCTTTCGGATAAAGCTGAAGTTTTCAGTGGCGATTATGCTTCGTTTCTTACTCGTTGTAATAATAAGTTTGATATTGCTTTTTTAGACCCTCCTTATATGGCAGGTATTTTGGTTAAAGCTCTTCAATCGGTCACTGAATGTATGAGTGACTACGGCTTGATTTTTTGTGAACATCCATCGGATGCGCCACTCCCGGAGGCGGCAGGTGATTTCACCAAATCAAAAGTGTTTAAGTTTGGCGGTATTTCCGTTACTATGTATAAAAAGGTGCTATTAAAAAATGAATAAACGAATAGCAATATGTCCCGGTAGTTTTGATTGCATAACCTTAGGGCATTTGGATATCATCACGCGTGCATCTGCTATGTTTGATGAGATTGTAGTGGTAGCTATGGTAAACAGTAATAAAAATTACACTTTTACCACCGAAGAGCGCGTGAATATGATAAAAAAGTCAACGGCAGACATTAAAAATGTCACTGTTGACAGTTACGAGGGCCTACTCGCAGAATATGCACAAAGCAAAAACGCCTGCGCTATTATTAAGGGTTTACGCGCTATGTCGGATTTTGAATATGAATTCCAAATGGCGCTTACCAATAAAAAACTCAACCCCCAGGTTGAAACAGTCTTTTTAACCACAAGCGCTCAAAATATGTATCTGAGTTCAAGTATGGTTAAACAGATTGCAAGTATGGGCGGCGATATTTCAGATTTTGTTCCGTCGGTCATACTGGGCGATATTTTGAAGAAACTGTCACCCAAAACAAGTCTTTAAGTTATGTATTTATAATGGAGGATGATTAAAAATGAACATCGAAGAATTACTTGAACAGTTTGATGAAGTACTTGACAACGGCATTAAAATTCCCGGCAAGAAAACCTTGGTTGATGTTGAAAAGCTCCGCGCAGTTGTTGATGATATTCGCCTGAATATTCCTAACGAGATTAAACAGGCTCGCGGCATTGTTGCTGACCGTACTGATATCATCACCACCGCAAAGCGTGAGGCTGATGGCATTATCCGCAACGCCGAAGATAGAGCTAAGGCAATCGTAGCTCAGGAAGAAATCGTTAAAATGGCTCAGGAAAAAGCTACTGAAATTATTGCCAATGCTCAGTCGAAGAGCAAGGAAATGCGTCGCGCAGCTCAGGATTTTGTTGATGATATTATGCGCCGTGCCGATGAGGGCCTTACCGCAAATCTCGGGGAGATTCGCAAAACAAGAGCCGCTCTCAAACAGCAAATTCCTTCTTCCGCGGCAAATAAGGAATAATACTCTTGCGGACTGTTCGATTTTTTCGGACAGTCCGTTTTTTTATTTATTTTTGCTTGACAAAAGCAATGTTTTAATATATTATATTCTATGCGCCGCTGTGGCGGAATAGGCAGACGCAAGGGACTTAAAATCCCTCGGTAGCGATACCGTACCGGTTCAAGTCCGGTCAGCGGCACCATGCTGAGTGTTCATAACGCAAGTGAGTTATGAACACTCAGTTTTTCTATATTCAACTTATCTGATATATTCGTATGTAGGTGAGCAGGCTTTGTAAGTCGGCTCATTTTTTTGGCTTGTTTTAACGATTAAGCAGCTTTTAAAAAAGTGCGTAACCCACTATGATACTTTCAGCAAAGCTGTAAAGATGTCATTTGTGGGCTCTGCGAGATTTAATATTGCCATTTTTTATATGGTATGCTATACTATTGTTGCGACACAACTTAATATTGCAGTTCATAGGGAAAGTGTTTTTATCTTTTTTGGTAAAAACGCATTCTCCATTTTGGCTTTCTCTTGTGGACTGCTCAAAGTTGTGTCGCAGCAATCGGAGTTGTGCGTTTTTCGGTGCGTGGCTTCGGCTGCGCACTTTTTTATTAT
>CADBOD010000128.1 GCA_902796165.1 Oscillospiraceae bacterium | reverse complement strand
TCGTTCTTTCACGCCTTCGCTCATTGAAATACGAAAGTATTCCTGCTTCGCTCATACGCGAAATCTGCGAAAAACAGTTCGATTTCGCCTGCTTTATTTCTTCACAATTATCACCGCCGTGCGTGCGGAAACGGTTATTTTGAAATTCTTAACATCAAAGTCGGCTATTTTCTCGTTTGTTATTTCCCAGCCGTTATTTTGAGTTGTAAAGCGTTTTATAAGCCTATCTCCGCTTTTAATACCGGCTTTTGTGAGGTCGAGCGAAGCTAAAATCTCCTCATCGTTATTATTGCATACCACAATAACGCCGTCACTTTTATCAAACCTCGCATAGGCTATCCAGCCGTAGCCGCAGCCGAGCTTTACAATAGAGCCGCGGCGCAGGCAGGTGTGGCTTTTATGCAGGTTTATCAGCGCCTTGTGCATATCTATAAGCGAAGTATCCTCTTTCCCCCAGGGGTATGTTCTGCGGTTATCCGGGTCGGTCCAGCCTACCTGACCTGCCTCATCTGCATAATAAACGGTAGGCGCGCCGGGCCAGGTCATCTGAATTACAACCGCCTGCCGAAAGATTGCCTTATCTATGCCCTCGCTCGCCGCGGCAGAGCCTTTGCTTTGCAGTCTGCCGACGGTTCTGTTAGTCCTCGTCAAAAACCTCGAATGGTCGTGGTTGGATAACTCGTTCATAGCAGAAAGCAGTGAGCTTTCCTGAAACCTCGCCATATTCTTTTTCATCGTATCAAAGAAGGCTTCGCCGTTACGAAAAAGGTCATCCCTTTTTTTATCGCTGTGCTTATCAACGCCCGTAAGGAAAAAGGATACCGGCTCCATAAATGCGTCATAGTTCATAACGCTATCCCACTCGTCACCCTCTAACCATTTTTTCGGGTCGCCGTAGTGCTCGGCGATTATCACCGCATCGGGATTTACAGCCTTTACGCGGCGGCGAAACTCTTTCCAGAACTTATGATTAAATTCTTCACTGTGTCCTAAATCCGCCGCAACATCGAGGCGCCAGCCGTCTATCGAATAGGGCGGCTTTAACCACTTTTGAGCGACAGAAAAGATTTCCTCGCACAGCCTTTGTGATTTCTCATAACAGAGCTTCGGAAGCGACTCAACCCCCCACCAAGCCTCAAAGCCGGGCTTCTCGTCAATAAAATGGAAAAATTCTCTATACGGACTGTTTACATCCTGAAACGCTCCCGGCAAATATCCCGGCTTTTCGCGGTATATGCCCTCTTTATCCATCCATCGATGGAATGAGCCGCAGTGGTTAAAAACGCCGTCTAAGATTATTTTCATACCCCTTTTGTGAAGCTCGCCGCAAAGGCGCGCAAAAAGGGCATCTGATTTTTCTAAATTGTTTTTGGATAAAGTGCGCTTTATATATCTTCTCGCGTACCCGTTATGATGTTCCCAATCCTTTAACGGCAGGTCTGCATCATCTTCAATAACGCCGAAATGCGGGTCGATATGCTCATAATCCTGCGTATCGTATTTATGGCTTGAAGGTGATAAAAAGATAGGATTTAAGTAAATTACCTCCACGCCTAAATCTTCAAGATAATCGAGTTTTTTTATTATCCCCGAAATATCACCGCCGTAAAAGTTGCGGTAATCGTCAATCTCCGGCGGATAGTTCCAATCCTTTATTCTTTTTATGTGGCGGTGATTATAGGAATACTCACTATCCTCCACATCATTTGAGGGGTCGCCGTTAAAAAAGCGGTCAGGAAAAATCTGATACTGCACCGCCCCCTGCGCCCACAAGGGAATATGAAAGCCCGAAGTAAAGCAAAACTCAAATGAGCTGTCATTTTTCTCATTTTCCTGCTTTTTTAAAAGCCCTGCCTTATTATATAAGTATGTTTCGCCGTTAAGGCTTATTTCAAAGTGATATAAATTAGTGCCGCTTTCGCAAACAAATTTTGCCTCGTAAATATCGTAGTTTTCACTCTTTTGAGCTTTCTTCGCCTCGGCGGCGGAACTGCCGTTTACATAAAGGAAAACCGATATCTTTTCCTCGCACCTCGGCACCCTTATTCTAACCCGTACCTTATCGCCCATCTCAGGCTCGGCAGGCGTTCTGAAAAGCTCTGTTTCATCACTAAAAAAAACAGATAATATATCTGTTTCGTTTTTTTCTTTATTCAAAGGAAAATTTCCCCCTAAAAATGCTTTGTGTTATCTAATTTATATTATGTAAGTATTATATTTGTTTATATAATTTTTGTCAAGAAAAGATAAAATATCCTTATCTTCAACAAATTCCGATGTTTTAACTGTTCATTTAAAAAATCCTATCACGGCGGATTTAATGAATACTTAATAATGAGTTATTGTCGATAAGGACAAAATTGTATGTATCCGGCAGGGGAAGGAATTCTCCTGCCGTTTTGCCTGCTGATCAGGCGGTTCGTTTGCGCTCTTTACGCATAGCTTCCATTTCTTCCTCGGTGGGAACGTTGATGATGCCGACGTAGGAGTAGTAGATCTCGATCTCCTGCGTTTTCTTTCCGTCCGGTCCCTTGACGCGCTCGTGAACGGCGATCTTGTCGATGAAGTTGTTGAGGACGTCCGTTGTGAGTTCGTCGATCCGCGTGTACCGCTTGGTCAGCGCGACCATCTTGGCGACGTTGTCCACCTTGATCTCGGCGCTCTCGACCTCAGCCGTCAGGCGTTCGAT
>CADBOD010000127.1 GCA_902796165.1 Oscillospiraceae bacterium | reverse complement strand
TCTTTAATATCAAAGCCCAAGTTCTTATATGCCGTATGCATAGGCAGAGGCTTATAGTGAACATTACATCCTATGCCTTGCTCGGCTAAATACGAAATAATCTGATTTCTCCTGTTTTCATCAATGCCGTTTAACCTCATAAGATAGAGATGGCAGTTGCCGGTGTAATCCTTACCGAAGTGTTTAAGGCTTGATGTATCAAGATCTGAAAGCCGAGAATCATACTTTTCTACAATTTCACGCCGGCGCTTTAATAGTTTATCATACCTTTCAAGCTGAGCAAGACCAAAGCTCGCCAAAATATCGGTCATATTGCACTTATAGCCGGTAGTGACTATATCATACTCCCAACTGCCCGGTTTATTTTTTGTAAGAGCATCCTTGCTCTGACCGTGAAGTGATAAAAGCATAAAATCATTGTAAAGCTCTTCGTTATCTATACCGTCACGGTGCAACCATGTAACCGCACCGCCTTCGGCAGTGGTGAGATTTTTTACCGCGTGGAAAGAAAAACACGAAAAATCCGCAACAGTACCGCTCTTTTTGCCTTTGTAATAAGAGCCGAGCGAATGTGCTGCATCGGCTATGACTACGGGGCGGTCAAAGGTCTTTAAATATTTGTTATTCCCGGGGGAGAAAAGATGCTTTTTGCTTTCCAAAGCGGCAAATATCCTATCGTAATCGCACATAACACCGCCAATATCCACGGGAATAATCGCCTTCGTTTTTTCGGTTATCAAATCCGGCAGGCGGTCGTAATCCAAATGAAAGCTATCACTTGCCACATCCAAAAGCACTATCTTAGCGCCGACATGCTCGATAACCGCGGCGGAAGCCGTATATGTATATGCACTCGTTATCACTTCGTCACCTTTTCCGATACCGAGAATTCTCAATGTCATTTCGAGGCAGGCGGTAGCCGAGTTCATACAAACGGCTCTTTGGGTGCCGCAATACTCCGCTATTCTTTTCTCAAAATATTTTGTTTTCGGACCGGTGGTAATCCAACCGGATTTAAGTGCTTCAACAACATTATTGATCTCAAGCTCGGATATATCCGGAGGTGAGAAAGGAATTGTCATTATGTAGCTCCCCTTCGAAACTTAGTTGCGCAAATTGCACACTTTTACAACTATGAATTATATCATACAAATATATATATTGCAAGTATTTTTGTATCAAAAATACATTTTTGATGTGCATATTTGATAGTTTTTTATCCAAATTCATAGAGTTTTTTGTTGGTTTTATAAAAAAACACAAAATTATTGACAAAGCGGTGCAAATGTGCAATAATAGACACAAATTTGAATTCGTTTTTGATAGAGGCGCGGTGCTTAAAAGTAGCATTTTGTGTAAAGGCATTTGCAATTTGTGAAAGGAATCACCGCCGAAGGAAATCGGCTTTGCCTTAGAGCCTTTTTTCTGGGCTGTCGGGGAACACCCGGTAGACTGTCGCGATTATTCGCGGAGGGCTATCATACCCGTTATATTTAACGCCTGTGATACGCCCTGTATCATAGGCGTTTTCGCATAAAAAGGAGATTGTTGAAAATGAAGAAAATTATTGCTTTGATTGCAGTGTTGGCGATGGTGATAAGCCTTGCCGCGTGCGGCGGCAGCATAGATCCGAATAAGGATCTTAATAATGTTAAGTCTGCCGGTGTGCTTAAAGTAGGTATGGAGTGTGCTTATGCTCCTTTTAACTGGACCCAGACAGATAACAGTGACGGTGCGGTTAAAATAGCAAATGCAGAGGGCTATGCAAACGGTTACGATGTGCAGATAGCAAAGAGCGTAGCGAACAGGCTCGGCGTAAAGCTCGAGGTTTACTCTTATGAGTGGGATGCGCTAATTCCTGCGGTTGAATCAGGTAAGCTTGATTGTATTATAGCCGGTATGAGCCCGACTGACGAGAGAAAAGAAACCATAGATTTCTCTTCAAATTACTATATTTCAAACCTTGTTATTATCACAAAGAAGGACAGTTCTTATGCTTCTGCAACTTCACTTGCAGACTTTGCAGGTGCTAAAATCAATGCACAGGACGGTACATTCCACGCAGATGCCGCAAAGCAGATCAAGGATGTTAAGACCGAAGTTGCGAAGGACTTTACCGTGCTTTACGCGGCAGTAACCTCCGGCACTATTGACGGATATATTGCCGAGGAGCCTACCGCTTATGCTATGTGTGCTAAAAATGATGATTTAACATATGTTGCTCTTGTAAATAATGATACAGGATTTAAGTGTGATGAGGGCGATACAGCTATTGCGGTAGGACTTAGAAAAGGCTCATCGCTTAACGGAGATGTATCCGCCGCCATTGATGAGATTACAGAGGATTCCCGTGCTGATCTTATGAAGAAAATGGTTGATATTGCACCTGCTGAGGAATAATACCGGAGTTTAGAAGATGTCGATTTTTTCAGATATTGCGATAGTTTGGTCAAAATACGGTACTCAGATTTTAAGCGGTATCGGCAATACGGTGCTTATCTCTATTGCCGGTACGCTTATAGGCTTGCTCATCGGTTTATTTAACGGTGTTATCAGAACTGTTCCTACACCTAAAAATCCGATTTCGCGCATTTTGCTGACGGTTGTTAATTGGATAATCAATGCTTATGTTGAGGTGTTCAGAGGAACGCCTATGATGGTTCAGGCGATGATTATTTATTGGGGATATGCTTATATAAACGGCGGCAGTACTCTGCCGCTTATCCCGTCAGGCATAGCGATTGTATCAATAAATACAGGCGCGTATATAACCGAAATAGTTAGAGGCGGCATTATCTCTATTGACCGCGGTCAGTTTGAAGGTGCGATGAGTATAGGTATGTCGCATTTCAAAACTATGATACATATCATAATCCCTCAGGTAATGCGCAATATTTTGCCGAGCGTATCAAATGAGTTTGTTGTAAATATTAAGGATACTTCGGTTCTTAATGTTATAGGCGTTACCGAGCTTTATTTCTATGCGGCGAGCGCGGCTAAAAACAGCTATAAGTTGTTTGCAAGCTATCTTATAGCCTGCGCCATTTACTTCTGCCTTACCTTTACGGTAACACGGGTACTTCGCCTGATAGAAAAGAAAATTGAAGGCAAAGCAAACTACACGGTTTTCGGCTCACAAAGCGACTCCGTTTCCGAAATTCATATAAAAGAGGAGGAAGTCGCAAATGTCTAAAAATATTATAGAAATAAAGCATCTTAAAAAAGATTTCGGCAACAATACAGTGCTTAAAGATATTGATTTTTCAATATCAAAAGGCGAAACGATAAGCGTTATCGGCTCTTCCGGCTCAGGTAAAAGCACTATGCTTCGCTGCGTAAACCTGCTTGAAACGCCCACCGGCGGCGAGATACTTTTTCACGGTCAGAATATTCAAACAGAGCTCGATATATCAGAGTATCGGGCAAAGGTGGGAATGGTGTTTCAGTCCTTCAACCTCTTTGATAATCTCAATGCGCTCGGAAACTGTATGATAGGGCAGACCTCGGTGCTCGGCCGCGATAAAAAGACTGCCGAGAAAAAGGCTATGGAGTACCTTGAAAAGGTCGGTATGACGCCCTATATAAACGCAAAACCGCGCCAGCTTTCCGGCGGTCAGAAGCAGAGGGTGGCTATTGCCCGTACTCTTGCTATGGACCCCGAGGTCATTCTTTTTGATGAGCCTACAAGCGCCTTAGACCCTGAAATGGTGGGTGAGGTGCTTAGTGTTATGAAAAGACTGAGCGAATCGGGAATGACTATGATTGTAGTCACTCACGAGATGGCGTTTGCGCGTGATGTAAGCGATAGAGTTATTTTTATGAGTGACGGGCTTATTTGCGAGCAGGGAACACCCGAAGAGGTGTTTGGAAGTCCTAAACGCGAGGAAACAAAGAGCTTCCTTTCAAGATTTCTTAATCAGTGAAAAAAGCAGGGCTCTTGCCCTGCTTTTTCAGATTTCAGATTTCAGACGGCAGATGTCGGATCAAATTATTTAATCTCCTGCTCAAGATTTCTGAATATTTCTGTATCAAAGAAATCGGTTATTGATATTTGCAGACCGTCGCAAATCTTTTTAATGGTCGCAATTCCGGGATTATTGCTTTGGTTATAAATAATGGATTTTATGGTTGTATAAGGAATACCCGAAATTGTCGCCAATTTGCAAAAGTTTATTCCTTTTTCGGTTGCCAACTGTTCTATTCTTTCTTTTGTAGCTTGGGTAATGTTCATAGATTATACCTCCCGACAAAACAAGCATACATGTTTTGTCGGGAAGAAACAGACTATAAAATATACTATTTATTATATATAGTCTTTTTTATCTGCTCAGTAGCAAGTTCAATAAAGACTTCGGGTGATAAATATATTCCTGAATTTACAAGCGCAGTTTTTATTTCTAAATCTACTTCTTTTTTTGAAATATTGTGCTTTTTTGCTATTTGAGCTATAATTTCTTCATATTTCATATTGCATCCTCCTTTCGATATAATAGTACAATATATAGTCTATCGAAATTTGTCGAAGTGTGCGAAATATGAATATTTTTAAATAAGCAAATTGTTTGACTTGTATTGGAAAATGTTGTATTATGCATTTAGTAATATTTTAGGTGAGAAGATATGAGAATGGTAATAAAGGTGGGCACATCAACGCTTACCTATAAAACTGGTAAATTAAATATCAGGGCTTTTGAAGAGCTTACAAAGGTTGTGGCTAACCTTAAAAATTCGGGTATTGAAGTAATACTTGTATCCTCCGGCGCTATTGGTATGGGGGTTGGCAAATTGGGCCTTTCAAGCCGACCTGACGATATACCCACAAAGCAGGCGGCTGCCGCGGTAGGTCAGTGCGAGCTTATGTATATGTATGATAAGTATTTCGGTGAATATCATCACACAGTAGCTCAAATGCTTATTACGGCAAATGATTTTGAGGATAAGGAAAAACACGCCAATTTGGCAAACACTCTTGCACGATTGCTTGAGCTTCAAGCGTTGCCGATAGTAAATGAAAATGATACTGTATCAACAGCCGAGCTTAGTATCGGTGATAATGATACCTTATCCGCCTTAGTTGCGATAGACGCCAAGGCTGATATGTTAGTGCTCGTATCCGATATAGAAGGTCTTTATACCGCTGATCCTCATAAAGATAGAAACGCAAAGCTAATATCTGTTGTGGATAATGTTGATGATGTTATATCCCTCGGGGAAGATACCGTTTCGGTGCTCGGAACGGGCGGAATGGCAACAAAGCTCCAAGCGGCGAAGCTCGTAACCGAGGCAGGTATTGATATGGTGATTATAAACGGTGCTAATCCCTCATCGCTTTATGATGTTGCGGAAGGAAAGAATATCGGCACGAAGTTTTTAAGAAAGAAGAAGTGAAATGACTACACGCGAAATGCTGATAAGAGCGAAAAAATGCTCGACTGAGGCGCTGAAAATAAGCGCGGCGGATAAAAACCGTGCAATAGAGATTATGGCTCAAAAAATAGAGCAGGCGGCTGACGATATATTAAAGGCAAACGCTCTCGATGTTGCGGATGCGAAATCCAAGCTCTCCGCTTCTATGATAGATAGATTATCTTTGAATAAAGAGCGCATATCGGCTATGACGCATGGTATGCGTGAGGTAATAAATCTTCCTGACCCTGCGGGAGAGATACTAAGCGATATTAAGCGTCCAAACGGGCTTAAAATAAAAAAGATTTCCTGCCCGATAGGTGTTTTGGCGGTTATTTACGAGAGCCGCCCGAATGTGACGAGCGATGCCGCGGTGCTTAGCTTCAAGTCCTCGAATGTATGTGTGTTAAAGCCCGGAAGTGATAGTTACCGAACAGCCAAAGAGATTGTAAAGGCTATGCGTGACGGTTTAAGGAAAGCCGGCATCAACGAAGATTTTATAAATTTAGTGCCTGACCCTTCGAGAGCCGCGGCGGCTGAGCTTATGACAGCCGAGGGGCTTGTAGATGCGCTGATACCGCGAGGCGGGGCAGGTCTTATAAAGGCTTGTGTTAAAAACTCAACAGTTCCCTGCATAGAAACGGGCACCGGTATTTGTCATATATTTGTTGAGAAAACTGCGGATATTTCTATGGCGCTTGATATTGTGGATAATGCGAAAACTTCAAGACCTTCCGTGTGTAACGCGGCTGAGGTATGCCTTGTGGAAAAAGATATCGCCGCAAGATTTCTGCCCGAGCTTAAAAAACGGCTTGTAGATGATAGAAAAGCTCAGGGCAAAGTACCGGTTGAGCTTAGACTTGACAGTCAAGCGGCAAGGATAATTGAGGGTAAAAATGCCTCCGCTGATGATTTTGATACCGAATTTTTAGATTATATAATGGCGGTAAAGATAGTAGGCAGCGTAGGCGAGGCAATAAACCATATAGCCGAGCATTCAACACATCACAGCGAGGCTATTGTAACGAACAACAGCGCGGTAGCAGAAGAGTTTACCCTCGGTGTTGACAGCGCGGCAGTTTATGTTAATGCTTCAACAAGATTTACTGACGGCGGCGAGTTTGGTCTTGGTTGTGAAATGGGTATTTCAACTCAAAAACTTCACGCCCGCGGACCTATGGGGCTTAAAGAGCTTACAAGCTATAAGTATATAATTGAGGGAAGCGGACAGATAAGGTAGGTTATTATGAGTAAGATAGGATTTATAGGTACAGGCGTTATGGGTAGTGCTCTTGCAAGGGCGGTTAGCAAAAACTGTAAGGATATAATGCTTTCAAATATACCCGATAGCGCGGCAAAGGCTTTGGCAAAGGAAATCGGTGCAGAGGCGGCAGATAATAAGAAATTGGCGGAACGCTGCGAGTATATCGTGCTTGCGGTAAAGCCGCAGGTGATTTTCAGCGTACTTGATGAGATAGCACCTATCCTTAAAGCGCGAAATGATAATTTTGTTATAATAAGTATTGCGGCAGGAGTTACCATTGAGTCGATAAAGCAGGCGATAGGCGTCAGCTGTCCTATAATAAGACTTATGCCGAATACTCCGGTTTCGGTAGGCTGTGGCGTGGTACTTTGCTCTTTTGACGGTACGGATGATACACAAAAAACCGAGTTTTTTGAGATGTTTTCCGCCGCCGGACTTTGCGATGAAATAGCCGAGGAAAAGATTGACGCGGCAGGCGCGCTTACAGGTTGCGGACCGGCTTTTGCATATATGGTTATGCAGGCTTTGGCGGACGGCGCGGTTAATTGCGGTATTGATAGAAAAACGGCTACCGTTTATGCCGAAAAAACCGTTGCAGGCGCCGCGGAATTGGCGCTTGGCACGGGTGAGCACTTAGATAAGCTGAAAGATTTAGTGTGCAGTCCCGCGGGCAGTACAATAGAGGGCGTAAATGTTCTCGAAAGCAGATGTGTGCGTGCCGCCTTTGCGGATGCGGTTAAGGCGTCCTATCGGCGCAACCGTGAGTTAGGTAAAAAATAAGAAAAAAATAATGCCGACAAGAATTTTTCTTGTCGGCATTTTGTTATGTCAGTGTTAGCTATATTCTCTGTCAAGTGTTATCATCACATTGTAATCCGGATATTTTTCCTTTATTTGTGCGCATATTTTATTATAAAGAGCAAAGCTATCCTTTTCCTCAAAATCCATAACAATATCAAATTGTATAGTTTTAAGAGCTTCGTCAAGGTAAAAACCGTGGATTTGATTTATGTTATCATAGGATAAAACAGTTCTTGAAATATCCTCCCTGATTGCCGAAGCATTACCCGTATCCCTTGCATACACGCTTATCGCGGTCAGAATAACGCCGGTTTTGCTATAAACCTCAGCACTTATTTTTCTTGTGAGAAAATCTATGGACTTAGCGTTTATGGTGTCATCAACCTCAATGTGAACGGATGCGTGGATACGGGACGCGCCGTAATCGTTAAATATAAGGTCATATGTGCCATACACATCGTCAAATGAGTTTATTATTTCCTTTACCTTATCGGCAATCTCCGGCTCTGCACGCTCTCCGAGTATTTTAGAAGTAGCCTCTTTTATCATCTCAATACCCGATTTAATAATTACAACCGATATAATAGCGCCGAGGTAGGCTTCAAGGCTTATGTGGAAAATAAGGTATATTGCCGCCGCCACAAGCGTTGCGGCGGATATTACAGAGTCACCAAGTGCATCTGTACCCGAATTTATAAGCGCATCACTTTTAGTTTCTCTGCCTTTGGCTTTGACGAAAAGCCCTAAGAAGATTTTCGCCGCTACGCCAACGCCTACGATTATCAGTGCCACCGCCGAATAATCGGGGGTTTCGGGTGTTATTATTTTTTTAACCGATTCACTCAGCGCGGTAATACCGGCATAAAGCACGATTACCGAAATCACCATAGAGGTTAGGTATTCTATTCTGCCGTAACCAAAAGGATGCTTTTTATCGGGACTTTTTGACGACAGCTTCGTGCCTATTATTGTTATAACGGATGATGCGGCATCGCTTAAATTGTTTACCGCGTCCAAAATAATGGCTATAGAGCCTGAAATAAAGCCAACCGCCGCCTTAAAGCCTGATAAAAACAGGTTTGTAATAATTCCTACAATACTCGTGCGGATTATTATTTTTTCCCGGTTTTGTGTTGCTTCCTTTTCCTCAGGACCGGCGGATGCCGCCAGAGTTTCTTTAATTTTATCCATATTTAATTCACCTGACTGTCATATGCTTTTCTTACGGCAATAGCAAGTTGGTCAGCGCAGGAGGTACCCCTCATACCGCACAAATTGCCTTTAAGTTTTTCTTCGATATATTCAACGGTTTGCCCTTCGAGGAGTTTTGAAACCGCCTTTAAGTTGCCGTTACATCCGCCGTAGAATGTAATGTTACGCACTATATTTCCTTCAAGGTCAAACTCTATTTCTCTTGAACATACTGAATTTGTTTTATAACTGTATTTCATTGCATCAGCCTCCTTACAGATTATGCAGTAAAAACACAATATTGTCAAGAAATTTATATTGCTAAAAGCATTAAAGGGTAGTATAATTCAGTTATAATATCAAAGGGGAATTTTAATGATAAAGCGTTCAAGCGGAATACTTTTGCCGGTGTTTTCACTGCCGTCCGATTACGGAATAGGCACAATGGGAAAAGCGGCATATTCTTTTGTGGATTTTCTTAAAAAATCCAATCAAAGCTATTGGCAGATACTGCCGATAGGCCCTACAAGCTACGGTGATTCGCCGTATCAATGCCTATCGAGTTTTGCCGGCAATCCTTATTTTATTGACCTTGATATACTTGTAAGCGAGGGCCTTTTAAGTAAAAATGATTTAAAGGCTTTAAGGTGCAATAGTGATTACATAGACTATGAAAATCTGTATAATACCCGCTTTGATGTGCTCAAAAAGGCGGCGGCAAATGGACTTAAAGCCGATAACGGTGAGTTTTCCGAGTTTGTCGGGAAAAACAGAGATTGGGTATATGATTTTGCACTTTACAGTGCCTTAAAAGAACATTTCGGTATGAAGCCGTGGTACTGCTGGCCTGAGGATATCAGGAAAAGGGATGCTCAAAAGATTGCCTATTATAATGAGCTTTTAAAAAGCGAAATTGATGCGGTTATTTACATTCAGTATCTTTTTTATAAGCAGTGGATAGCCTTAAAGGATTATGCAAATAAAAACGGCGTTAAGATAATAGGGGATATGCCGATTTATGTGGCATATGATTCAGCGGATGTTTGGGCTGAGCCACAGTTTTTTAAGCTGAATAGCGATGGCTCGCCGCGTTGTATTGCAGGTGTTCCGCCTGATGCGTTTTCGGCTGACGGTCAGCTTTGGGGTAATCCCATTTATGATTGGGATGCTTTAAAGGGTGACGGTTACGGCTTTTGGATTCGCCGTGTAGGTGCGGCGGCAAGGGTTTATGATGTGATACGCATTGACCATTTCAGAGGGCTGGAAAGCTATTGGGAGGTACCCACCGGCGCTGAAACCGCAAAGCCGGGGAAGTGGGTGAAAGGTCCCGGTATTTCCTTTATAAATATGCTTACATCTTGGTTTAATGATACCGAGTTTATAGCAGAGGATTTAGGCGTTCTCACGGATGATGTAAAGGATATGCTGGCTCAATCCGGGCTTCCGGGTATGAAGGTGCTTGAATTCGCATTTGAGCCGGAAGAGGGCGGAAGCGCATATCTGCCGCATAAGTACGGTGAAAACTGCGTTTGCTATATAGGCACTCACGATAACGATACACTGCTTGGTTGGTATAAATCCGCTAAGAAAAGCGAGATAAAATTTGCCAAAGAGTATCTTTCTTCGGGCGAGGATTTTTCGGATAGTGTAATTCGTGCCGGTATGCGTTCGGTGGCAAATCTGTTTGTTACACAAATGCAGGATTGGCTTTCGCTCGGTAGTGAGGGCAGAATAAATACCCCCGGCACATCCTTCGGAAATTGGTGCTGGCGGATGAAAAAGGGTGTTTTAACCGCCGCTCTTGCAAAGAAAATCGGCGGTATTACTAAAACATATTCACGATAATACCTAAATATAATTCACGGGCGGATATATCCGCCCGTGAATTTGTGTGTTAAAAAACGGGTCGCTTTGGCGACCCGTAAATATTTTAGTGTATTTCAACATCCCAATCGCTAAGGTATTGGAAGAGCCTTGTGAGGTCTTTATTGTTAACTGAACCGTCACCGTTTACATCGAGTGCATCATTTACGACTGTTACATCCCAGTC
>CADBOD010000126.1 GCA_902796165.1 Oscillospiraceae bacterium | reverse complement strand
TAAAAATTATAAATACATATACAACGCTTGCAAAAATGTTTATATACATTTGTTCTCTTAATAAAATCATAATAAGAGCAAATAGCGCCGATATAATAATTACAGGAATTAAAAATCTTTTGCATCTTTTCATTTCTGCCTTAGCATATATAAGTAACGCAAACATACAACCGAAAAGCAGTAGAAATGAGGTGATTAGAAATAGCGTTTTCGGTAGCAACACGACTTTTTCGTCGCGCATAAATTCGAGGGAAGTAGTTAGATTGTTCATACCGAATATCAGAAAAATATGTATCAGCATATATCCCATTCCGGATGTCTGCATTTCGCGGTCTATTATGTGGTTATAGAGCAATTCATAGCACAAAAACAAGCCTACAACTATTAAGAAACACATTCCGGAAAAGTAAATTGACGATAGGCTCAAACCGCCTTCAAAATAGGATGCAATAGCAATAATCATTTCTCCAAATGTGAACACAACATAAAGCATGGCTCGCTCGGAAAGGTGCATAAAATCCACTTTTTTGCTCTTTGATTTATTTGCGAAAAGCCAGGTTGCCACAATACCGAATACAATCGCAATCCCGGCAATTTGTATTCCGGTGAGAGCAAAAACGGGAATGGCTATAAGAATAATTATAACCTCACCGAAAATGGAAATCAAAAGCCCTTTTATAGTCGCTCGGCTTGTATCATCACCCTTTTGATTGCGGTATTCAAATATATATTGTATTCCGATATTTATAAGTATAAGCGCCCACGCAATATGATATTTGCTTTGGTAGTTTTCCCAGTGTGCGCGTGTGCCCTCGCCGATGTAGTAGAGTAAATACATATTTGTAAATATAAAAATATGGTCGCGAATGCTGTTTTTTCCGTGCATATTTGTATAGAAAGTGGAAAAGCACCATATTTGTATTATCGCAAGTCCGCTGAGTATGTATGCTAAAAATACCGGTACCGGAATAAATCCGTTTACCACATTGTGCAACAGAGAATTGTTTTTTCCTATTATATAAACAAAAATTAGGTCATAAATAAGTTCAAGATATTCAACCTTTTTTTCCTCTTTAATCATATAACACCTCAGAATAATTCGTCTGTTTTATTTTAACAATACAGTTTGGATAAGTCAATAAAATTTACAACTGAAAAACGGAGCCTGACGGCAAGCGTCAAACTCCGTTTTTGGCGCGCTGAAAGGCTCGCTACGGCGCGACTGTCGCGCCTACACGCCCATGGGCTTGCCAACCGTTCACCGAAAGGTTGGCATTTTTCCTGCGGAAAAACCGCCCTTTTCGAGTCCCTTTCATACAACTGAAAAACGGAGCCTGACGGCAAGCGTCAAACTCCGTTTTTGGCGCGCTGAAAGGGACTCGAACCCCCGACCCTCTGCTTAGAAGGCAGATGCTCTATCCAGCTGAGCTATCAGCGCATATGACTTTAAAAAGTCAGCTTATGTATAATATCACAATTACATTCAAAAATCAAGGCTAAAATATCAAAGTTCAAAACTTATTTTTTTGCCGGTGAATTTATGCTCTCTGTATTTTACTCCGGCACTGTCAAACATTCGCTTTGAAGCCTTTACTCCATCGGTATCTGCATACTTATCGCTCATATAAACAACTTCTTTTATACCGGACTGTATAATCGCCTTGGCACACTCGTTGCAGGGAAATAGGGTGCTATATACCGTACAACCCTTAACAGTTCCGTAGTGGCAGTTCAAAATTGCGTTAAGCTCGGCGTGGCAAACATAAAGATACTTGGAATTGAGCCCTTCGCCTCTATCCCAAGGGTAATCGTCATCACTGCAAGAGTGCGGCATACCGTTATACCCGACTGATACGATTTTGTTATCCTTATCAACAATGCAGGCTCCAACCTGAGTTGAGGGGTCTTTACTCCTCATAGAAGAAAGCACGGCAAGCCCCATAAAATATTCGTCCCAATTAAGATAGTCACTTTTTTTCATAACAACACCCCGAACACATTTTATCCTAAATTCTCGATTATTTCAAGTAGTTCTTTGGGATTATCAATTATTGATTTGGCACCGCCGGAAATCAGTTCATCCTTCTTTCTGAAACCCCATAGTACGCCAACAGGGTAGGCACCGCTGTTTACACCGGTCATAACATCCATCATACTATCGCCGACAAAAACGCATTCATCCGGCTTTACGCCGAGCGTTTCCATTGCAATAAGTGCGGCGGTGGGGTCCGGCTTTGCTGGAATGCCCTCTCTTTTGCCGAGTATCAAATCAAATCTGTCGCCGTATAGCTTATTAACCACTTTTTCCGCCATAGCCTGATTTTTGTTTGTGACAACGGCGACCATAATGCTTTTTCCTTTTAGCTCGTCTATCAATTCCGGCATACCGGCATAGGCTTTTGTATTATCGCAGTAATGCTCGCCGTAATACCTTAAAAATATCGGCATTACCTTATTTACATTATCGGTGTTCTTGTCATTTTCCGGTAACGCACGCTCTATCATTTTAGGCATACCGTCACCGGCGAAATACTTAAACTCTTCGGTTTCTCTTTCGGGGAAACCGAATTTTGATATGGCATAGTTTGTAGCATTGGCAAGGTCCGAAAGGGAGTTTGCAAGCGTTCCATCCAAATCAAATAAAACCGCCTTTATCAAATCAAAAACCTCCAAAAAAGAAAAACCGCGGCAATTAACCGCGGAAACTCTCTAAAAACAATTATATTGCTCTTGTAACCTTGCCTGAACGCAGACAACGGGTGCAAACATTTACACGACGAGGTGTTCCGTTTACAATTGCTTTTACCTTTTTAACATTGGGCTTCCATGTTCTGTTGGAACGCCTGTGTGAGTGAGAAACCTTTATACCAAAAGCAATTTCTTTATTGCATATATCGCACTTTGCCATGGTACGCACCTCCTTGATAATAAGAATTACCCATACGGGTAGTACAGCAAATCATATAATAACAGAAACAGACGCATTTTGCAAGTGTTTTTTTATTTTTATATAATATTTTTTAAAAACTCATATAATAAGGCACTTATTTTGAAGTTTCACGGATGTAATAAAATATGTACTGTTGGGCAATTCCGGCGGCGCCATCGGTGCAGCTTGGTATTTCACCGCCGAAGTAGGTGTCAAGCGCCCTTTTAATCCAAACATCCTTAGGAAAAGCCTCTATATGACCGCAACCGTAAAGCAGTGCGCAGTCAGCCACCTTAGGACCCACGCCTTTGATGGTGAGAAGAGTTTTTTGTGCCTCATCATAACTGAGTTGTTTTAACAGTTCAAGGTCAATTTCTCCGCTTGATACTCGCCTTGATGCGTCAATTATATACTTTGCGCGAAATCCGCTTCTTATAGGAGCTAAATCCTCCGTGGATAGTGAAGCGAGCTTTTCGGCACTCGGAAAAGAATAGGTGCTTTTTATAGGCTCCCCGAAGTTTTCGCAAAGGCGACTTATTATTCCTTTGATGCGGGGGATATTGTTGTTTTGAGAAATTATAAATGAGCAAAGCGCCTCAAATGGCTCTTGCCTTAATATTCTTATACCGCTTGAAGCGTTTGCAGCCCGGCTTAAAACTTCATTTTCGGAAAACTGATTTATAATAGCGCCGTAATCTCTTTTAAGGTCAAAATAATCTGACCAGAAGCTCTCAAAATCTTCCTTATTTGAGCCTGATATGATGATATCGCCATCCTGTGAATAAAGCTCAATATATTTGCCGCCCGCAACACCCGACCAAACATCGCTTTCATTCTTACTCCAACGAAACGCCTGACCGCAGTCAAGCGTTTGGGCGAGGTCGAAGTTTTTGACATTCTTTATGCGGATTATATCTTTTTCATAAACAATATCGTTCATTTTATGCACCCCTTGGTGAAAATAATTATACCGCTTTTTTAATATCTTTACAAGACATATTTATTTGTTGTCCGACTTATTTTGACATAAAATGTATATTTTTTTCTTAATTCGAGTTTACATAAACCGATAAAATTAAACCAATGTTAAAGTTTGAAAGGCGAAAAAGCAGGACTTTTTCAACTTTTCCACCGAGTTATCCACATTTTTATGTAAACTTGTCCCGTTTGAATAAAACCAATAAAAATTGCCAAAAATATCATATATTTAGTCTGAAAGGCGGTATAATGTTGGTTAAAGGTGTAAATAAAACGGTTATTGAAGTGAATAACACAGGAAGCAAAATATTTGACAGAATAGTTTTTTATGTAACTGCTCAGTACGGCAATCTTTCCGCTAAGGAACTTATGAAAGCTACCGAAAATTTCACATTTCAGTTTGATAAACGCTCGGGGCGCGGTTATAAAAGACTGCGTCGCAGAATGCTCAGAAAGCGGCTCATAAAAATATCGGCTTTTACACTTGCGGCATTTTCGGTTGCCGCGGCGGTATTCTTTGCGGTGAAATTATTTGCCTGAACATAATTCATAATGCTTGCATTTAGCCGAGGCTTATTGTATAATAGCCTCGGTGATTTTATGAAAAAAATGTTTAATCATTCCTTAAAGTTGTTTTTTTCGCTTATATTTTCCTGTGTAGCATCATTTATTATCGCGATATCCTTTGCTGTAATTCTTTCAAGCGCTTCAATATGGGTGTTTTATGCCTTGACACAGCTTTTTAATTTAATGATTTTAGTAACGGTCATATGGCAAAGGGTATATGATTTGGGCTTTCGCGATAGCAATATGGTGCGTACCGGCCATATGGCAGAGGATTTGTATAAGGGCTTTAAAATCGGTGCGATTGCGCAAATACCGTGGTTTTTGTTTCTAATAGCCTCGGTGATTTTTAATCTCAGATTTTCAATATACCGCATATTTAACAGTGCGTATTATTGGCTGGTAACCGCGATTGCCGGCACCTTTAAGGGTAAGGAACTTGCCACAATAACTATGGGCAATATAGGTGTATTTAAGATTATACTTTTTGCGTTTGTGTTGCTTATTGTTCCGGCGATATCCGGCGGTGTTTATATTCTCGGTTATAAGGGAATTGATATTTTTTCAAAATTTGTTTATAAAAAGAGTAAGGGGAAGTAGTTTATGGCTGGCTTTTTTGGTCTTTTTAACTATGAAAAGGAAGGTCCCGGAATTGAAAAGGACGCTCCTAAGAAAAAGACATTTATAGTGTTTTTTGAAATGCTTAAAGTTAACTTTTGGAAGTTTATACCTATAAGTCTTGTGTATCTGCTTATAAGCCTACCGGTTTTAACTAACGGACTTGCAAACGCGGGTATTACCAATGTTGCGAGAAATACTGCAAGGGATAAGCATTCGTTCGGTATGAGCGATTTGTTTGAAACTGTAAGGAAAAATTGGAAGCAGTCGCTAATAGCGGGTATAGTTAATACAGTGCTAACCCTTTTGATGTTTTTTGCCGGCAGATTTTATTATAATTTGTATATTGAATCAAAATCGTTTTTGTGGCTTGCCGGTTTCAGCATTACATTGTCGATTTTATTACTGTTTATTTTTGCACAGTATTATATATGGACTATGATTATCACATTTGATTTGCCGCTTGTAACCGTGTATAAAAACAGCTTCAAGCTGGCTGTTGCTAACCTTTGGCGTAATCTGCTACTCGGAATTCTGCTTCTTCTTACCTATGCGGTTTATTTTGTTGTAATATCCTTGTTGCCGTATCTTATAGTTTGGGTTATTATGGGATTTTTGGCGGTATGTACTTTGCCGACTTACAGATTTTTGATGATACAGTTTGTGGCTTTTCCGGCGATTAAAAAATATATGATAGATCCTTACTATAAGGAGCATCCCGATCTTGATATTGAAAAGCGTAAGAACTTAGGTCTTTTAGATTAAATTTTATAATGTTTTATATTTGTGTTCCTCCCGTCATAGAATTTAGACGGGAGGATTTTATATGATTTGCAGAATTGACGAAATGAAAAACAAACAGGTTGTGTGCGTAAATGACGGCTGCGTTTTAGGGTATATTTCCGATGTTGAGCTCGATACCGATAAAGGCAAACTGACTTCGATAGTAATTTACGGCAAACTCCGATTTTTCGGACTTTTCGGCAGAGAAGAGGATATTGT
This sequence comes from Oscillospiraceae bacterium, assembly GCA_902796165.1. Lineage (GTDB taxonomy): Bacteria > Bacillota > Clostridia > Oscillospirales > Acutalibacteraceae > UBA737. The sequence goes on along the minus strand of CADBOD010000126.1, from coordinate 3,622 downwards.
GATACCTTATGAGGATATTAAGGTTATAGGTGCGGAAACTGTGCTCGTTTCAACTACTGTCAACCTGAGCATAAAAGATTCAAGGCGAAAAAAGCAGTTTACAAGCCTATAATTTGTTGAAAATGCACAAAATAGTTTATAAATTCTCTACCTAAGTTTCGGAAAATAAACAAAAAACTATTGAAAATGCGTTGTAACGGTGGTATAATACCTAAGATGAATTTATGTGGCTTTAATGAGGATTGAAAATATGAATGAATACTTTAAGGATTTTGACTGTTCTGTTAAAAATAATGTTTATGAGTATCTCGGCTCGTTTTTATCGGGTGATAAAGCGGTTTTTCGCGTTTGGGCGCCAAATGCCGAGTATGTCAGCGTAGTAGGTGATTTCAACGGCTGGGATATAAATGCAAATCCTATGAGCAAAACCTGTTGCGGTGTTTGGCAATCACAGGTGGCAGGCGTAAAAAACTATGATGTTTATAAATATGCGATAAGGGCGAAGGACGGGAAGGTAACGCTTAAAAGCGACCCGTATGCCCGCCATTTTGAGACCGCACCCTCCAACGGCTCTAAGGTGTATTGTTCAGATGAATTTTTATGGTCTGATGAAGAGTGGATAAAGAATGCATCAAGCGGTAACATTTATGAATCCCCTGTTAATATTTACGAGGTGCATTTAGGCTCTTGGCAAAGGTTTGGTGACGGCAACCCTTACGATTATATTACTGCGGCAAAAAAGCTGTCGGCATATGCTAAAAAAATGGGATATACGCATATTGAGCTTATGCCAATAACAGAACATCCCTTTGAAGGCTCATGGGGATATCAGGTGACTGGGTATTTTGCGCCCACTTCGCGTTACGGTACACCTGATGATTTTAAAAAGTTTGTAGATATTATGCATAATAGCGGCATAGGTGTTATTCTTGATTGGGTTCCTGCACATATGCCCAAGGATGAATTCGGACTGTATAGGTTTGACGGCACGCCTTGTTATGAATATGCTGACCCGAGAAAGGGCGAGCATAAAGAGTGGGGAACCGCAGTTTTCGATTACGGCAAGCCTCAGGTTATGAGCTTTTTGATTTCCAGTGCCTGCTTTTGGCTTAAAGAATATCACATTGACGGGCTCAGGGTCGATGCTGTGGCTTCAATGCTTTATCTTGATTACGGCAGGCGTGAAGGCGAATGGTTGCCGAATTCATACGGCGGCAGGGAAAACCTTGAAGCAGTAGAGCTTATAAGGCAGATAAACCGTGAGGCATTTTCTATAAATCCCAATGTGCTGATGATTGCCGAGGAGTCAACAGCTTGGCCGCTTGTGACAAGACCGGCTCAAAGCGGAGGACTTGGCTTTAACTTCAAATGGAATATGGGTTGGATGAACGATATGCTAAGGTATATGTCGCTTGACCCGCTTTTCAGGAAAGATAATCACGACTGTCTTACCTTTTCATTTTTCTATGCTTTTTCGGAGAATTTTATTTTGCCCATATCTCACGATGAGGTTGTGCACGGCAAGTGTTCTATGATAAACAAAATGCCGGGCGAATACGAGGATAAGTTTTCAAATCTTAGGGCTTTCTATGCATATATGATGGGGCACCCGGGAAAAAAGCTCCTTTTTATGGGGCAGGAGTTTGCACAGTTTATCGAGTGGCGGTATGATGAGCCGCTTGAATGGTTTATGCTTGATTATCCGGCACACAAGAATATGCAGAATTATGTTAAAGACCTTAATAAGTTTTATTATAAAAACAGCCCTTTGTGGCAGATTGACTGCTCTTGGGAGGGCTTCAAATGGATTTCAAACGATGATAACACCCAAAGTATAATTTCATTTTTGCGCACAGATAAATCGGGCAAAGAGCTTTTATGTGTATGTAATTTTGTGCCTGTTGCCCGTAAGGGATACAGAATAGGCGCACCTGTAAAGGGTACCTACAAGCCTGTTTTTTGCAGTGATGATGTTAAATACGGCGGAAAAACAGAGGGCTTATCTCAGGTAGTGACAGAGAATAAGGCTATGCACGGATTTGATAACTCAATATCTATTGATATACCGGCGATGTCGGTAACATATTATAAAATCCCAAAGGCAAAGAAATAATAAAAGCAGGAGATGTTTTTGTGGTAAGAAAAAAGTGTGTTGCAATGCTGCTTGCAGGCGGCCAGGGCAGTAGGCTCGGTGTATTGACCGGGAAAATTGCCAAACCTGCGGTGCCTTACGGCGGAAAGTACAGAATAATTGATTTTCCGCTTTCAAACTGTATAAATTCGGGAATTGATACAGTGGGAATACTTACTCAGTACAAGCCTCTTGAGCTTAACGATTATATAGGCTCCGGTAAGGCTTGGGACCTTGACAGGCTATCGGGAGGAGTGCATATATTACCTCCGTATCAAGGTCAAAAGGGCGGAGATTGGTATAAGGGCACGGCAAATGCCATATATCAGAATATCGAGTTTATCGAACGCTACAATCCCGAATATGTTCTTATCCTTTCAGGTGACCACATTTATAAAATGGATTACTCGAAGATGATAAATCAGCATAAAAACACGGGGGCGGCTTGCACAATAGCGGTTCTTGAAGTATCTATGGATGAGGCGTCCCGTTTTGGTATAATGAATACCAATGAGGACGGTAGCATTTATGAATTTGAGGAAAAGCCCGCAAATCCGAATAGCAATCTTGCTTCAATGGGTATATATGTTTTTTCCTGGGATAAGCTAAAAAAATATCTTACCGAGGATGAGCAAAACCCGAATTCTCAAAACGATTTCGGTAAAAATATTATTCCTCAGATGTTGAGTAAAGGCGAGAAGCTGCATGTGTACAGATTTGAGGATTATTGGAAAGATGTAGGCACCATCGATTCGCTTTGGGAGGCAAATCTTGATCTCCTTAACCCGAGGATTGATCTTAACTTATCCGATCCTAATTGGCGCATTTATTCCCGTGCAGGCGCTTTTGCACCGCAGTATATTTCCAATGATGCGAAGGTTGAAAATTCGCTTATAACAGACGGATGCGAGGTGTATGGTGACCTCGATTATTCAATACTTTTTGAAAATGTTACGGTTGAGCCGGGAGCGCAGGTGGAATACTCTCTTGTAATGCCCGGAGCAGTGATTAAAAAGGGTGCAAGGGTAAGATATTCTATAATTGCGGAAAACGCGGTTATCGGCGAAAATGCCACCGTCGGCGTTTTGCCGGAAACAGTATCGCCGGATGAGTTTGGTATTGCAGTTGTGGGCGATAATTTAAGCGTTGGCAAGGACGCTCAAATCGGGCCTAAAAAAATGATTACCGAGGATGTCAAGGAGGGGGCGAAGATATGAGAGCTTCTGCTGTGTCAGGAATAATTTTTGCAAATTCAAGGGACGAAGCGGTAGGCAGGATGACTAATTTTCGCTCTATGGCGTCTTTACCCTTCGGCGGCAGATACCGCCTTATAGATTTTTGCCTTTCAAATCTTGTTAACGCGGGCATCACCGACGTAGGTATTATTACAAAGGCGAATTATCGTTCCTTAATGGACCATATAGAAAGCGGCGCGTTTTGGGACCTTGACCGCAAACGCGGCGGTGTTCATCTGTTGCCACCGTTTAACAT
>CADBOD010000125.1 GCA_902796165.1 Oscillospiraceae bacterium | reverse complement strand
TACTGTCGTATTTCAATGAGCGAAGGCGTGAAAGAACGACAAAACAGCCGATTGTCGGGCGTTTTGTCCTTATCGAGTGTAAGCCAAGGTAAGAGCAAATCCGATTTTCTTAAAACAATAAATTTAAAGGAGAATATTTTATGAGCAATGGCACTTCAAAAAACCAATCACAAACGGGCTTTTGTGGATTTTTGCCGTAGGGCAGTTTGGTTGGAGTTTGCTTTCGGGCATAATTTCGACCTGGCTTGTACACCTTTATACCGGCACCCATAATGCAGGAGAAACAAACGGTATTTTCCGTGAGTTTATCACACAAAACCCGATTTTTGCGTCAATCACCCTTTTCGGTCTTATAACCGCGGTGGGCCGTATATTTGACGCCGTAACAGATCCGCTCGTAGCGAGCTGGTCGGATAGGGCAAATTACAAGGGTGGCAGAAGAATACCGTTTTTAAAGGCGGTTGCTATCCCCTTTGCAATCTGCACCGTTGCTATTTTCATTGTTCCGCAAACCGCAAACATCACACTCAACAATACCCTTATATTTGCGCTGCTCATCCTTTTCTATCTTTTTATGACAATTTATTGCACACCCTATAATGCTCTTATAGCCGAGCTTGGCGATACTCAAAAACACCGCATAAATGTTTCCACTTATATTTCGTTTACATACATTGCCGGTTTCTCTCTGGCAACGCTCGTACCCACGCTTTCAGGTATGCTTGAAGGCGTTGCAGGCAGTCAGGAGAGAGCTATTCAGCTCGGAATAGGCATTATGTGCGCAGTAGCGGCGATTGCTATGCTCGTTCCTGCCTTATTCATTAAAGAGAGGCAGTATATTGACAGTAAGCCGGTTAAAACTCCGGCATTCTCTTCCCTTGCTAAAACCTTTAAGAACAAGCAGTTCCGCCGCTTTGTCTATGCGGATGTTATTTATTTCTTTGCGGTTACCCTTTTCCAAACAGGTCTTGCGGATTTTGAAACCCGTATTATGGGTATATCCTCAGATAAAACATTTTTACTTACGGTTATTATGACGGCGTTCTCCCTTTGCCTATACCCGGTTGTTAATATGTTGGCTCCTCGCTTCGGCAAAAAGCCGATAATTGTAATAGGCTTCTTTACCTATTCAGCCGTTTTCCTTATAACCGCCCTTGCAGGTCAGGGTATGGCTTGGGGAATACTCGTTGCGGTAAGCGCAGGCGTTCCTATGGCGATACTCGGAATTCTCCCTCAGGCGTGCGTTGCCGATGTATCCGAGCTTAACACACTCGAAACCGGGGAGGACAGAAGCGGTATGTTCTTCGCCGCCCGTACATTTGCTATGAAAATGGGTCAGGCTATATCAATGGTAGTTTACACCTCCATTACCGCAACTGCGCTCACTACCTTTAAAAACAATACTCAGGTGCCCTACCGCATAGCCGCGGGTACCGCCACCGCGTTTTGCCTTATAGGTGCTCTTCTCTTCCTGCTTTATAACGAAAAGGATATAATGAATAAAATCAAAAGTCACAAGGAAGAAAAATAAAAACATATAAACGGTGCGGCTTTATGCCGCACCGTTTCAGTCTATAAAGGCTTGCTTTTTAAGATTTGCGTAGCGAGAGCTACGCATTATGTTTTTTATATGATATCTTTGTTGATAAAACGCTTTTTCGGTGGTATAATTATTTTAGTTTGATTTTTGCAGGGGATGAAAATGAAATTCAGGGGTAGAGATTTGATTGCCGTTATTTGTATGGCATCAATAGCATTATTTGTGGCGGTCGCAGGTCTGGTTTACCGGCTCAACAGCTTTGAGGTTGAGTTCAGTGTTCCCACCGGCGAAACGCAGACGGTTGAATACGGAAGCGAATATTTACCGCCCGAAATTGACGCTTTTTTAGTTGGCAAAATTTTCTATAAATCAGGCAAAAAAATTGAAGTGCAGCGAACGGGCGAAGTTGATACAAGCAAGCTCGGCACATATAAGCTATCCTGGTCCGCCTCAGCGGCAGGCGCTCAAAACAGTGGCGTGCTCACGGTAAATGTGACCGATACAACACCGCCTCAAATAACTTTGGCGCCATATGAAAAGGAATACATCTATGTTGGTACGCCTTATGAGGAGCCGGGTTATGCCGCCGCCGATTTGCTTGACGGCGATTTAACATCGGCAGTAAATGTAAGCGCGGTTGATACCTCGTCAGCAGGGGTTAAGGAAATAGTTTATACAGTGGCGGATAGCAGCGGCAACAGCGCCACTGCGAGCCGCACTATCACCGTTAAGGAAAAGCCGAAGCCGAAGCCCGTACCGGCGCCCGTTCCCGTGCCTGCACCGGCAGTGCCCGATACGCCGTTTAACGCAAACGGCGCGGTTATCTACCTCACCTTTGATGACGGACCCTCCGGTTATACCTCTTCCCTTTTGGATATTCTCGCAAAATACGGTGTAAAGGCGACCTTTTTTGTTACCGGCCGTGGTGACCGTTCACTTATCACCCGTGCCGCAAACGAAGGACACAGTATTGCAATACATTCGCTGACGCATAACTATTCTCAGATTTATTCGAGCGAGGAGGCGTTCTTTGCCGATATTAACGCTATGAATGAAATAATAATGCAGCAGACCGGCTCTTACACAAACCTTTTACGCTTCCCCGGTGGCTCTTCAAACACGGTAAGCCGAAAATACTGCCCGGGTATAATGTCGCGTTTATCTGTCGCGGTAACCGAGCGGGGATTTAAGTATTTTGACTGGAATGTTGTAAGCGGTGACGCCGGCGGCACCACCTCAACAGATAAGGTTTACTCAAATGTCATCAACGGCATAAGAGGCAAATCGCACGCAATAGTTTTACAACACGATACAAAAGGTTTCAGCGTAAATGCGGTTGAAAGAATAATAGTTTGGGGACTTAATAACGGCTACTCCTTTGCGCCGCTTACAACCGATAGTCCTACTGCTCATCAGCATATCAACAATTAGTATGTCTATCTTTTCATCACTGTACACATCACAAGATAAAGAGCTACAATAAAAACCGAGAGATTGGCGTTTCCCCTTATTACGAGCATTATTCCTATGAAAAACAAAACAATCGCCATTATAACGGTGATTATGTTTACTGTTCTCCCGGCGGCGTAGTCACCGATTTTAAGGGAGAGCAAAAGCTCTATGAGCCTGCCGCCGTCAAGCCCTGATACCGGCAGTAGATTAAAAATTGCCATTACCGCGTTCAAAAGGGCAAAAACGGCAGAGAATCGCGAACCGTTAAGATAAAAGTTTATATATAAAGCGGCGCCGATTGCTATATTTGCAAGCGGGCCGCTTATTATTATCCAAGCCTGCTTTTTTGAGGGAGTACCGTATTTCTCTATTATTTGAACCGATGCAGGTATAAGCCTTATTTCTTTCGGGGCGCAGTCGCTCGCCCACATAGCAAACAAGTGCCCTGTTTCATGGATAAGCACGGCAAACAGCGTCGGAATTATAAGCCCTGTACGGTCAAGCGCCAGCATCAGAGAAACGGTTGCGCAAAAGAGGAAGGATATATAAATCCTTGTCCCAAACAAGCTGAATTTCATTTTGTTGCCTCTTTAACTATCTCGGAAATGTTTGTATCGACAGTCATATTATCCGAATACCACTTCTTTATATCCTTATACTGCCCTTTGAAGAAAAACTTTATTATGAGTATGCAGACTATTAAAATAACGGCTAAAACGCTCTGCGTTACCGCTACACTGAAAAACACATTCTTTTCTTTCTCTTTAACCTTTACTTCATCATTCAATTTATTTACACCGCCTTTATACATCTATATTCAAAGACGAAAAAAAATATGCGGCAAGGAAAAATCCTTGCCGCATTTCTCTTTCTTAATGCTCAAAAAGATGTAAAAGCACGCCACCGTACTTAATAAACAGCGGTGCGAAAACAACCGCAACAATCGTCATCAGCTTAATAAGAATATTTATTGAAGGCCCTGAGGTATCCTTAAAGGGATCGCCTACCGTATCACCTACAACTGCCGCGTGGTGCGCCTCTGAGCCTTTCCCGCCGAAAGCGCCTCCCTCGATATACTTTTTGGCGTTATCCCACGCGCCGCCCGCGTTAGACATCATAATCGCCAAAAGCACACCCGATAAAAGCGAGCCTACAAGCATTCCGCCGAGCGCCTGCGCGCCCATTATAAAGCCGACTGCCAAAGGTGCTAAAACTGCCAAAATCGCCGGCGCTATCATCTCGTGAAGTGCCGCGGAGGTTGATATGGATACGCAACGCGCATAGTCAGGCTTTTCGGTGCCCTCCATAATTCCTTTTTTCTCACGGAACTGGCGGCGAACTTCACCAATCATTTTATTTGCCGCTTTACCGACAGAAGCCATTGT
>CADBOD010000124.1 GCA_902796165.1 Oscillospiraceae bacterium | reverse complement strand
GAAAGCTACCGCCAGCCACTTCGCAATATACATAATGTTTATCCGAATTGGATATTCAAAGCGGATAATATAAATCTAAGCCTTGACGATGCGATTAACCTTGAATATAGCGCGGATAATATGTTTGCCACCAGGAAATGGGTGGAGCTTACATACGGTGTAGAATGGCGTGACCCGCGAGCAGATGTAACCAATAAAGAGCATATAAGAGAGAGCCGGTGGACATTTGCTTCAAGAAACGCCATAGCCTTTTTTATGGACCCGAGAAACGCTCTTACCGTTACGGCTGCTAAGGCTTCATATCCGAATATTTTTACCTTTATGGAACAGTCGTATGATGGTACTACCCAAACCGTCGAGGGTTTAAGAACGATAGTCGCAGGCACATTTTTAAATACCGATAGTTATATAAGTATAATTATGGATGCCGCAACAGCCTCGGGCGTGAGCCCTTATATAATAGCCTCGACTATTATCACAGAGCAGGGAACAAGCGGTACAAGCTCGCTTATAAGCGGTACATATCCGGGATACGAGGGTTATTATAACTTTTTTAATTACGGCGCTTCCGGCAGTAATGTTGTGGTAAACGGTCTTGAATATGCCAAAAAGCAAGGTTGGAACAGTGTATCTGCCGCGATAACGGGCGGAGCCGTAAAGTACGGCTCAGGTTACGCGGGCACCGGGCAGGATACATATTACTATATGGATTTTAATGTGAAGAATAACTGCACACATCAATATGCAACAAGCGTTTACGACCAGTGCGTAAAGGCATACAGCGCGCGTAAAGCGTATATTTCAAATTACAGCGGCGCGTTGACATTTAAAATACCGGTGTATTCAGGGTTTCCTGAAAGTGCTTATGCCGTGCCTAAAATGGAGGATTATATACCGGATGATAACCCGCAACCAACCTCACAAAAGGGTGATATAAACAGTGACGGTGTCGTCAACAATAAAGACCTTACAAGACTATTTCAGTATTTAAGTGAGTGGGATGTTGAGGTAAATCCGAAAGTAGCAGATGTCAACGGTGATAAGAGCGTGAACAATAAAGACCTCACAAGACTTTTTCAGTATTTAAGCGGATGGGATGTTGAAATATACGAAACCGAATAGGTCAATTCAGCATAAATTTAAGCCCGAAGGTGTAATCCTTCGGGCTTTTTGGCTGTTTTCTATTTTGATAGCTTTTCAATTATATCGGAAAAAATTTCTGATGGATTTTCAAGAAATTTTTCTCTTATGAATGTTCCGCTCTTTTCATCGGGTATCAGCATTTTTACCTCAATCAGCGTTACTTTGCCATCCACGGCACTGCAAGTTATATATGAGTGCCCGTTTTCATTTGAAATTTTAAAACGGGTTCCCTTGGCGTTTTTAATTTTAGCGAGCATTTTAAGCGTTGCGATATAGGCTCGCTTCCTTACTGTAAGTGATAGGGAAGAATCAAGCTCATCAGCTACCGCGGAGCCTAAGGGGGTTATTTCATAATATGTACTCTCATCATCAACCGGGGCAATCTGCCCGTTTTTTTCAAGGTTGGATATTGCATCGCTCACTTCAAATCCATTTGCAATACCTTCAAAATGGAGAATGTTAGATAGCATCATTGCCGGGACCGGCTCTTTTATTGCGTTGAGTATATAGCAAATCAGAATTCTGATTTCGGTGGTGCTGAAAAGACCGCCGTTTCTGACTCCTGCGCCGATAGCATCATTTTCCATTTTGTCACCTCTTTTTTACCGTGGTAACATTTATTATAATACAAAAGAAAAAATTTTCAAGACTTTTTTATCCGTCGTAGTCCTCAATGATTTCCTGCGCCGTCTCGGGAGAGTCTATGTGCATACCGTCAATGAATTTTTGACGGTCGGATTTTGGAAACGCCGATAGGATAACACCGTCATAAACTGATATAACTTCTTCGCCTTTATATAACGCTATATTGCCGTGATACTCTTTAAGGATATAATCGGCTTCGCTTCGTTTCGGACTTTTGTAAATAATCATAATAAGAATTACAGACAGCGCAAATGTGAAACCTATTACCGTCATAGCTACACGCTTATATGAAAACATTTTACATCACCGTTATTATATTTGCCTGATTTTATCTTAATATACAAATAATGGTTAAAATATTGTAACTGTAAATATGAAGATAAATGTAGTATAATAAGCATTTAGTAAGCGAGGTGTTTACTTATGGCAAAAGATAACAATGATATTTTCAGTTTCAGCAATTCGGATGATTCTCAAAAAAACGATTCTTTGGATTTGAATAGTTTTTCGAGTAATGCCATTGATAATGAGCGTAAGCGCCGCAGGCGCAAAAAAACAGGTAAAAGGCGCGCTATGACCGCTGTTCTTACAATATTTCTTGTAGGCATAATAACGGTAAGCATTGTGGCGGCATCATTCCTGCTTTATGCGTTCACTATGGTTGACGGCAGTATGGATGAGGATTTGGATGATTTAAAGCTCAATTTCACCACTACTATCTATACTAAGGATAAATCGGGGGAATGGACCGAGTATCAACGGTTGCACGGTATGTATAACCGCATTTGGGTACCGTATGATAGAAAATCCGCGCAGGAAGGCGCCGAGAATTATGAAGGAATACCGGAGAATGTTGTAAATGCTTTTGTTGCAATAGAGGATAAGCGTTTCAGAGTTCATGACGGCGTGGATTGGAAGAGAACGCTTTCGGCGTTTGTCAATCTTCTTCAAGGCTCTAAGAGTTACGGCGGTTCAACAATCACGCAACAGCTTGTAAAAAACCTTACAAACGATAACAGCAAGCGCGTAAGCCGTAAGGTAAGGGAAATAATGCGCGCAAGGTATCTTGAAGGTCACTATTCCAAGGATACTATAATTGAATGTTATCTTAATACTATTGCTATGGGTCATGGTATTTACGGCGTTGAGGTGGCATCAAATTATTACTTTGATAAAAATGTCAAGGATTTGACCGTTGCGGAATGTGCGACCCTTGCGGCAATTACTAAAAGTCCGGCTTCATATGCACCGGATACTCATCCCGAGGCAAACCAAAAGCGCAGAATTACCGTTTTAAATGAAATGCTTGAGCAGGGATATATAACCGATGAGCAATATGAGGCTTCAAAGGCTGAGGAGGTTAATATAGTTGCTTCCAAGGAGGCGCTCAACGAAAACGAAGTAAATAATTATTTTGTTGATGCGCTCATTGTTCAGGTTACTAAGGATTTAGCGGCAAAGTATAATTATGATGAGGCTCACGCCGCAAATAATTTTTATAGCGGCGGTTATAAGATATATGCCACGATAGACCCATCCGTGCAGTCGGTTGTGGATACGGTTTTTTCAAACTCAAAGGCATATGGCATAAAGGGCAAAAACGATGCTCAGCTTCAAGGCGCCATTACTGTTATGGATTATGAGGGGCATGTCAAGGGACTTGCCGGCGGCATAGGAGAAAAGACGGTTAATTTGGGTACATCAGGATTTAACCGCGCTACCGATGCAATACGCCAGCCCGGTTCTACTATGAAGCCGATTTCCGCCTATGCTCCTGCTATCGAAAAAGGTCTTATAAACTATTCTTCAAAGGTTAATGATAAAGCCACTAATTACAACGGGTGGACACCGGTAAACTGGTACCGTTCTTACAGAGGAAATGTTACCGTTCAGTATGCCCTTGAAGTTTCTATGAACACTATACCCGTTCAGCTCGTAAACGAGATGACCCCTCAGGTCAGCTTTGACTTTTTGACTAAAACACTCGGAATAAACACGCTTACAAACGAGGATGTGAATTTATCTCCTCTCGGAATGGGCGGTACAAATGGCGGTATCACTACGCTTGAATCGGCAGGTGCTTTTTCCATATTCGGAAACGGCGGAAAGTTCTATAAACCATCGCTTTATTATGCGGTTTATGACCAGCATAACAAGGAGGTTTTAAACGGAGAGGCTGAGCCGGTTGTTGCGATAGGCGAGGATACTGCGGAGGTAATGAATCATCTCCTTCAAAATGTAGTTTACGGCGGAAGCGGTACCGGTAAGGGTGCGGCAGGTTTTGTGCCGAATATGAAGATATTTGCCAAAACCGGTACATCCAATAATGTAAATGACTTGTGGTTTGTAGGCGGCAGTCCTTATTATGTTGCTTCGTGCTGGTGCGGATTTGATGAACAACAGAAAATCAGCAATACCTCTATTGCCAGAACTATGTGGGGCGCGGTTATGTCAAAAATCAATTCCGGCCTTGAAGCAAAAGAATTTCCGCATACCGATTATGCGGTAAGGCGTTACTACTGTAACGAAACGGGACTTCTTGCAACAAACGCCTGCGGTTCGGTGTCGGTAGGCTGGTATAAATCAGATAATGTGCCGGGTATTTGTTCGCACGGCGGAACAGTGCTTGATTCACCTGATGTAGTTGAAAAGGCTGAAAAAGAGCGTGCGGCACAGGAGAATTCAAATAGTGCTGAAGATCAAGCGGCAACTCAACAGTAAAAAATGCAACCTCGGCTGAACCGAGGTTGCATTTTTTTACTGTATATTTTCCTTTATTTCAATATCTTACGAAATTGCTTATTATATGCTAAAATCGGTGCAATAACACAGCCTACAAGAGCTTGTAATATTTGATAAGGAAGTTTAAGAATTGCATATTCGACAGTGCTGTATATAAATGCCCTACCTATGGTATATCCGACGACCATTATAACAGCTCCTATACTTAGTGCAATAATTCCGGATAAAATCGGCTTTTTCTTTAATGTATACTGCGATACTAAAGCTATCACAATTACTTGAATACTTCTTGTAACCAGTGTTACGAACATAGGGGTAGGGTAGAAGAACAAATCACCCAGGAATGCCCCTATACCGCCTGCACAGAAGGCATAAAACGGCCCTAAAATCAGTCCCGAAAGACAGATTATAATATCGTTGGCGTAAAAGTGACCGCCGGGTACCGGTATTGAAAATATACTTGATGACAGAACGATATTTATCGCCATAAAAATACCGGTGAGGCAGATGTTTTTTGTAAGTTGTGCTCTTTTGTCAGTCATAAAAATTACTCCTTGAAAAAATTTTAATTCTATTATATAATGTTTTGGTAGTATTGAAATAATCAAAAAAGGAGTTTTTTATAATACCAGATGAAATATGCAGTTAACAGAGATGACAGCAGACCTATATATATACAGCTTTATGAACAAATAAGAACCGATATAGTAAACAAGGCGCTTGTATTCGGTGAAAAGTTACCGTCAAAAAGACTTGTGAGCGAGGAAGCGGAAATCAGCGTTATTTCGGTTGAACACGCGTATTCGCTCCTTATTGATGAAGGATATGTTGATTCAAAGCAGAGAAGCGGGTATTATGTTTGTTTCAGTGAGGACGGTGGTTTTAAGCGACCGGCAGAGAACGCATTTGTAGGTCATATACGCACAAACACCGTGAAAGATAACGAATTTCCGTTTTCTGTGTATGCTAAAACTATGCGTAAGGTGATAAGTGAATACGGTGAGGAGATTTTGCAAAAATGTCCGAATACAGGGTGTGTTGAGTTTAAAAGAGCAATTAAGGGGTATCTTGCGAGAAGCAGGGGGATAACGGTCAGCGAAGAGCAAATAGTAATCGGCTCAGGTGCTGAGTATCTGTATGGAATAATAATTGAAATGTTGGGGCGTGAACGCGTATATGCGGCAGAAAAGCCGTCTTACGAAAAAATCGAGGCGGTTTATAAAGCAAACGGGGTAAAATACGAGCTTTTGGAACTCGGGTTTGACGGGATAAACAGCGTGGCTCTTAAAGCTACTGATGCTTCCGTTCTTCATATAACTCCGTACCGCAGCTTTCCAAGCGGTATCACTGCGAGTGCTTCAAAACGGCAGGAATATCTGCGTTGGGCAAGGGACGGGCGGTTTATTATCGAAGAGGATTTTGAATCCGAGTTCAGTATTCTTTCAAAGCCCGAGGAAACTGTTTTTTCAAAAAGCCGTGACGATAATGTCATATATCTTAATACTTTTTCAATGACTATATCTCCGGCGGTCAGAATAGGGTATATGGTAATCCCCGAAAAGCTGATTTCGGTTTTCAATAGAAAAGTAGGGTTTTATTCTTGCAGTGTACCTGTGTTCGAGCAGTTAGTCCTTTCCGAGTTCATATCCTCCGGGAATTTCGAAAGGCATATTAACCGTGTCAGAAGAAAAAAAAGAAAAGATATAAAAAAAAGAGAGTCGAACCTGTAATCGGTTCGGCTCTCGGTGCTTTTGAATACTTATTTAACTTCGCCGGATGCTATTATATCAACATCAGTCCTTTGCGCGGAACCACGGTATAATCATACTTTCCTACCATATTTGCAATATCTTCGCAGAAAAGACCTGCCGCGTTTACTATGTAATCAGTCTCTATGCATAGCCTCCCATATAAATTTGATAAGTTAATTTTATAACAAAGTGTGCTTATTGTCGATACTTTCACAAAGTTTTTAGAAATAGTTGCAAAATTGTAAACTGTGTAGTATAATATACGGCAATATCAGCATAGATTTTCACAAAGTGAACATTTTTTAGCTTTTAGGTGGGGGATATTGTTATGAAACAGTTAGTGTTTCTTGATTGGTCAGTCATAATGCATGCTTTCAGTTGGGATGTGCTGAAATATGATTTGTTGAAGCTCTTAATTTCCGTAGTTTTCGGAGCGATAATAGGAAGTGAGCGTTCACGCCACGGAAGAGCCGCCGGCATGCGTACGCATATTTTGGTTTGTATGGGCGCTTGTATGACATCTATGATAAGTATGTTTGTATCCGATGTTCTTTCGCACGAGGGCGATGTTTTCCGTATTTCAGCTCAGGTTATTTCCGGAATAGGTTTTTTGGGTGCAGGAATGATTATTCTTAAAAGCAATAATGTTATAACAGGGCTTACAACCGCCGCAGGTATTTGGACGACCGGCGTTATAGGTGTTGCGGTAGGTTATGGGTTTATCACAGGTGCGCTTATAAGCGTGGCGCTTTTCCTGATAACCATAACACTGTTTTCAAAGTTTGAACGCAGAAAAAGGCTTGCGCAGGTTTTCTATGTAGAAGTAGGGGATATGTATAAAACAAATCAGGTTATGGATGATATATCCGCACTGATTGACAGTGAGTTTTCAATTCGTACAATGCCGCCGAGAAGTGAAAAAAGCGGTAATATCGGTCTTAATGTTGTAATTGAGCGTCGCGGCAACCTTACGGTTAAGGATATATGCGCGATAGAAAATGTGGTGTTTGCAATAGAGGATTGATAGTAAAATGCATATGGAAAACGCCTAAATTGTCCTATGGACGATTTGGGCGTTTTTAACTTATATTCTTGACTTCTGCTTGCTGAAACGCAACATATTTATAAAAATTATAAATACATATACAACGCTTGCAAAAATGTTTATATACATTTGTTCTCTTAATAAAATCATAATAAGAGCAAATAGCG
>CADBOD010000123.1 GCA_902796165.1 Oscillospiraceae bacterium | reverse complement strand
TCAACCTTAACAGGTCTGAATGTGCCAAGTCCGACATGTAAAGTTACATAGGCGATTTTTACACCCATATTTTTAATTTTTTCAAGCATTTCCGGTGTGAAATGCAAACCTGCGGTAGGAGCTGCCGCCGAGCCAAGCTCTCTTGAATATACGGTCTGATATCTTTCCTTATCGCTTAATTTTTCTTTTATGTATGGTGGCAAAGGCATTTGTCCGACCTCATCGAGAACTGAAAAAAACTCACCGTCGCAGGAAAACTCTATTATTCTGTTACCATCCGGCAAAACTTCTCTCACAACAGCCGATAGCTTATCTGAAAACTTAAACTCACGACCTGTTTTTGCTTTTTTACCGGGACCTGCCAGTGTTTCCCAAGTGAGCATATTATGTTGTTTAAGCAGTAAAAATTCAACTACCGCGCCGGTATCGGTGGCAGTACCGTAAATACGAGCAGGTAAAACGCGAGTATCATTGAGTACTAAACAATCCCCCGGTTTTAAATATTCGGTAAGATTATTAAAACGCCTATGTTCAACCTCGCCGGTAGCTTTCGACAAAACCATCAGTCTCGAACTGTCTCTCGGATAGACCGGCGTTTGAGCTATTAGCTCTTCCGGTAAATCATAATAAAAATCGCTTTTTTTCATTTTTCCCCATTCGTTTCTCAAATTTATGTTATATAAGCCTGAAAAAAGGCATAAAATAGTTTGACAAAATAAACCTGCAATGATATTATTTACAAGGATATTATATTGCAAAACATTATTTATATCAACATTATTTTTTCTTTTTTGGAGGCTTTTTGTATGAAAACTTATAATGTCGGAATAATCGGCGCTACCGGTATGGTAGGTCAGCGCTTTGCTCTTTTACTTTCCGACCATCCGTGGTTTAAGGTAACTGCACTCGCTGCAAGCAGCAGAAGCGCCGGTAAAAAATACGGTGAGGCGGTAGAATCCCGTTGGGCTATGAAGGATCCCATTCCCGATAATTTAAGGAATTTAATTATATATGACGCTACGGCTGATATTGATAAAATCTGCTCGCTTGTGGATTTTGTGTTCTGCGCCGTTGATATGAAAAAACCGGATATTTTGGCTCTTGAAGAGGCTTACGCTAAACACGAGTGTCCGGTAGTTTCAAATAACAGTGCAAACAGATTTACGCCGGATGTACCGATGGTAATTCCGGAGCTTAATCCCGAGCATATTGATATTATACCGGCGCAGAGAAAGCGCCTTGGCACTAAGCGCGGCTTTATTGCCGTTAAATCAAACTGCTCACTTCAAAGCTATGTTCCTGCCCTTTTCCCGCTTGATAGTAAATTTGGCGTTGATAAATGCTTGGTTTGTACATATCAGGCGATTTCAGGCGCAGGAAAAACCTTTGAACGCTGGCCGGAAATACTTGATAATGTAATTCCCTATATTGGCGGTGAAGAGGAAAAAAGCGAACGCGAACCGCTTAAAATATGGGGCAAAATCGAAGGCGACCATATAGCCCTTGCAGGTGAGCCGAAATTTACCGCTCAATGTCTTAGAGTTCCTGTATCTGACGGTCATATGGCGGCGGTTTTTGTTTCGTTTAAAAACAAACCTTCAAAGGAGCAGATTTTGGAGGTTTGGAAGAATTTCTCCGGCGTTCCGCAGGAGCTTGACCTCCCACACGCACCAAAGCAATTTTTGAATTACTTTGAGCAGGATGATATGCCGCAAACAAAACTAAACCGCAATCTTGAAGGCGGAATGGCTGTAAGCATTGGAAGACTGCGCGAGGATAGTCAGTATGATTATAAGTTTGTTTGTCTTTCTCATAATACCCTTCGCGGTGCGGCAGGCGGCGGAGTTTTACTTGCTGAGCTACTCTGCGCTAAGGGTTATATGGACTAATTTATTTGAGGTGTTTTTATGAAAAAGCGCGTTTTTACCGGAGTTGGTACTGCACTTATTACCCCTATGAATGAGGATTTCAGTGTCAATTTCAACAGACTCAAAACACTCGTTGAGGAGCAAATAGCAGGCGGCGTTGATGCGCTTGTTATTTGCGGCACTACCGGCGAAAAATCAACGCTCAGATACGATGAGCATTTGCGTGTTATTGAAGTTGCGGCAAATGCTGCCTGCGGCAGAGTGCCGATTATCGCAGGAACAGGCAGTAACGATACAGTGTATTCCGTTGAGCTCTGCAACGATGCGAGAGATGTTGGCGCCGATGCTTTTTTGATGGTTACGCCTTATTATAACAAAACCTCTCAGGCAGGACTTATAGCACACTATAATTACATAGCCGACCGTGTTGACAGACCTATTATTCTTTATAATGTTCCTTCGCGCACAGGTGTTGCCATAAAGCCGGAAACTTATAAAGAACTATCGCTTCACCCTAATATAGTTGCAACAAAGGAAGCCAACGGCGATTTATCTTCTATTGCCCAAACAAAGTATCTGTGCGGTGATGATTTAGATATATACTCCGGCAATGATGACCAGACCGTTCCGATAATGTCACTCGGAGGCATCGGAGTTATTTCGGTTTTATCAAATATAGCCCCAAAGGCAATGCATACTATTTGCGAAGATTGCTTGAACGGTAATACTGAAAAAGCGGCAAAGGCGCAACTGAAATATACCGGTCTTATGAATGCGCTTTTCAGCGATGTAAACCCTATACCGATAAAAGAAGCTATGAATATTTTAGGCCTTAATGCTGGTCCTTGCAGGTTGCCGCTTTACAAGATGAACGAAAGTGCAAAGGAAAATTTGAAATTAAAGTTGATTGAGTGCGGTTATAAATTGTAAAAATTACAGGATGTGAAAAAATGATAAAAATACTTCTTTCCGGATGTTGCGGAAAAATGGGAAACGCAATCGTTAATCTTGCAAAGGAATGTGACGATATAGAGATTGTCGCCGGTGTTGATGCCTTTCCGAAAGCTATGGAATTCCCCGTTTTTAAAAGCTTTGATAAGGTTACCGTAAAGCCGGATGTAATTGTAGATTTTTCAAACATCAGCGTTCTTGATAATTTACTTGAATTCGCATTATCAAAAAAAACACCTATATTAGTTGCCACAACCGGTTTTGGTGATAAAGAAATTGAAAAAATCAAAGATGCGGCAAAAAAAATCCCGGTATTCTTTACCGCAAATATGTCACTCGGTATAAATGTTTTGTGTTCACTTGCAAAGCGTGCCGCTGATATTTTGGGCGGCGATTTTGATATTGAAATTGTTGAAAAGCATCATAATAAAAAGCTCGATGCACCGTCCGGCACTGCCATAATGCTTGCAAATGCCATCAATTTGGTTTTTGAGGACACATACAGTTACGAGTATGACAGGCACTCAAAACGCCTTGCAAGGCCAAAAAACGAAATAGGCATACACTCTGTTAGAGGCGGCACGATAGTCGGAGAGCACGAGGTGATTTTTGCAGGTCACGAAGAGGTTATAACGCTTTCGCACAGTGCACAGTCAAAGGGTGTTTTTGCTTCGGGTGCAATAGCGGCCGCAAGGTTTTTATCAACCGCAACCCCGGGACTTTATGATATGAACGATATAATCGGAAAATAATATAATGAAATCAGCTCTCTCCTTTCGGAGAGAGCCTTTATATTTATGGGGCAACATTCGGTACCTTAAAGATAGCAACCTGCTACCGCCGAAAAAGCAGGATCCTGCAAAAGCCCCTGCTTTATACTATGTAAAAACTAATTTTAGGTTACACAACTTCACTTTTTCTTATAAAGAGAACGCCAAGTGTGTTAGCTCCGCAGTGAGAGGATACCGTGCATCCTGCGCGTGTGACAAAAACCTCATCAAAAATACCCTTTGATTTTACAAGGTCAACAATGCTATCAACCACCGATTGCTCACATCCCGCATGCGTTATAAATACGCGTGTAGGAACTAAATCATCCTTATTTTCAAGGCGATCCTCAGCGTATTGCTTTAAAACCTCGCCGAACTTGCCACGATATTTTTTGCCAACGCCCATAGCGCCGCCTTTAACTTCAATACAAGGCTTTAATTTAAGCAGGTTCGCACCCATCATTGAAAGAGCTGAACATCTGCCGCCTTTATAAAGATATTCAAGGCTGTCGATAACAAAAGAAGCATCTACTCTGCTCGCTAAGTCACGGCACATACCGGCTATTTCAAACGCAGACTTCCCTTCTTTTACCATATCACACGCGGCGAGCAACAAAAGACCACCGCCGGTAGATAAGTTCCTTGTATCAACAACATAAACATTTTCAAATTCGTCTGCGGCGATACAAGCATTATTGAATGTAGATGACATTTCAGAGCTTATTGTAAAGTGAACAATAGAGTACCCCTCATCAACTAACGGTTTGAAAAATTCCAAGCACTCCTCAACATTTGTTGCGGCAGTTTTCGGCAACTCGCCAAACTTTCTTTGATGTTCATAAATATCGTCAGGCTTAATATCAATACCGTCACGATAGGTATTTCCTCCGAGAGTAATACCCATAGGAAGAGTTTTGATGCCATACCTTTCTATCAACTCAGGACTAAGATCAGTTGTACTGTCACTTGTAATAATTATCTTTTCAGCCAAAGCAGACCCTCCAAGCACAAATAATTTATGTAATTATATCATTGAAAAAGGAAAAATACAATAAAAAAATTAAATATTATGTTTTTATGGCAAATTACTCTTGATTTTATTAAGAAAATGTTGTATAATGACCGACAGAACTTTGCCGGAATGATGGAATTGGCAGACGTGCCAGACTCAAAATCTGGTCCTGGCAACAGGGTGCGGGTTCAAGTCCCGCTTCCGGCACCAAAACAAAAATCCTATCACGAAAGTGGTAGGATTTTTATTTTGTATTATTCATTATTAAGTATTCATCAATTCCTCTGTGAATAATAAAACTCTGAATTTAATTTTAATTATATAAAATTTTCTTGACAAAATGCGTGTTTGTGGTATAATAAACTTTGTGTTACGGTGGATGTAGCTTAGTTGGTTAAAGCGCCGGTTTGTGGCACCGGAGACCGTGGGTTCGAGTCCCATCTTCCACCCCACAATTACCGCACATAGCGGTTCGGAAGCGTGAATAATGAATATCGAGTAGGGGAATTGACCTGTGCGGCATTTCTGGAATATTCAATATTCATTATTCATCTTTCTTATTATCGCTTTTAAAGCGAAAAAATTTAAAAATATTGGGGTGTCGTCAAGCGGTAAGACACAGCACTTTGACTGCTGCATTCGTAGGTTCG
>CADBOD010000122.1 GCA_902796165.1 Oscillospiraceae bacterium | reverse complement strand
GGGTCACCAAAAAAGAAGAGTTATACCGTAGGTATGGCTCTTCTTTTTTAGTTTTGCAAGAAACGACGGGATTCGAAAAGGGCGGTTGCCGTAAGGCAAATTGCAACCTTCCGGTGGACGGTTGCAAAGCCCGTGGGCGTGTAGGTGCGACAGCGCCGTAGCGAATCCCGTCCGGGTCACCAAAAAACGGATACCGCTTTTGCGGTGTCCGTTTTTTTCTTTATACGAGCAGGGATTCGAAAAGGGCGGTTTGCCGTAACGGATAAAAAAATCTCGTTCAAAAGAACGAGATTTTTTGGCGTTCCCGAGAGGATTCGAACCTCCGACCTACCGCTTAGGAGGCGGTCGCTCTATCCAGCTGAGCTACGGAAACATAATTTTTCGTGCCTGTTAATTTTATCCTAAATCACCCCAAAAGTCAACATCAACTTGCTTTTTATCAAAATATTTGGTATAATAGCTGACAGAACAGTAAAAGGGCGGTGAAAGTACGGAGTTTTTAAGGACGCTTAAAAAAACCTTTTTAAGCAAAGGCTTTATTGAATTTTGTGCTCTCGGTCTTGTAAACACATTTAACGATTCGTTCTTTTCCTGGATGTTTTCGCTGATACCGATTGTGGGTCGCGGCAATCTTGCGGCGGTTCTCGGGTATGCATCGGCGCTGAGTATTGCTTATCTGCTCAGCTGCAAGGTTATTTTCAAAAGCAAACCAAGCGGGAAAAGCTATCTTCGTTTTATTGTTTCATACATTCCGAATTTTATAATTTTTTATCTTGTAACTTTTATCACAATAAACACTTGGCATTTACATCAGTTTTGGGCTACGGCTATTGCCGCGGCAGCAGGTGGGCCTATAACCTATGTAATAATTAAAATTTATGCTTTTCGCAAAAAATAAGAGGTTGAGTGCGCTATGTTTTCATAGCGCATTTTTAAAAAGGAGGTGGCGATATATATGAAAGCGCTTATTGCAATGAGTGGAGGAGTTGATTCTTCCGTAGCGGCGTATCTTGTGAAAAGGGACGGATATGACTGCATAGGGGCAACTATGAAGCTCTATGAAAACGAGGTTGAATTGAGTGAAAAGAGTTGTTGCTCGCTCGATGATGTGCTGGATGCAAAAAGTGTTGCAAGGTCGCTTTCAATACCGCATTACACCTTTAATCTCAAAGCGGACTTTAAGGAGAAGGTTATTTCCAAGTTTATATCGGATTATGAATCCGGTGCGACACCTAACCCCTGCATAGAGTGCAACCGCCACCTGAAATTTGCGGCGCTTTACGATAAGGCGCGCGCTCTCGGATGTGATTATATTGTTACCGGTCATTACGCTCAGATAAAGGAAAAGGACGGAAAATTTCATCTGTTTAAAGCAGTTGACGAGAGCAAGGACCAAAGCTATGTTTTATATTCCCTGACCCAAGAGCTTTTATCCCACATTCTTCTGCCGCTTGGCAGTCTTACAAAGGATGAAACGAGGGACATTGCTCAGCGTCAAGGCCTTTGCGTATCGGACAAGGCGGAAAGCCAGGACATTTGCTTTATACCTGACGGCGACTATGCGGCTTTCATAAAGAGAAGCACAGGGAGAGTTTATCCCGAGGGCGACTTTGTGGATACAAACGGCAATGTTTTAGGCAAGCACAAGGGCATAATAAACTATACGATAGGTCAGCGCAAGGGGCTTGGAATTGCCCTCGGCGCGCCGGCATATGTTGGGAAAATAGACAAAGAAAACAACCGTGTTGTGCTATGCAAAAATGAGGAATTATTTGTGCGCTCGCTTGACGCTTCGGATTTCAACTGGATATCCGGCGAAGTGCCGAGTGAGCCTGTAAATTGCCTTGCGGCAGTAAGATACCGCGGTGCGCTTAAAGCGGCAACGGTGATACCAACGGGAGAAAAAACCGTACACTTAGAATTTTCCGAGCCTACTCGTGCGGCAACACCCGGGCAAGCGGTGGTGCTTTACCGGGATAACGAGGTGTTGGGCGGAGGAACGATAAATTAAGGTAATAGGTAATAAGTAATAGGTAAGAGGTGTATGAATAACTCATCTCACCCCCACTTATTACCTATTACTTATTACCTATTACTTAAAAAGATGCCCTGACCTTTTGGTCAGGGCGTCTTTGTATGTAGTTATTAGCCTTCTGAGATAGCCTCAACAGGACAACCTGCCGCGCAAGCACCGCAGCTTATGCACTTTTCTGCAT
>CADBOD010000121.1 GCA_902796165.1 Oscillospiraceae bacterium | reverse complement strand
TTTGTATATCACTAAGACGTATTGTTTTGGAGGATAATATCTTAAAGCATTTATCGTTTGAGCAATAATGAAATAATTCTTTTACCATTTTAACCTTCCTTTACACCAATCGAATCCTACCGGTGAGCAGTTCGCTCATCATACCGGATTTGAGTCTTCTGTATTTTTGCAATTCTCTTTCTTTTGCCACGATTTCATTATCAATGTCTGACAAGATTGATGATATTTTAATTTGCTCGTTCTTATCAGAAGGAATAAACAATCTAATAGTATTTAGATCTTTCAAATATGCACAATCCATTGTCCCATGCGTTGTTATTCTTTTCACATCGTCTCGGAAACGGGTTGTAGAGAAAAGATAATACAAAAATTCAATGTCAATACTCACATCGGGAATGATTCCAAGAATTCCTTGTTTGGTTGCTACGGGAATTCTGTTAATTGATACTTCTCCAATTGTTGCGCCGTTTGAAAGAATGGCACTGTTGGCCGGAATAATCCAAGCACTTGAATGTTCAATGCCTTCATTAGTAATATAAGTTGTACCAGTATCAATATATTTCATTGCTAAATCTTCAATCTTGATAAAGGGTATATCCCCATTTTTATAATACAATTCGTTAGATGTGCTTGGGGTTCCGCCTTCTTTTGCATAGCTATAAATTGATTCAAAGGAGATTTCTACCCACTCCTCAGTAAACCCCGGTAGGCGGCGTTTGCCGGTGAGAAGTTCCTGCATGACGCCCTGTTTGAGGGCTTTTTTCTTTTCGATCAGTTTTTCAAGTGACGCAATCAGCTCGTCCACATCCGAAAGCACCTCGGCAATCCGGCTTCGCTCATTTTTATGTACGGGAAACAAGATTTTTATACTTTTAAAGTCACCATTCGTTATTTGGTTAATGGTTGAATCACTATTTTTATTTATGAGTTTCTGAATCGTCCCTTGCTGCAAAATTTGATAGATATAATCATTGTTAACGCCTCGTAAAACTGCCATAAATGCGCCGAATGTTGCATTATAATCCTTTTCTGCTTTTGCGCACTTGCCAATTAGATTTGCGCTGCCATTTCTAACACATATAATGATATCGTTTTTCTTAACCAACTGCTTTTTATCAACCGTTAAGTTAACAAAGACATTATCTAAAAAAACAAGCTTGCTGTGCTGAATATTGGATGATCTTAATACCAGCAAACCATTATTTACGACATCATCTGGCGTGTATGTAAGTCCATTCAATAAGTCACATTTTGAAAGCAATGGTACAGCATCCCAATCTTCCGGGATCAAACCTATATCCGTTTGTTTATAACCTTGTTTCAATCTTCTTCACCTTCTTCCACCATAAGGCGAGCACGAATGTTTCTGTCTGATTATTCCGCGCTTCCTCCATTTTTTGATTATTTGCTATTGTGACTTCTATCCCTACTTCTTCGCCCTGCAGATCAGGCTTATCAGAAAGGGCTAATTTGTGATACCGTTTCGGAAATAATTCTTCCAGGATCAACTTTGCACAACATTCATCATAATTGAGCTTTGTATGGTTTGGCAACGGCTTGTTTTTTTCTATTCTCACCGCTAATACACCTTTCTACAATCAATTCAACACTCTGACAATTAACCTCAAAACATCTTTATCACAACTGAATTTATGAACAAATAAACCCATTTTGAATCCGCACTCTGAACACATGCTTATGTGATACCGCAACAACCACACGCACTTTTTTATGATTTTCTCACGCTGTTGAATCGCATTTTGATCATTTTTATCTATGCCGTCATAATTGCAATAATCTTTTATATTTTTAATCAAAAAATCCTTATGTGCTAATAATATATCAAAATAGTTTTCATGCGTTTCAACAATTCCTTTATACTTTTCCGGATCTCTTGTCGCCGCTTTACCGACATATTCTGCAAACCTATATCCTAGAATTGTGGATATGGAAAAATCAAACAAATAGTTAATAAAAGCATTTTCATTATCATACTGGCGTATCAACTGTTTAAATGAATTTAAGTAGTATACTTCCTTTGTTACATAACCCAAATTTTCATTCAAAAAAGTCTTTTCATCTTCAGAAATCTGTTGCTGATGGTATTCTTTTTCTACAATTTCTTTTATTCTTTGATATGAATCTGCAACATCATGGCGCAAGCCAAATAAATACTTCTGTGTTTCAGGCGAAACTATAACACAGGGATATTCGGCCGATTTTTCCAGCTCGACAGCATCAACCAGTCCCTGTCCAAAGACGATGTCATCATTAATAAACAATTTGCCAGTGGTAATACCTCCGCGAACTATCAACCCATGCTGAAGTACAAGACCTCTTTGAATTAACGCCACCGATAGCAAAAAAGCAATTGCGCGCCTAACTTCATCATTTCCTCTTTTTACAGGAAGACAAAGCAAAATGTTATCCGAAAAAACCTTTAATTTAAGTTCGCCTTTGATTTGGAACTTTTCTGCGGCAACAGTTTTAAATGACGATATGTTTCCCTTTACTCGATCAACGGCATCCAAAATAGTATTTAAATATTGCTCCGTTTTTTCAGGATTTGTTTTTAAATAGTTCTTGTATCCTAAAATATCCATATAGGCGATATAATGCACCGTAGTTTTTTTCACCATACAAACCCCATTTGTTTCAAATGCGCTTTTACTTTTGCCTCATAATCCGCCACTTCTTTTTCCAGTCCCGGAAGTGTGCTTTCGTAACGCTCGGCAAGTTCGGTAATGCAAGCGGAAAGATTGTGCGAAATAGCGGTATAAAGCGCATCGATCCCGTCATAAATGCTGTAATACCATTTCTTGTTAACAAGCAGTTCCTTTATTTCCTCTTCATCCAAGACGGCATACTTTAATTTCAAATGTTGTTCAAGTAATGCAGAAAGTTCTTTAAGCGTTTTATTATGTTCTTTTATTTTTGCAAGTAAATCGGTATATTCTTTCAGTTGTTTACAGTCGTCTCCGTCGAAATCCTCTGCTTTTAGATTTTTCAGTTTATCTTTTATTTGCTTTTGATCCAGGTTGTTCTTTTCATTAAAACAATCGCTGAGCAAGCCGTCTTCACCACTTTGTTCTTCGACGAACTCATCCGCTTGCGACTGCAAATCGGAAATGATAACGGATATATCGTCAATAGCTTTCTTTTCTTCGGAGAAATACTCGGACGTAAGTATTGTCTTCGGGATCAGTTTGCCGTCCCAACTCTTCACTTTGTCGGTAACGGTTGTAATCGTTTCCTCTCCCTTTTTCTCGGTTTTAACAACATACTCATAACTGAGTTCACGACCGGCAAGATAACCGTCGTGGATCAGCAGATACACGTCGTCGGACATCACTTCCTGCCAATAGGCAAGGAGAACCTGATAGACGTCATATTTGTCGATGAGTTCGACTCCTTCAAACGCTGTCAGGATCTTTTCAGCAAGCGAAACGATCAGTTCTTTTGCATTAACATCGGAATTGATGCTGCGAAGCGTGTGATCCACCTCGTCGCGCCAAACGGTAAACGCTTCGTCGATTTTATCAGCGTACGACGAAAACTCCGCATCATCGTAAATCGTCGTGCGGATATTCTCTTTTTCGACATTCAGTTTATAATAGCCATCGCGCAAAACGGAAAACAGTTTACTTTTGAGGTTCCCGAAGACGTTCCAGTAAACGGTCAGATTGTCCACGTCGTTCATTGGAATACCGCCGTTCAGATGGGCGTCGATATCCTGTAGATCTTCGGTAATACCGGAATCTATGTAGCGGGAAATGTTCAGGTTATAATTGTTTTTCTTGACGATCTCATCTTTCGGCACAAAGCGGGCATAGTGCGGATCATCCGTGATCTGCTCGTTGAAAGTGGTAACGATTTTATAAATATCGCGCTCACGCAGTCGGTTTTTGTTTCCGTCCTTTACAAAGTCACGGCTGGCGTCGATCATAAAGATCCCTTTGCGGTCGTCAGCGTCTTCTTTGTCTATAACGATAATGCACGCCGGGATACCCGTACCGTAAAACAGGTTGGCGGGAAGCCCAATGATGCCTTTGATCCATCCGC
>CADBOD010000120.1 GCA_902796165.1 Oscillospiraceae bacterium | reverse complement strand
ATATCATTGAGGAATCCGAAATGATAAGAGATAGTGTTTTGCCTAAAATGTGCGAGCTGCGGCTTGCGGCCGACACGGCGGAAACGCTTACCGCAAAATCTTATTGGCCGTATCCCTCCTATGCGGATATTCTCTTCAGTGTAAAGTAAAAAGGATGATATAAATGGTTACGGAAGAAATAATAAAACTCATAAAAGAAACCGCCACGAGCGAAGTTTTCGGTGTCTGGTTTCTCATCGGCGCGGCGCTTGTATTCTTTATGCAGGCAGGCTTTGCTATGGTGGAAACCGGATTTACAAGAGCTAAAAACGCCGGAAACATCATAATGAAAAACCTGATGGACTTTTGTATCGGAACGGTTGTTTTCGTTATTCTCGGTTTTTCTCTTATGATGGCGGAAGATTATGTTTTCGGAGTTGTGGGTGTTCCGAATTTTAAGATTTTAACCGATTTTGGCGGCTTCCTTAAAAGCGGCAATGCACCGTCATTCGTATTCAACCTTGTTTTCTGCGCAACGGCGGCAACAATAGTTTCCGGCGCTATGGCGGAAAGAACAAAGTTTATTTCCTACTGTATCTATTCAGGCGTAATTTCGCTTTTCGTTTACCCGATTGAAGCAGGTTGGGTGTGGAATAGCAAAGGCTGGCTTGTAAATCTTGGCTTCCACGATTTCGCAGGAAGCGCCGCGATACACTCTGTAGGCGGAATTACGGCACTTATCGGTGCCGTTATGGTAGGACCCCGCCTCGGAAAATACATAAAGGGTGAAAACAAAAAGGTAAAAAAGGTAAACGCTATCCCCGGTCACTCGGTTACCCTCGGCGCACTCGGTTGCTTTATTCTTTGGTTTGGCTGGTATGGCTTTAACGGTGCAGCCGCTTGGGATAATAATTCCCTTGCCTCAATCTTTGTTACTACTACGATAGCCCCTGCGGTTGCCACTTGTGTAACGATGATTTTTACCTGGATTAAAAACGGCAAGCCGGATGTTTCTATGTGCATAAACGCTTCACTTGCCGGCCTTGTCGGAATCACTGCCGGATGTGATGCTCTCGATGCCGTAGGTTCAACCGTTGTCGGCATTGTTTCGGGATTTTTGGTTGTATTTGTGGTGGAGCTTCTTGATATTAAACTTCACATAGACGATCCCGTCGGAGCTGTAGGTGTTCACCTTGCGAACGGTGTTTGGGGTACGGTTGCCGTCGGTCTGTTGGCAAACCCTGTCGCCCCTGCAGGACTTAAAGGACTTCTTTATACCGGCAGTTTCCGCCTTTTAGGCGTTCAGTTACTTGGTATTACTGTTATTCTTTTGTGGACCGCCATTATGATGACTGCGACATTTCTTATCATTAAAAGAACGATAGGTCTGCGCGTATCGGAGGAAGAAGAGATCAAGGGTCTTGACAAAACCGAACACGGACTTCCGAGCGCATACGCCGATTTTGTTCCGGCAGTTGAAAGTATTGATTACGGTTATGAAAACGCTGTGGCGGTAACGGGGGATACACCCCCTGCGGAAGCGATTCCGGTGAAAAAATTACTTGCGTTTGATGAAAGTGTGCCGAAGCTTACAAAGATAGAAATCATCTGTAAAGAACCGCGCTTTGAAGCGCTCAAAAACGCCATGATGGATATAGGCATTACGGGTATGACGGTATCACATGTATTAGGTTGCGGAGTGCAAAAAGGTCAGCCCGAATACTATCGCGGCGTTCAGGTTGAGGCAAATCTGCTGCCTAAAATTCAGGTGGATATCGTTGTAAGCAAGGTGCCGGTCAGAAGCGTTATAGAAACTGCAAAGAAGGTGCTTTACACCGGGCATATCGGTGACGGCAAGATTTTTGTTTACGATGTGGAAAACGCCGTAAAAGTGCGCACGGGCGAAGAGGGTTACGACGCGCTTCAGGATGTGGAGTGATACATAATGTGTTCAGTTATAGGTTATTGCGGTGAAGTCACAGACAGAGCCGCATTTGAAAAAGGGTTCGCCGAGACTAAGTCTCGCGGACCTGACGACAGCAGAATAATAAATGTAAAAGGCGGAGTTTTAGGTTTTCACCGGCTTTCCATTATGGGACTCCACGAAGAAGGTATGCAACCGTTCATTATGAACGGTTGCGTAGCCGTTTGTAACGGGGAGCTATACGGCTTTGCCGAGCAAAAGCGTAAGCTTATAGAAAAAGGGTATGAATTCAAAAGCGATAGTGACTGTGAAATAATACTGCCTATGTATTTTGAATACGGTACCGATATGTTCGGTATGTTGGATGCCGAGTTTGCCTGCATTATATACGACGGAAGAACGAATGAATGGCTTGCCGCACGCGATCCGATCGGTATCAGACCGCTATACTTCGGATATGACAAAAACGGCACGATAATCTTTGCAAGCGAGCCCAAAAATCTTGTGGAAATTTGTGAAAAGATAATGCCGTTTCCGCCGGGACATTACTATAAAGACGGCAAGTTTATTTGCTACAACGATATATCGAGAGCGGACAGCATTTGTGACGACGGCATTGAAATCGCCTGCAAAAACATCAGAGAAAAACTTGTCAAAGGCGTGAAAAAGCGGCTTATAGCGGATGCGAAGGTGGGCTTCTTGCTTTCGGGCGGTCTTGATTCATCTCTTGTTTGCGCGATTGCGGCAATGGAAAGCAAAAATCCTATAAAGACCTTTGCAATAGGTATGAGCGAGGACGCCATCGACCTTAAATATGCCCGTCAGGTCGCGGATTTCATAGGCGCAGACCACACCGAGGTTTATATGACACCGGACGAGGTTATTTCTTCGCTTGAAAAAGTAATACATCTGCTCGGCACTTATGATATTACCACTGTCCGCGCTAGTATGGGTATGTATCTTGTGTGTAAAGCAATTCACGAAAAAACCGACATACGAGTACTACTTACAGGTGAAATATCCGATGAACTGTTCGGATATAAATATACTGATTTTGCGCCAAACGCCGACGAGTTTCAAAGAGAATCCCAAAAGCGAGTAAAAGAACTTCATATGTATGATGTTTTGCGTGCCGACCGTTGTATTTCGGTAAACTCTCTCGAAGCGCGGGTACCGTTTGGCGACCTTGACTTCGTAAAGTATGTAATGGCACTTGACCCGGAAATAAAGATGAATAAATACGGT
>CADBOD010000119.1 GCA_902796165.1 Oscillospiraceae bacterium | reverse complement strand
TCTTTAAAAAGAATGACGGGCTCAGTAACTATGAAGCTCCCTCTATACCGGAAACCGCTTCAATAGGCGATGTGGATTCCGATGCTCTTGAATCCAAAATCCTTTATACCGTGCCGGACCTTCGCGGTAAATATTATGCCGAAGTAGAGGATTCAGAGGATTGCGAGCATATAAAGCTCGTGCTTAAAGGAAAAGAGTATTCAAATATATACCAAAGAGGTCAGATATGCGCCCAGTCTATCGCAGGCGGTCAGTCCGCCGAGCATGACAGTGTGGTTGAAATCACCATAAGCCTCGGAGCTAAGGATATGAAAATGCCGGATCTTTCCGGTCTTACCGAAGACCAGGCAAGAATAGAGCTTTTAAAGCTCGGTCTGCTTTATAACAATATCGAGATAATAGATGAGTATGATTCCGATTCAAAGCCGGGCATTGTGTTAAGGCAGGACCCGAAGCGTGATGAGGTTATAACCGCCGAAGCGTATGTAAGGGTGTTTGTAAATTCCTATGAAGGTGAGGATTGAGGATTCATCTTCAAATTATAGTGGAGAAGATTAAAAAAACACTTGATTTTATGATATTATGTGTTATAATACCATTGTAAGATTAGTTTTCAGAAAGGTGAGTGGGTTTCCCACTCACCTTTGTTATAATGACGGAGGTATTTATGGCAAAGGTTGCGGATACGGTTTATAATTTAATTGAGCCTACTGTTAAAAGCCTCGGTATAACCCTTTGGGATGTTCGCTTCGTAAAAGAGGGCGCTTCCTACTATCTGAGGGTTTATATCGATAAGGAGGACGGTGTGGGTATCGATGATTGTGCGGATGTTTCCCGCGCGATTGACCCTATTATTGACGAAGCGGACCCGATAGATAAACAGTATTATTTAGAGGTTTGCTCACCGGGTATCGAAAGGGAGCTTACAAGGGAATGGCACTTTTCGGCTTCGGTAGGTAAAACGGTTACGGTGAAGCTGTTCAGCGCAATATCCGGCAAAAAGGAATTCAGCGGAACACTGCAAGTGGAGGACGGTAAATTACTGCTTTTAACCGATGAAGGTGAGATTATGTTAGAGCAGTCAAAAATATCAAAAGCATATATAAAATCGGAATATTGATTTTCGGAGGGTAAAAAAGAAAATGGCTAAAAGGATTACAGCAAAAGAAAAAAAGGATATGAAGGAGTTTTTTGAGGCTCTGCGCCTTATGGAGCAGGAGCGCGGTATTCCGCGCGAGTATATCGCCCAAAAGATTGCCGAGGCGATTACCGTCGCCTGCCGTAAGGATTACGGCGGCAACGATATAGTTGTTTGCGATATCGATACCGAGAACGAGGTGTTCGAGGTGTTCGCCCGCAAGGAGATAGTAAAAGAGGTTGAAAACCCCTACACTCAGATTTCCGAAGAGGAAGCGAAGAAGATAGATTCAAAGTCGCTTAAAGAGGGATTTGTTAAAATTAAAATAGACCCCAAGAAATTCGGCAGAATTGTGGCGCAGAATTCTAAAAACAATTTCCGCCAGGGCGTTCGCGCGGCAGAAAAGGATCAGCTTCTCGCCGATTTCCAGAGCAAGAACCGTGAGCTTGTAACCGCGCTTGTAGAGAGGATAGACCCCAAAACCGGCAACGCGATACTCACTATCGGTCATAACGAGGCAACGCTTCCGAAAATCGAGCAGGTGCCGGATGAGGAGCTTCACGAGGGCGATCATATAAAGGTTTATGTTGTTAATGTTAAGGAAACAGAGCGCGGTCCGCGCATAATGCTTTCCCGTACACATCCCGGTCTTGTTAAAAGACTTTTTGAAACAGAAGTTCCCGAGATATTTGACGGCACTATTGAAATCAAGGGTATTGCCCGTCAGGCAGGCTCTCGCACAAAGATAGCGGTTTATTCCGAAAATCCGGAAATTGACCCGATAGGCGCCTGCATAGGTCCCAAGGGTGCGCGCGTAAATAATATTGTAGAAGAGCTCGCCGGTGAGAAGATTGATATTATCAAGTACAGTGAGGACCCGGTGGAATTTGTGGGCGGTGCATTATCTCCCGCAAAGGTTGTATCAGTTGAGATACTCGACCCCGAGGAAAAGAAATGTAAGGTAAGCGTGCCGGAGGCGCAGTTATCCCTCGCTATCGGCAATAAGGGGCAGAATGTTCGCCTTGCCGCCAACCTTACGGGCTGGAAGATAGATATTCATCCCGAAAGCGGATTTTTCGGCGAATAAAGGAGAGATTTTTTTGGCAAAAAAAATACCAATGAGAATGTGCGTGGCTTGCAGGCAGATGAAGCCTAAAATAGAGCTTATAAGAGTTGTAAAAACTCCCGAGGGTGAAATTGTGGGCTCTGCTTCAAGTAAGCTCAATGGCAGAGGCGCATATATCTGCCGCGATACAGCCTGTATCGAAAAGGCGCAAAAGGCGGGAGCGCTCAGCCGTGCGCTTGATACACAGGTGAGCAAAGAGGTATATGAAAATCTTAAAAGAGAGTGTGAAAATCTTGAAGAATAAGATAATTGCTCTTTTGGGATTTGCGGCAAAATCCGGCTCGCTTTGCTACGGCTTTGAAAGCACTGTATCGGCAGTGCGCGCAGGTAAGGCGAAAGGCGTTTTTTTTGCTTCCGATATTTCGGCGAAAAGCCGCAAAGAGATTTTGTTTTACAGTAACAGATTTTCGGTCAGAGCATTTGAGCTTAAAGATATGAATATTACCGAGCTGTCAAACGCCACGGGCAAAAGGTGCGCGGTAGTTGCGGTAACAAATAATTCTTTCTGTAAGCCGATTGTTTCATATCTGACATCTGATGTCTGACATCTGTCATCTGTCAGGGAGGTAATTTAATGACAAATAAATATAAAATCAGCGAATGTGCTAAGGATTTCGGCATAACTTCAAAGGAAGTTGTAGCTATCATAAAGGATGTAACCGGTGAGGAGAAAAAGACCGGTGCGTCTTTAAGCAGTGAGGAAACGGCTCTGTTTTTTGATACGCTCACAAAGGCAAACGAAGTAAAGAGCTTTGAGGAATACTTCGCAACGGGCGAGCAAAGCCGTGCCGAAGCGGCAAAGCGTCGCGCTCAGGCGAGGGATAAAAAGCTCGCTGACCAAATGGCGATTTTAGAGCAGTTAAAGGCGGCGGCTCTCTCGGCTGAGAAAAAGGATGAAGAGGCAAAGGAAGAGGCGAAGCCTGCTAAAAAGACCGTCGATAAGAAAGCCGATGAGGATAAAAAGACTAAAAAGGCCGAAAAACCGGCAAAAACCGATAAGACTGAAAAAGCGGAGCCAAAGCAAGAGGCGCCTAAGAAAGCCGCACCCAAAAAAGAGGATAAAAAGGCTCAAAAAACAGAGGAAAAGCCATATGACGGTCCGCTTGTAGCGCCGCCTAAAAAGGAGAAAAAACCGGGCGTTGCACCTAATCGCGGCCCGGCACAATTAAGGCATGTTGATACACGCGTTTCAAATGTAAATATTGATAAGTATAATGAAAAGTATGAATCAATAGCGCCGGCTAATACTATGCGTGATAACTTCACACGCAAGCAGAAAATCAAGCAGAAATCTCAGGATTACCGCCGTCCGCAGGGCGTAAAGAGGG
Source organism: Oscillospiraceae bacterium (assembly GCA_902796165.1). Taxonomy (GTDB): domain Bacteria; phylum Bacillota; class Clostridia; order Oscillospirales; family Acutalibacteraceae; genus UBA737. The sequence goes on along the minus strand of CADBOD010000119.1, from coordinate 6,992 downwards.
ATACCGAGGCGGATAAACTCAGAAGAATGCAGCTTGAAAGAATAAAGAAAACTCCGATTACCGTAACGGTAGGCGAGGAGATTACCGTAGGTGAGCTTGCCGCGGCGCTTAAAAAGACCGCCGCCGAGGTTATAAAAGAGCTTATGAAACTCGGTATGATGGCAACGGTTAATCAGGTTATAGATTACGATACCGCCGAAATCGTAGTGACTGAAATGGGCGCTAAAATTCAAAAGGCGGTTGTAGTCACAATCGAAGAGCAGATTATGGATATCACGGAGGATAAGGAAGAAGATTTGAAGCCCAGAGATCCTGTTGTGGTTGTAATGGGCCATGTTGACCACGGTAAAACATCCCTTCTTGACGCTATCAGGAATACTGCCGTTACCGATACGGAAGCCGGCGGTATTACCCAGCACATAGGCGCATACCGCGTTAAATGCAAAGGTAAGGATATCACATTCCTTGATACTCCGGGTCACGCGGCGTTTACGGCTATGCGTCAGCGCGGCGCTATGGCTACCGATATTGCGATTTTGGTTGTCGCCGCGGATGACGGTATAATGCCGCAAACCATTGAGGCTATAAATCACGCAAAGGCGGCAAATGTTCAGATAATTGTTGCTATAAACAAAATGGATAAGCAGGGCGCAAATCCCGATAGGATTTTGCAACAGCTTACCGAACATTCACTCGTTCCGGAAGAGTGGGGCGGCGATGTTATCTGCGTTCCGGTATCTGCTAAAACGCACGAGGGTATTGATAAGCTGCTTGAAAATGTTCTTCTTGTCGCGGAAATGCTTGAACTTAAAGCCAACCCCGAGCGTAAGGCTAAGGGTGTTGTAATCGAGGCGCGTCTTGATAAGGGCAGAGGACCTGTGGCAACACTTCTTGTTCAAAACGGTACTCTTAATTCCGGTGATATAATTGTGGCAGGTACCGCTGTCGGCAGAGTAAGAATGATGACCGATGAGAACGGCAAGCAGTTAAAAACCGCCGGACCCTCCGTGCCGGTAGAGATAACCGGTCTTGCGGAAACCCCCGCGGCAGGCGATAGCTTTGACGCGGTATCGGATGAAAGACTTGCCCGTGAGCTTGTTGAACAACGCAAGGAAAAGGCAAAAAAGGAACTCTTTGAGTCAAGAGAAAAGGTTACGCTTGATAATCTTTTCAGCCATATTGACGAGGGCGATTTAAAACAGCTCAATATAATTGTAAAAGCCGATGTACAGGGCAGTGTTGAAGCGGTTAAGAGCAGCCTTGAAAAGCTCTCAAACGATGAGGTAAAGGTTGCCACCATTCACGGCGGCGTAGGCGCTATAAACGAATCGGATGTAATGCTTGCTCAAACATCGGGCGCTATAATCGTAGGCTTCAATGTCAGACCTGATAGTGTTGCTAAGGCGGCCGCCGAGCGTGACGGCGTTGATATCCGCACCTACCGCGTAATATATGACTGCATAGAGGAAATCGAAGCCGCTATGAAGGGTATGCTTGCACCGAAATTCAGAGAAAGCATTATCGGTACGGTTGAGGTAAGAGATGTTTATAAGATTTCAAATGTCGGAACTATCGCCGGAGGCTATGTAACCAGCGGTAAGGTAACCCGCGCTTGTCAGATAAGGGTTATTCGTGACGGTATCGTGATAGCCGAGGATACAATAGCCTCCCTTCGCAGATTTAAGGATGATGTTAAAGAGGTTGCCCAAAGCTATGAATGCGGTATAGGTCTTGAAAAGTTCTCAGATATCAAGCTCGGCGACCAATTTGAAGCATTCGTTATGGAGGAATATGCAGACTGATGGCAGGATATAAAATAAACCGTGTCACCTCGGATATTAAAATCCAATTAAGCGAGCTTTTAAGGGAAGTAAAGGACCCGAGAGTAAGCGGGCTTTTAAGCATTGTAAAACTCGATGTATCCGGTGATATGTCGTATGCTACCGTTTATTTAAGCGCCATAGAGGGCGAGGAGAAAACACGGGAATCGGTAAAGGCGCTCAATAAAAGCGCGGCTGGATTTTTGCGGCGCGAGCTGGGAGCCAGGATGAAGCTCCGCAAGGTGCCTGAGCTCAGGTTTGTTGCCGATGATTCCATAAGGAAAAGCAGCGAGATATTGTCAATCATAAAATCTTTTGAAAAGGATACGGATGAGGGCATTAAGGAGGATGGCGATGAGTGAGCGCGAATGTAAGGAATTAACCCTTAGTGCCACTGCTAAATTTCTTAAAAAGCACGATGATTTTATAATACTTACCCATTCTTCACCCGATGGCGATACCTTAGGCTCCGCCTATGCACTTTACTACGGGCTTAAAGAAATAGGTAAAACGGCGCAGGTGCTCTGCCCCGATTTAATACCGCAGAAGTATTCTTATTTCGCAGTTAAAACCGACCATATCACAAGCGATAGTCCGACGGTTGTGTCTGTCGATGTGGCGGATGAAAAGCTGCTCGGAGCGCTTGAAGATAACTTTAAGGGAAAAATAGTATTGGCGATTGACCACCATATTTCAAACACCCGCTTTGCCGATAATCTGCTTTTGGATAGCTCGGCTTCCGCGGCGTGTGAGATAATATATGAACTGCTCGGCGCATTAAAGGTAAATATCAACGATGTCACCGCAAAGGCGCTTTATACCGGTATCGCCACCGATACGGGCTGCTTTAAGTATTCAAATGTAACCGCTAAAACTCATACTATTGCCTCTGAGCTTTTCGAGTATAATATTGACGCGGCTGAAATCAACAGACTTATGTTTGATACCAAGTCCAAAAGGCTTTTACAGCTTGAAAGAATGGTGCTTGATACTGCGGAATATCATTTTGACGATAAGTGCATAGTGCTTACCGTAACCGATAAAATGCAGGAGGAAACGGGATGTTCAGGCCCTGACCTTGAAGGTATAGCGATAATATCGAGAAGTGTTGAGGGCGTTATCGCCGGTATAACCATAAAGCAGACGGGTGACAATTCCTTTAAAATATCACTTCGCACTATAAATCCGCTTGACGCGTCTGAGATTTGTAAAACTCTCGGCGGCGGCGGTCATAAGGGCGCGGCAGGCGCAACGGTTGAGGGTACGCTTGAAGAAGTGAAGGAAAAAATTCTTGCCGCCGTGAAAACCGGTATGGAGAAAGCAAATGTGTGGGCTTCTGCTGATAAATAAACCCGAGGGTTTAACCTCGTTTAGTGCGGCAAATAAAATACGGAAAATTTCAGGTGAGCGGCGCGTAGGTCATACCGGCACGCTTGACCCTATGGCGACGGGCGTTTTGCCGGTTTTACTCGGCAGGGCAACCAAGCTCAGCGATTATCTGCTCAAAGCCGATAAATGCTATGATGCAAGGGTTCGCCTCGGCGTTACCACCGATACGCTTGATATCACCGGCAAGGTTTTATCAAGCAAAAAGGTGGATGTGAAAAATGATGAAGTGGATGCGGCGCTTAAACATTTTACAGGTAAAATTAAGCAGGTGCCGCCTATGTTCAGCGCTATAAAAAGAGACGGTGTTCGCCTTTACCGCCTCGCCCGTGAGGGCAAGCAGGTGGAAATACCCGAAAGAGAAATTGAGGTTTTTTCAATAGAGCGTAAAAGCGATATTGACGAGAGCTTCGAGTTTTGCATATCCTGCCGTGTATCCAAGGGCACATATATAAGGTCGCTTGTGCGTGATATAGGTGAATACCTCGGCACAGGAGCTGTGCTCACTGCGCTTACACGCACAAAAACCGCCGGATTTTCCATTGAAAATTGTGTGTCACTTGAAAATCTTAATTCCGAAAATATAAAGGACTATATTTTGCCGGCAGGTGACGCGGTAAAGGATTTTCCCGCTGTTACGGTAACTCCGGCGCAGGCTTTCCGTTTTTCAAACGGCGGCGCGCTTGACTTAACAAGACTTCCTAAAAAGAATTTTGCTGACGGCGATATTGTTCGGGTGTGTTTTGGAAAGGATTTTTTGGGTCTTGCCGGCGTGTGCGGCGGTGAGCTTAAATGCAAATGCCTGATAAATCCGGTTGAAAGGATGTAAAAAATGGAAACCGCAATAGTTTTAGGTACTTTTGACGGGCTTCATAAAGGGCACCGCGCCGTTATAGAAAAGGCGCAGGGCTTTTATACGGTTGCGGTAACATTCGGTGTTCCGCCAAAGGCGTTTTTCGGCTCAAACCGTGAGCTTTTAATGACCCTTTCCGATAAGGCACAGGCGCTTAAAGCACTTGGTATCAGCGAAGTATTAACGCTTGATTTCAGCAAGGTGTTTGCCATGTCAGCCGAGGATTTTTTTCAGTTTTTGAAAAACAAATATTCCCCCTCGCTTATTGCCTGCGGATTTAATTACCGCTTTGGAAGCGGCGCTTCGGGGGACCCTGATATGTTGAGGGCGCTTTGCGAAGAAAGCGGCATTGAATTCCGCTGTGCCGAAAAGGTTGGAGAGAAAATTGCCGTTTCATCGAGCGAGCTTAGAAGTATGGTGGCGGCAGGCGATGTAAAAAAAGCCAACGAGCAGATATTCGGCGGCTTTAAATTTACTTCACCTGTAATCCACGGTAACAGCAGGGGCAAAAGTTTCGGATTTCCCACTATAAACCAGCAGTTTCCCGATGAACTTGTAAAACCGCGCTTCGGCGTATATAAAAGCTGTGTCATTATAGGCGGAAAAGAATATGAGAGTATAACAAATATAGGCGTGCGGCCTACATTTAAAACGGATTTTGTGGGTTGTGAAACCTTTATTAAGGATTTTGAGGGTGATATCTACGGTGAAGAGGTCACCTTGAAGTTTTTGGAATTTATAAGGGATGAAGAAAAGTTTTCAACCGCCGAGGCGCTGATAGCGGCGGTGAAATCGGATATAAAATCGGTACTCGGTATCGAGATAAAATAGATTTTGGAGGGCAGATATGAAAAAACGGATTTTTTTGGCGTGTATTTCGATTGTTATTATTGCTTCGCTCTTGTCCGGATGCAGTATTTTCGATAAGGATTACGGCACATCCGAGCAGGTGACATCGTCCGTTCAAAAGAGAGAAAATATTAAAATACCGGAAATCAAATCGGATGATTCCGTTATGCCCACTTTTTTTGATATAAGCATTTATGATGAGGAAAATTATGCCGATATCTACCTCGGTAAAAAATATAACTATCAGGTGACCTATTCGGGATGTGCTTTGAGCTTGCAGTCGAGCTATAATGATATGGTTAAAAACGGCTTTAAGCTCTTGGAAACCGATGAAATAAAAGCCGCTTCAAAGCTGATGGCGGGCAAATCCGCCAAGGCGAGCTTTGAGGATTCATACGGCAAGCAAATCACGGCGGTTTTCTATAATAAATCCAATTCCATAAAAACGCTCGTTTCCTGCCCGATAGTAAAGCTCTGTGTAAACGAAAATTTCCTTTATAATACAGAGTCGGTTTACGGTCAGTTCTGGGTGAACGGAGTTAGCAACGAATCCGCGATAACGGATGTAATCGAGTGCCTCGGCGAGCCTTCGCACTTTTACGCCATAAACGAAAATGATTATTACCTCGATTATTTTCTCACAAAGGAAGATAAGAGGAGTAAAATAAGGGTTTATATAAATGTGCCCAATGATTGTGTGACGGGAGTTGAATTTTCACTTTACTGATATGGATAAGAAATTTTGCTTTGATACCGCAAATATACTGATACCGAAAAAGGATTTTGATAGGTTTGCCGTAATCGCTTGCGACCAATTTACAAGCGAGCTGCGGTATTGGGAAAAGGTAAAGGATTATACCGCAGGGTATTATTCCGCGCTTGACCTTATTTTGCCGGAAATCTATCTTTCGGATGATAATTCAGCCGAAATAAACCGCATAAACCGAAATATGCAAAGGTATATTGAAAAAGGCGTGTTTAAAGAAATTAAGGATAGCTTTGTTTTTGTAAACCGTGTTCAGAGTGACGGCGTTTTAAGGCAGGGCATTATAGGCAAAATTGACCTTAAAGATTTTACATATACCGTAGGCTCAAAGGGCAAAATCCGTTCAACCGAGAAAACGGTTATTGAAAGAATACCGCCGAGAGCTGATATAAGAAGGGGCGCCAAGTTAGAGCTTCCTCATATTATGTTGCTTTTTGACGATAGCCAAAACGCGGTTATGAATTATCTTGATGATAAAAAGGATTTGCTCGAAAAACTCTATGATTTTAACCTCTTCGGCGGCTCAGGTAAAATATCAGGATACAGAGTAACCGGTGAAACGGCGGAAAAGGTTAAAGAAATACTTATGGGGATTGAGGACGCTCAAAGCGGTCTTCTCTTCTGCGTGGGTGACGGTAACCATTCCCTTGCCGCCGCCAAGAGTATTTATGAGCAAAGCGGCAAGGAAAGCGATAGATATGCCCTTGTTGAGATTGTAAATATTCATTCTCCGGCTATAAATTTTGAGCCGATTTACAGGGTGCTGTTCGGTGTAAATCCGCAGGCGGTAATAGATGAATTTGTATCCTACTGTGCGGAAAAAGGCGGCAAGTTCAGCCATACTTTCCGTTGTGTTTACGCAGGGGGAGAGAAAAAAATAACCGTAAATTCGGATTTTACCTTGCCGGTGGCCACACTTCAAAATTTTCTTGATACTAAAAAAGCCGATGTTAAAATCGACTATATCCACGGCATAGCTTCCACCGAGGAAATATCTGTATCGGCGGATGATACTTTGGGCTTTTTGTTTGACGGTATAAAAAAAGAGGAGCTGTTTGGCGCCGTTATAAAGGACGGCTCGCTTCCTCGAAAAACATTTTCTCTCGGGCACGCGCTCGATAAGCGTTTTTACCTTGAAGCACGGCGGATAGGGTAATGTTGGTGGTTGACATAATACCTCGATAAGACTATAATATTGTTATATTTTGTAGTAGGGGGGAGTTTTATGCAGAAAAGTAGGCTTTTGTCGGTTCTTTTGTGCGTAACACTCCTCTTTTTGTCGGTTTTTGTACCGCCTGCGGCAGCCGCAACGCAGGGG
>CADBOD010000118.1 GCA_902796165.1 Oscillospiraceae bacterium | reverse complement strand
TCTTGATTGTTTTGATGTCGGTTATACTGCCTGTGGGTCTTGTTGAAAGCACTAAGGATTTTGTTTTATCGTTAGGCTCAGGGAGCTTTCCGGCTGAGCTTTCCGGCGCACAAACGGTCGATTGCGCTACCAAAAGCAATTATTACTATGTGCTCACAGATACGAGCATTATGGCGTTTTCAAACGGCGGCAAGAAGATTTTTTCGAGCGTACACGGATTTTCCTCGCCGGTTATTGTAACGAGCGAGACCCGAGCGTTAGTTTATGACCAGGGCAAAACAACCGCTATAATTTATAATCTTTCAGGTGTTGTGGATACAATAAACAGTAAAAACGAGATTATCTGTGCCGATATTGCAAAGAACGGTCAGTATGCGCTTGCTACAAAGTCCGATTCATATGCGAGCAGTGTTTCGGTATATAGCCGTAAAGGGAAAAACTTATACAGTATTAAGCTGGCAAAGGATATAGTAAATAATGTTGATATATCAAATTCCGGCAAAAAAATTGCGGTTTCAACCGTTAATGCCGAGTCCGGCAAGCTGGTATCCGGGGTAAGCGTTTATGCTTTTGATTCGGCAGACCCTGCGTTTAAATATGATTTGGGGCAGGATATAGCCTTTGATATTGAAAATACCGGCAGAGGATTTTATGTTACCACCCATAATAAGTTGAGGTTTATAAATTGGTCTAAATATACCGTAAATGAATATGATTTAAACGGTGAAGTATCATCTGTGAGATATTCAAGCTCGGGTGTGCTCGCGGTTCATAACAAAACCAATGATAAAAGTGATAACGATATAACACTGCTTTCAAATTCCGGCAAAAAAATATCGGAATTTGAAGTAAAAAGTATCTTGGCGGATATCAGATTTTCACGAGGAAGGGTTTATTCAATCGGCGACAACCGTGTGAATATATACGATAAGCACGGCGAACTGCTCAGAAGTGACGAATGTGATTTCGGAGGAGTAAAGCTATCGGTTACAGGCTCAAATGAGGTTTGTGTTATAAGCGATAACGAAATACAGAAAATAACCGTAAACAAAGGTGATTAGTATGGCGATTGGAATTATTCTTGATTTGATAATTATTGCGATTGTTGCGCTTTGTGTTTTTCTTTCTGCAAGGCACGGCTTTGTTCGCACGCTTATAGAGGTGATAGGCTTTATAGCCTCAATTTCCATAGCGTTTACAATTAGTTCACCACTTGCAAGCTTTACTTATGATAAGATTATCGAGCCGTCGATTGTGTCGAAGGTCGATGAGGCTTCTGCTGACGGCGGCAACAATATTTCGCAAAAGTTATGGGATTCATTCCCCGATTTGCTGAAAAATCACGCATCGGATTTCGGGCTTACAAAGGAAGGATTTGATGAAAAGGTTTCTTCCTCCATTTCTCAAAGCACTTCCGAATCGGCGCAGAAAATATCAAAAACGGTTACAAAGCCGCTTATAGTAAAGCTCCTCAGTGCGTTTTATTCAACCGTTATAACGATAATACTTATCACCCTTTCAAAATACTTAGCGAAGCTGATAAATAAGCTCTTTAAGGTTTCGATTATAGGGAAAATCAACGCCATATTGGGTGGTGCGGTAGGCGCCGCAAAGGGCTTGGTTTTTGCGTTTATATTTTGCTCGATTGTAAGCATAATAGTTTTGCTTGGCAAGGACGGTTTTTGGATATTTACCGATAAAAATATCGCAGCATCAAATATTTTTAAAATAATATACGGTTTTTCACCGTTTGTATAGGCCGTAAACACGGCATAATTCAAGGAGAATTGTTGTTTTATGAAGCTATGTTCAAAATGTAAAAAAAGACCGGCGGTAGTGTTTATGTCAAATCCGCTCACTCCTTCAAAGGAGCCGGAGGGGCTTTGTTTGGTTTGCGCTAAGGAGCTTGGTATTAAACCGGTTGACGATATGCTTAAAAGTATGAATATAACCGATGAGGATATCGAGCAAATGAGTGATCAGTTTATGGAGATGATGTCACCCGATGCTGATGACGGTAAGTTAAACGATGAAACATTTGATTTGGGAACTGCCCCAGCAATCCCGTTTTTAAAAAATATGTTCGGCGGTGCCGAGAAAACTACTGAGGATGAAAAAGAAAAGGGTGCAAAGGGCGATAAGCCGAAGAAAAAACGCAAGAGATTTTTGGAAAATTATTGCACCAATCTTACCGAGCGCGCAAGGGACGGCAAGCTCGATAATATCATCGGCAGGGAAAAGGAGCTTTACCGCACAATACAGATACTTTCCCGCCGTTCAAAGAATAATCCCTGCTTAATCGGCGAACCGGGCGTAGGTAAAACCGCTATTGCAGAAGGATTGGCCCAAAAAATCGTCAAAGGCGAAGCTCCTGCTCGCCTTTGCGATAAAGAGATTTATCTGCTTGATCTTACCGGTCTTGTTGCAGGCACACAGTTCAGAGGTCAGTTTGAAAGCCGTGTAAAAGGACTTGTGGATGAAATTAAAGATGCCGGTAATGTTATACTCTTTATCGACGAAATCCATAATTTGGTGGGAGCCGGAGATTCTGCCGAGGGAAGTATGAATGCCGCAAATATTTTAAAACCGGCTCTCTCTCGCGGAGAAATTCAGGTTATCGGCGCCACTACCTTTAAAGAATATCGCAAATATATTGAAAAAGACGCGGCACTTGAACGCCGCTTCCAACCCGTTACCATAGAGGAGCCCTCAATCAGCGATGCGATAGATGTTCTTATGGGTGTTAAATCTTACTATGAGGGATTTCACGGTGTTAAAGTGCCGGATAGCATAGTGAGAAAGGCGGTTAAGCTCTCGGAAAGATATGTTACCGATAGATTTTTGCCTGATAAGGCTATTGACCTTCTTGATGAGGCTTGCGCGTGTACAAGTCTTGAAAACAAGGCGATTGACGAGCTTTATATCGCAAATAAGCGTGTGGCAGATGCACAAAGGCAACTTGATGAGCTTACAAACGATCCCGAAAATACCGATTATGAAAAACAGGCAATGCTCAAATCGGATGTCGAAAAGTATAAAAGTGTTGCGAACGGACTTTACGAGGCGGCGTCTGATAACACAGTAACCGAAAAGGAGCTTGCTAAGGTAATAGAACTGTGGACCGGTATTCCGGCTTCTAAAATAGAGGAAAGCGAGCTTTCAAAGTTATCTTCTCTTGAAGATAGGCTTAATGAAAAAATCATAGGTCAGCCGGAGGCAACAAGGCTTGTTGCCGCGGCAGTTAAGCGTTCAAGGGTTCATACAAGCGCAGTAAAAAGACCGGCATCATTTATTTTTGTAGGTCCCACCGGCGTTGGTAAAACAGAGCTTGTAAAGGTGCTTTCACTTCAACTTTTCAGCACGCCCGAAACATTGCTTAGGTTTGATATGTCCGAGTTTATGGAGAAGCACTCGGTTTCCCGCCTTATAGGTGCGCCTCCCGGATATGTAGGCTATGATGAAGCAGGCCAGCTCACAGAAAAGGTGCGCAGAAAACCGTATTCGGTAATTCTGCTTGATGAAATAGAAAAGGCACATCCCGATGTGCTCAACATCCTTTTGCAAATTCTTGATGAGGGCAGAGTGACCGATGCACAAGGGCGAACCGTAAACTTTGAAAACACGGTTATAGTTATGACCTCAAATGCCGGAAGTCAGAATAACACCAATCTTTTAGGCTTCGGGCAGAGTGCCGTTCAGGCTTCAAAGGATAAGGCGCTTAAAGCGTTAAGAGAATTTTTAAGGCCTGAGTTTATTGCGCGTGTCGATGAGGTAGTGGTGTTCAGTCCGTTAAGCCGTGATTCTCTATTGAAAATTGCGGATTTGATGCTTGAAGAGCTTAAAGGCTCGTTGGCTGAGCGCAATATCGCGTTTAAATACGATGATAATGTTTGCAAATATATAGTAGATAACGCGGATACTGACAGAACGGGTGCACGGGAACTCAGAAATGTTATACGCAGAAATATTGAAGATAAGATAGTTGACATCATAATTGAGCGTGAGGATAGCATTACAGGTGTTGCCGTAAGCGTAAACGGTGACGAAATAAAAATAGACGTTATTTAGGTGATAATATGCAGGTTGAGTTTGTAAGGCTTGATAAAAACGCAATAGTGCCGACATACGGTACGCAGTATTCCGCAGGAGCGGATTTATATGCGCTGCCGGATGGAGATATTACAGTAAAACCCGGTCAAACCGTGCTTGTTCATACGGGGATTGCCGTTTCAATTCCCGAAGGCTACGGCGGATTTATATTTGCCAGAAGCGGTATTGCAACAAAGCGCGGCTTGGCGCCTGCAAACAAGGTTGGAGTGATTGATAGCGATTACCGCGGAGAAATAATGGTTTCTTTATACAATCACTCTTCTGAAAACCAGGTTATATCATCGGGTGAACGCGTGGCTCAGATGGTGATTATGCCTTATGTTAAAGCTGATTTTTGCGAATGTGAAAGCCTTGACGATACCGAAAGGTCAACCGGCGGATTTGGCTCTACCGGTACAAAATAAACCAAAAAGCATACCTTTTTCGGTATGTTTTTTGATTATGTTTTTTAATAAAGGTCAATACTTATAATTGTGCTTGACATTATGTGTATTATAATTGTAAAATAAACTTGGATTATTATTAAATTTTTTAAGATGGCGGCAGGCCGTCTTATTCGATATTTTTTACATATATTTTACGGAGGATATTTTTTTAATGAGTGAAATACAATCTCAAAAAGCGAAAAAGAGCCGTTTTAAAAAGCAAGACGGCGTGTCTTCTTATGCAAAAAATGCCGTAAACAGTGTGGTAAGCGGCAGTTTCAGTTCAAAAAGCGCGGTCGGTAACGGCAGAAAAAATACTACCGCAAAAAAGACAAATAAGAAGGGCAAAGGCTCGGTTAGTCGCACAAAATCAAAGGCGGCTGAAAAAAGCAATAACCCTATAAAAATTATCCCGCTTGGAGGACTTGGTGAAATAGGCAAGAATATTACCCTATATGAATTTGACGGGGATATGATACTTGTCGATTGCGGAATGAGCTTTCCAGATGAGGAAACCCCGGGAATTGACGCGGTAATTCCTGATTTTACCTATATAATCGAAAACAAAAGCAGAATAAAGGGTCTGTTTGTAACGCACGGTCACGAGGACCACATAGGCGCAATACCGTATCTTTTAAAAGAAATAAATATACCGGTATATGCCACACGCCTTACTATCGGCTTGATAGAAAGTAAGCTCTCTGAGCACGGTTTATTGGCGGATGCAAAGCTGAATGTGGTAAAACCGGGGAACACAGTAAAGCTCGGTAAATTCAGTGTTGAGTTTATTCATGTAAACCATTCTATACCGGATTCCGTGGGATTTGCTATAAGCTGCGGCGCCGGAACGGTTGTTCAAACGGGCGATTTCAAAATTGATACCACCCCTATTGACGATAAGGTTATAGACCTTTCCCGTTTTGCAGAGCTCGGCAAAAACGGTGTGTTAGCACTGCTTTCCGATTCAACAAACGCCGAAAGGCCGGGATATACTTCGTCAGAAAGAATTGTCGGCGAATCGTTTGCAACGCTTTTCAGAAAAGCGCAGGGGCACCGTATTATAGTTGCGACATTTTCTTCAAACATACACCGAATTCAGCAGATAATCGATGAGGCGCATAAGTGTAAGCGAAAGGTTGCGGTTTCGGGAAGAAGTATGCTTAATGTTGTAAAAATTGCGGCAGAGCTTCATTATCTTAAAGTACCGCACGGGATTTTAATTGATATTGAGCAAATCAAAAATTATGACCCTCAAAGAATTGTTGTTATCACAACAGGTTCTCAGGGTGAGCCGCTTTCAGCACTTCATAGAATGGCTTTTTCTGACCATAGGCAAGTTGAAATTATACCGGGTGATATGATTATCATTTCCGCAACTCCTATACCGGGTAACGAAATATTCGTAAGCCGTGTTGTAAATGAGCTTATGAAGCGCGGCGCCAATGTTGTATATGAAAAGATGTATGATGTTCATGTTTCGGGCCACGCTTGCCAGGAAGAGCAAAAGCTGATGCTAAGCATTGTTAAACCCAAATATTTTATTCCCGTTCACGGTGAGCAAAAGCATTTGTTTAAGCATAGAACGCTCGCCTACACAATGGGTATGAAACCGGAAAATGTTATTATTGCGGCAAACGGTAATGTTATCGAGGTTTCAGATGCCGGCATTAAAAATACCGGCACGGTGCCTTCGGGCAGGGTGCTTGTGGATGGTCTCGGCGTCGGCGATGTTGGCAGTATAGTGCTCAGGGACCGAAAACATTTGGCGGATAACGGCATAATTATTGTAACTGTTGCGATAGATTCTTTAACAAGAGAGGTTGTTTCAGGTCCGGATGTAGTGTCGCGTGGATTTGTATATGTGAAAGAATCCGAGGAGCTTATGGAAGAGCTGAGGCAGGTCGTCTTAAATGTGCTCGAAGGCGGCATTTACAGAAAAGCTAAGGATTGGAACAGTATAAAAACCGTTATTAAAGACGGCGTTTCAAAATTTTTATACAGCAGAACTCATAGAAGCCCTATGGTTTTGCCGGTTATATTGGAAATATAAGTTGGGGTGAATTATATGAAGGTAATTTTACTTGCTGATGTAAAATCAAAAGGCAAAAAGGGAGAGCTTATAAATGTTTCGGATGGCTACGCCAGAAATTTTCTGTTTCCCAAAAATTTAGCCGCCATAGCGGATAATGCGGCTATGTCCGAAATGAAAAGCCGTAATGCCGCGGCAGAGCATCATAAACAAGAGGAAATTGATGCCGCAAAAGAATTGGCTACGAAGCTCGATGGCAAGAGTGTAACACTTAAAGCTAAGGGCGGCGCTTCGGGGAGGCTTTTCGGTAGTATAACCTCAAAAGAGATAGCCGATGAGATTAACCGTGTTTTTTCGGTGAATATAGAAAAGAAAAAGCTTTCTGTTGCAGATATTAAAAATTTCGGCGATTATACCGCTGAAATTAAGCTCTATAAGGGTATTTCTGCGAAAATCAATGTAAAGGTTGAAGAGTAATTATGGCTAACGATAACCTGCTTTATGATTTTGATGATGGCAGAGTGCCGTATTCCGTTGAGGCGGAGCAGTCGGTTTTAGGTTCTATGATTATGGACCCTCAGTGTATCGCCGAGGTAATAACTTCGGTTAAGCCTGACTTTTTCTTTATACCTCAGCATAAGGATATCTATAAAACGATTATCACAATGTTTGAGATAAATCAGGTTGTGGATTTCGTATCCTTGCTTGAAAAATTAAAGGATAATAATGTCTATGACGAGGCAGGCGGCAAGGCTTATCTTACCGAGCTTGTGGAGAATGTACCTTCTTCCGCCAATGTCAAAACATACATAGGTATTCTGAGGGATCGTTATTATGCTCGCGCGCTTATCAGTGCGGCAAAGGGAATTTTAAAAGATATAAATGAAAACTCGGTTGATACCGAAAAAATGATAGAAAGCGCCGAACAACGAATTTATGATATCCGTATGGGTAACGATAGATCCGGTCTGACGGTAATCAAAGATGTAATTGAGCAGGAAACATATGATAGACTTTCAAAAATTGCCGATCCCGAAACACGAGAGGATTATATCGGAATACCTTGCGGTATAGGTGACCTCGATAAGATGATCACCGGTCTTAATAAATCCGATCTTATAATTTTGGGCGCAAGACCCGGTATGGGTAAAACATCTATGGCGCTTAATATTGCCCGTAATGTTGCGGTTAATGCAGGCAAAACGGTTTGCTTTTTCTCACTTGAAATGTCGAGAGATCAGTTGGCTCAAAGGCTTCTTTCAAGTGAATCCGGAGTTGAAAGTCAGAAACTCAGAACGGGCGAGCTTACCGCTGATGAGTGGACAATGCTTACAAAAGCGGGAGAAAATCTGTCAAAGGCAAAAATATTCTTAGACCAGACCTCAGATATCACAGTGCCTGAGATAAAGGCGAAGCTGCGCCGTATGAAAAAGGTTGACCTTGTGATTATAGATTACTTAGGTCTTATGCATTCTGCCCGTAAGATTGACAATCGCGTTCAGGAAATCTCTGAAATCACCCGAAATCTTAAAATTATGGCTAAGGAGCTGAATGTACCTGTAATCACTTGCTCGCAGTTATCAAGAGGTACGGAAACCAAGGGCAAATCGCATAAGCCTACGCTTGCCGATTTGCGTGATTCCGGCTCTATTGAACAGGATGCGGATATAGTTTTGTTCCTTTATCGTGGTGCATATTACAACAACGAAAAGGATAATGAGGATGATTATATCGAGGATAATAAGAGTGAGTGCATAGTGGCGAAAAACCGTCACGGTGAAACGGGCACGGTACAGCTTAATTGGGATCCGAGCCACACTCGTTTTACTTCGATTGACAGGATGAGATAATGCTAAAAAAAGTAAGGACGACTATTAACGATCTTTGCCTTTTAAACGGGGTTAAAACTCTTGCGGTTGCCGTTTCCGGCGGCGCCGATTCCGTAGCCTTGCTTTATGCTATGTTAAGCGTTAAGAATGAATACGGTATAGATGTTTTTGCGGCACACTTCAATCATAAGCTGCGCGGTGAGGAATCCGAGCGCGATATGATGTTTGTTAAGGAGCTTTGCGATAAACTCGGTGTAAGGCTTGTTTGCGGCGAAGGCGATGTTGCGGCGTACGCTGAAAATAATAAACTCAGCACAGAGCTTGCAGGCAGGCAAATGCGCTACGATTTCTTTGAAAGCCTCTCTGCTGATGCTGTTGCCACTGCGCATACCGCAAGCGATAATCTGGAAACGGTTTTGTTTAACCTCACGCGCGGAAGCGGTATAGAGGGACTTTGCGGCATTCCTCCGAAAAGGGATAAATATATCCGACCGCTGATAGCGTGCACAAGGGAGGAAATTGAAGAATATTGTAAGCAGAATGATTTATGCTTTGTTACAGATAGTACGAATTTGAGTGACGATTATTCACGAAATCTTATAAGACATAAGGTAGTGCCGGTGTTAAAAACACTTAATCCGTCGCTTGAAAACAATATTTTAAATACTTCTTTTGAACTTGCATTTGACCGCGATATTCTGAATAGTATCGCGAATGATGAATATAAAAAAGCATTGACCAAATCAGGAATTGATACAAACATTATTAAAGGCATAAATCCGGCAATATCCGGTCGTGTTTTGCGTATTTTTTGTTGTGAAAAAACAGGGATATCACCCGATTATAAGCACACCGAAAGGTTGTTTAATGTTTCGGTAAACGGCGGCAGATGCAGCCTCCAAGGCGGATATTATGCCGAAAGGCAAAAGGGTATATTAAAGATAAGTTCTCTAAGCGAAAAACCTCGGTACAATGTTAGTATTGAGAAAATAGAGCTTAATTTAATAAAAAAAGATAAAAAAGTTAATAATTTATTATTAAAAAACTTGATTGACTGTGATAAAATAGTAGGCGAAATGAAAATCCGCACTCGTTTGCCGGGGGATAAAATAAAACTTTACGGTCGCGGTTGTACAAAAACGCTTAAAAAGCTGTATAACGAAAATGCGGTTGCAGGCTCCCATCGCGAGAGTTTGCCGATTATTGCGGATGATGATGGCGTGATTTGGGTTTGCGGTATGGGTGCGGCAGAGCGCACCGCACCGGATAAAAACACGAAATTTGTTTATAAAATCAGTTATTAAACTGTTTTAGGGGGAAATAATACAAAATGAGAAAAGAAGATGTGCAGGAAGTCTTGATATCCGAGGAAAGATTAAAACAAATCTGTAAGGATTTGGGCAAGCAGATTTCTAAGGATTATGAAGGTAAAAATTTGCTTTTAGTAAGCGTACTGAAAGGTGCGGTTGTTTTTCTTTCCGACCTTCTCCGAGAAATTACCTGTGATTGCCGTATAGATTTTATGTCGGTTTCTTCTTACAGCGGTACTAAAACAACGGGCGTTGTAAAGTTTAAAAAGGATTTGGATATTAACCCTGACGGTTGCGATATCCTTATAGTTGAGGATATTCTCGATTCGGGAATAACACTTGCTTATCTTAAAAATATTTTGGCAGATAGAAATGCCGCAAGTATTAAAGTCTGTGCACTTCTTGATAAACCCGATAACCGCAAGGCAGATATAAAAGCCGATTATGTCGGTGCGGTGATACCGGATGAATTTGTAGTGGGATACGGACTTGATTATGATGAAAAATACAGGAATTTACCATATGTAGGCGTGCTTTCGCCTTCTGTATATGAAAAATAAGAAGGGAGTTTTTTTCTGTTGAATAAGAATCTTAAAAGGACGCTTTTGTATATCGGTATTCCGATAATAATGATACTGTCGTATTTTTTGATGACCGCGGTTACAAAAAAAGCAACACAGACTAAGTATTATGAAATCGTCCAACTCGTAAAAAACAATAAAGTATCGGAGTTTAATATAAATCTTTATAGTGGTGAGCTTACCTATAAGCTCCGCTCTGACGGTAAAACCTATCACTATACCGTTGCGGATGCTTCGATGTTTTATAACGATGTCAACGATGCGGTGCTTGAAATAAATCAGGATGCCGAAGAGGGTAATGGGCAGAAAATTGAGTATGATGTAACAAGAGGCGGTCAAGGCTCTTGGATACTGAGTATGCTGCCAACAGTTATTCTCATTGGCGCACTTGTGGTATTCTGGATATTTATGATGAGAAGAATGAATGCCACTATGGGAACCGATAAAACCTTCGGCTTCGGTAAATCAAAGGCTAAGCGCGTGGATAACCGTAAAAAGACTACTTTTGCGGATGTAGCAGGAGCCGATGAAGAAAAGGAAGAAATGGCGGAAATCGTAGAATTTCTCAAAGACCCCAAAAAGTTTAACGAGCTTGGCGCCAGAATACCTAAGGGTGTGCTTCTTGTAGGCCCTCCGGGAACCGGTAAAACACTCCTCGCCCGTGCGGTAGCAGGGGAGGCAGATGTTGCCTTCTTCTCAATTTCCGGCTCTGACTTTGTAGAAATGTATGTTGGTGTCGGTGCTTCAAGAGTAAGAGATTTATTCCACGAAGCTAAGAAAAACGCACCTGCGGTTGTATTTATAGATGAGATTGATGCCGTAGGTCGCCAGCGTGGCGCAGGTCTTGGCGGCGGTCACGATGAACGCGAGCAGACCCTTAACCAGTTGCTTGTTGAGATGGATGGCTTTGGCGAGAATGAGGGAGTAATAGTTATCGCGGCTACTAACCGCCCGGATATACTTGATAAGGCACTGTTGCGACCCGGCAGATTTGATAGGCAAATCACCGTTAATTACCCCGATGTAAAGGGTAGAGAGGAAATCTTAAAGGTTCATTCTCGCGGCAAGCCGTTAGGTCCGGATATCAACCTTAAAACGATTGCAAAATCAACATCCGGCTTTACCGGTGCCGACCTCGAAAATCTTCTGAATGAATCCGCGCTTTTGGCTGTTCGCCACGGTAAGAAAGCTATAACTCAGGAAGAGGTCGAAGAGGCAACAATCAAGGTTGTAATGGGTACTGAAAAGAAATCCCATGTTGTAAGTGATAAGGATAAATTGGTAACCTCTTATCACGAGGCGGGGCATGCCGTTGTTTCGTTCTTCCTGCCTACTCAGGACCCCGTTCATCAGATATCCATTATTCAGCGAGGTATGGCGGCAGGATATACAATGTAT
This sequence comes from Oscillospiraceae bacterium, assembly GCA_902796165.1. GTDB lineage: Bacteria > Bacillota > Clostridia > Oscillospirales > Acutalibacteraceae > UBA737. The sequence goes on along the minus strand of CADBOD010000118.1, from coordinate 574 downwards.
CTTCCTGATGAGGATAAAGGTCATGTGAGCCGCAATCAGATGCTTGAACAGATTTGTTCGCTTCTCGGAGGTCGCGCGGCTGAGCAGTTGACTCAGGATGATATATGCACCGGCGCCTCAAACGATATTGAACGAGCTACTGACCTTGCAAGAAAAATGGTTACTCGTTTCGGTATGAGTGAGAAGTTGGGGCTTGTAACCTATGGCAATGATAATAATGAGGTGTTCTTAGGCAGAGATTTTTCGTCAACACCTAATTATTCGGAGAAAACCGCCGCGGCTATCGATGATGAGATTGAATCTGTTGTTATGACTCAGTATAAAAAGGCAATAGAAATACTCAAATCCGCTATGCCAAAGCTCCATGAGGTTGCAAAGAAACTGTTTGAAAATGAAAAAATGTCAGGCGAAGAATTTGCACAAATAATGAATTCATAGAAAAAAAGCACTTGCGATAGCAAGTGCTTTTTTTGGTGTAGCAAGATGTTAATAATCAAACACCCGGTCGGGATATAAAACCTTAGTTTAGATAAGATTTTATTCTCGAACCGGGTGCGGCACCTTGCCGCTGGTG
>CADBOD010000117.1 GCA_902796165.1 Oscillospiraceae bacterium | reverse complement strand
CTCTTGTGGACTGCTCAAAGTTGTGTCGCAGCAATCGGAGTTGTGCGTTTTTCGGTGCGTGGCTTCGGCTGCGCACTTTTTTATTATGGAGAGAAAGAAAATGCAAGAACAGAAACTGACGGGCTATCCGTCCATTGATTCAAACACTCATTCGGCAATAGGTTTTATTAGGGATCTTGATAAGAAGAATGATCAAAATTCTATTGCTCTTGAATACTTTGGAAACAAAATCACGAGGCAGGAGTATTGGGCAACCATTGATAAGTATCGCTCTGCCTTACTTTCTCTTGGAATCGGCAAAGGTGAGCCGGTAACGGTTTGTATGCTCAACAGCCCAGAGTATGAGTTTATCTTTTCTGCACTTCTTGAAAACGGTTCTATTGCCAGCACTGTCAGTAAATCGTTTATCAATGCGGATTTCAAACGCCAAACAATAGAGCGCGGTGCCAAAACGCTGATTATCAGCATCGAATTTATTGAAGAGCTGATTCAACACGGTGCCTTTGCACAGTTAGGTGAAAACACCGGTGCAACTCGGTTAGAACGCATTATTCTTACAAGCTCTACCGAATATATGCCGGATCAATTGAAAGCAAAACATAGCAATACCGACTTTTCAGGACTTGTCAAATCTATCAATTTGCCGAATAGCATAGATATAATCCCGCCCGGGAAACTTGCTGAATTGGCAAATAGTATTTCCGGTATGACACTTCCGTCTTATAATCTCATAGACGAAATTGCTACATATTCCAACACGGGCGGCACAACCGGTGCGCCGAAATGCGCTATGCATACGCACAAAGCTATCATTTCTCTTTTACAATCTCACGATAAATCATTATGCAGAGATTTTAATTTGAAAGAAAATTCTCGATCTTTACTTGTTATCCCGATTTCCCACATTACAAGCCAATTCTATGCGTTATTGATTCGTCGAGCTTACGGAGCAAACATTGTATACAATCCGTTTTCTTTTGACCCCGCCCAACTGCGCGATATATTAATCAAAGAAAAAATCGACGATGTTACTTTGCCATTTGGATTGTACTACGCTATTACTCGTATGCCTTTTAAGAAAGGTGAACTATGTATAGAAACTCCTATGTGTGGTGGGGAACCGACGCCTTACCTCCCAACCAAAGATGTGGATGAAAAACTAAATGCCGCCGGATGCTCGTCTATTATTATAGGAACAGGAAGTACAGAATTTGGATCGGGTATTATGGCTTCTTACGGCATTGAAAACCGTACAAACGAAAGTGGATATTTCTTTCCTTATGCTACGGGATTGCTTATTGATCCGAAAACAGGTGAAGAAATAACACAAGAAGGGAAAAGAGGTATTCTTTATGCCAACGCTCCGTGGCAGATGAAAGGATACCTAAATGATCAAGAGACAACAAGTGAATTTTTTAATATGGAAAGAAACGGTGTTCTTTACGGAACCAATAACGATATTGCTGAAATCGTAGGAGAGCATAACGGGCAAACCGTTTACAGCATGCTTGGAAGAGCAAGCGACTTTGTTTTGTCGGACGATCACAAAACATATTATCCTGGGATAAAACTTTTAAAAGGCAGAGTGATAGACGCCGATTTTGATAACGGTGAATTTCTCTTTGATATGAGAGATCTGATTTTGAATGTGGATGGCGTATTGGAAGTTCAGCCCATTATTCTGCCGATTGATGATGGCAGGTCAGACGGATACTCAGTTGCTAATATTACAATTAGAAAAGACAGAACGCCAATTGACATCTTGAAAGAGATTTACAATCACTATGACAAAAGCACTCATTCGTTTATGCCCATGGGAATCATTTTCCGAACAAAGTTTGCCCGCAGTCTTTCCAGCGACAAGCGCGAAGTGTTGTCGTTGTTAGACGAAAGAGAAGGATATTACCGCATAGAGAAAAACAGTGAATGCGTCCGGTTGTCCTTCCCGAAGGGAAACGAGCCGATAACTGAATCGGTTGCTGATGTTAGTCAGATACCGATTATCGACCCGCCCGCGCCGAAATTGGTGTTCTCTTCGGTGAAAAAATAGGCGGAAGAAATGAGCAAAAAATAAAAAATCCACTTGCGTTATGAACACTCGCACCACAGGCAGGGCCTGACCCAATCCGGGTTAGGCTCTTTTCTTATCTTCCGCCTTTACCCCGAAGCCGTTTGCTTGCGTTATGAACACTCCGACCGGTCGAGAGCCTCGATACGCAAATGCGTAGTTAAGGTTCTCTGCTTTTTTGTTTCTGTGCTTTCATATACTTATTGTAAACCAATACATCCAATGTATCGTTTTCAAATCCAAAGTTACACAAAAGCCACACATAATGTGTGGCTTTCTTTTTTTGCTATTAAATTTTGATTTCACATCCGCCCACCGGACGAACAAGAAGCGGCACACAAGCGCCGGTACCGAAAACGCTCTCAATCATTTTCTTATATCCATCGAACACATCGTTTGGTATATAACACTGAATAGTTCCGGCAAATCCGCCACCGTGCACACGGCAGGCGCCGCGACCAGCCAAAAACTTTTTAGTAACAGCTATTGCCAAGCATAGACCCTGCTCATTTACCGCCGAATTTGAATACAGATTTTGAAGATATTTATAGGAAGATTCGCCCGATTCATTCACATAGTATAAGAAATGTTCAAAATCGCGTTCTTTCAAGGCCTTTCGCTGATACTCAACTCTTTTCTGCTCGTTAAAGAAGTGAAAGGCTCTCAGCACGGCACGCTCGCCGTATTGTTTTCTGAGCTCACCCATCTTTGCATAAAAACGGTCTTCATCAGCATCCCTTAAAAAGTCAGTACCCAGGGCACGGCTGATAAGCCGGCATTCCTCTGTAATAGCGGCGTAATCCGCAGTAAGATTAGCGTGATTACCGCCGGTATCAACAACGCACAATGTGTAACCAAAATCACGAATATCGAGACTTACCTGCTCAACAACCGGATTTTGTGGGTCGTGAAAATCAGCGTATGTAAAGCCACCTACCGAGCTTGCCATTTGGTCAAGCAAACCGCACGGTTTTCCAAAAAACTCGCGTTCGGCATACTGAGAATACTTAGCTATTCTTATAGCACCGACCTTTCCGTGATTGAAAAGCCCGTTAATAATATTAGAAACCAAAACCTCAAATGCGGCGGAGGAAGAAAGCCCCGAGCCTTTTAATACATTTGATGTAGTGTAAGCATTAAAAGCACCGATTTCATGAGCGTCATTTTTAAAAGCATATAAAACGCCGCGTATAAGCGAAGCCGCCCTACCGCGTTCATTATCCTTTGCGGAAAGCGAATCTATATCAATTTCATCCTCCGGATATCCAGCAGATTTAATGCGCACAATATGACCGTCACACTTAGCGGCTACGGCAATAACATCAAGGTCAACGCTTGCCGCTAAAACGCAACCGTGCTGATGATCGGTATGATTACCACCGATTTCCGTTCTACCGGGTGCGGAAAACAGCCTTAAATCATCACTGTCACCGTAGAGCTTGACAAATTCATTAACGGCGTCTGAAAAACGCTTGCGCGGCAACTCTGCCACACCGTACAGTTTTAAAAACTCCTCATCAAAAGCGCCTTCATTTATAGCCTTAACAAGTTCATTTGAATTCATATAACTACCCCATTACTCGGAAATAATTCTAAGAGTATCTCTCGCGATTGCAAGCTCCTCGTTTGTAGGAATAACAAATACATCAACCAAACTGTCATCAGTAGAAATTTTGATTTCTTTACCGCGACATTTATTTGCATCTATATCAATCTTAACGCCCATATATTTAAGGTTTTCACAAACATATTTCCTAAGCTCAGGATCATTCTCGCCTATACCGCCTGTAAATGCTATTGCATCCACTCCGTTCATAGCGGCAATATAAGAACCGATGAATTTAAGGATTTGATAACGCTGCATATCTATTGCAAGACGGGCACGCTCATTTCCAGCCTCTGCCGCCGCCGCAACATCGCGGTTATCGTTTGACACACCTGAAACGCCGAGCATACCGGATTTTTTATTACAAATCGTGTTTATATCAGCCGCTGATAAATTATCTTTTTCTGCAATATAGGTAAGTGCCGAAGGATCAAGAGAACCCGAGCGAGTGCCCATCATAAAACCGTCAAGCGGTGTAAAGCCCATCGAAGTATCAACGCAAACGCCATCCTTAATAGCGGTAATTGAGCAACCGTTACCGAGGTGACAGGTTATTATTTTCAAATCTTTCTTATCCTTATTTTCGAGTACCGCAACTCGATCGCTGACAAAATGGTGAGAAGTGCCGTGAGCGCCGTATTTACGAACATCAAGCCTCTCATAATACTCATAAGGAAGCGCATACATATAAGCCTTAGGCGGCATAGTTTGATGGAAAGAGGTATCAAACACAACCACCTGCGGAATTTTTTCACCGAAGGTTTTAATGCAGGCCTTGATAGCAATAACATGAGCCGGATTGTGCAAAGGCGCCATAGCGCCAAGCTCTGAAATTTGCTCAATAACCTTATCGTTCACAAGGCAAGAACCCTTGAATACTGCACCACCCTGAACTATACGGTGACCGATAGCAGAAATCTCATCAAACGAATCAATAACCTTTGCATCACTCTTCATCAAAGCATAAACCACGGCCTCAAAAGCCTCGCTATGTGTAGGCATCGGAGTTTCGGCTTTGTATTCTCTACCGTCCGCCGCCTTATGTGAAATTGCACCGGTAACGCCTATACGCTCACAAAGACCTTTTGCAAGCACGCTTTCGTTTTCCATATCAATCAGCTGATATTTAAGCGAAGAGCTTCCTGCATTAACAACAAAAATTTTCATCTTAGTTTCTCCCAACTTTATATTGCAGATTTTGTAAATTTATGATAAAATTACACTAACATTCATAATACTTTATTTTACTTAATTTTTCAAGTGCTTTTTGAAAGGTGGGTTACTTTTTTATCAATGATTGGTATTATTGCTGAATTTAACCCCTTACACACCGGTCACAAGCGATTGATTGAAGCCGCAAAGCAAACCGGTGAAACCGTTGCGTCAGTCATTTCCGGCAATTTTGTGCAACGCGGCGAGTGCGCGGCATTTGAGAAAGGTTTCAGAACTAAGTGCGCTCTTCTTTGCGGCGTGGATATTGTTGCGGAATTGCCTGTTCTTTGGAGTATGTCAACCGCGCAGAATTTTGCGCTCGGCGGCGTTTGGCAACTATATACTCTCGGTTGCAAAGAAATTATTTTTGGCAGTGAATGCGGCGATATTTCAAAGCTCCTATCTGTCGCAGATACTCTTTGCTCCAATGATTTTTTTAAATTGCTTACCGAAAAAGCCAACGGTGCCATCACCTTTGCAACCGCACGCGAAGAGGCCGCCGCAGAGCTTGGAGCAGATGTTTCAGTTCTTAAAAATCCAAATGATAATTTAGGTGTTGAGTATATTATTGCTGCAAGAAAACTTAATTTACCGATAAAGTTCAGTTGTATAAAGCGTGTCGGTGCTGAGCATGACAGCAGATGTATATCAGGTGATTTTGTATCATCCTCATATATAAGGGATGAGCTTTCGAAAGGCAATATTGCATTTGCGGAGAGATTTATGCCGAATGCACTGCACGGAATTATCGAAAACAAAGATATTGCCGATAATAAAAAACTCGATATTGCGATACTTTCTTCACTCAGAAGCAAAAACACAGAGGATTTTAAAAATTTGCCGGATTTAAGTGAAGGTCTTGAAAACCGTCTGGTATTTGCGGCGAGAGCCTCAACAAGCATTGAAGACTTACAAATCAGGCTTAAAAGCAAGAGATATACACTTGCACGCATACGGCGGCTGATTTTAAACGCGTTTTTTGGGTTTGATAATTCATTTTTTATGAAAACTCCACCATACGTGCGAGTTCTCGGCGCAAGCGAATTAGGTCTTAAAGAATTATCGAAAGGCACTGTCTATGACATCGTTATAAAACCTTCACAAATAAAAGATTTGGGCGTTGATGCTCAAAAGGTCTTTGAAGCCGAATGCAAAGCCACAGATGTTTTTACTTTGCTTTTAAAAACCCCGCTTGAAGCAGGGCTTGAATATAAAAGAAAATTCCTGAAATCGGAGGATTTAAAATGATAAACACAAAAGAACTTGAACACTATAAGGATTACGGTCGCGCACTCGAAATTTCCAACGGAAATATCCGTGCTGTTGTAACGCTTGATATCGGCCCGAGAATTATATTTTTCGGATTTGTCGGCGGTCAGAATATTATGTGTGATAACCGTGAGCTTTTAGGCGGCAGAACAGATAATTCCTATCAGGAATTATTCGGAAATGGCAAAAAGTGGGAAAACCTCGGCGGTCACAGAATATGGGCGGCGCCTGAGGAATGGCCGCTTACATATACACCTGATGATATGCCTGTTTCTTATCAAAAAGACGGAAACGGTATAACATTTACGAGTGACGCCAGCCAAAAAGCCGGATTTAAAAAAACTCTTACAATTAAAATGGATGATAATTCCGCTGATATGAAAGTTTCTATGGCAATCAAGAACACACTTGATAAGCCGCGCGATTATGCAATTTGGGCGCTCTCTGTAAGCGCCACCGGCGGAACCCTTGTTTTACCGATGAACAGTGATGATACAGGTCTTCTCCCCAACCGCGTTATATCTGTATGGCCTTATACAGATATAAAAGATGAGCGTTATACAATAAGCGATAAATTCGCGGTTATAAAAAACACCGATAAGGAAAAGCCGTTAAAGTTGGGATTTGACCTTAAAAGCGGAAATTCCTATTATTTTGTCGGCGGTGAGGTTTTCAGAAAACAGTTTGATACATTTCATCCCGAAAAGAGTTATGTTGATAACGGTTGCTCCTTTGAAACATATAATTGTGAAAAATTCATAGAAATTGAAACCCTAGGGCCTATTGAAACCGTAAAGCCCGGCGGTAAAATATATCATACGGAAAACTGGTCGCTTTACCGCTGTGAAAACCCTGATCTTTCAAGTGATGATAAAATCGAAACATTACTGAAATCATTATAATTATAAAAAACAGTGTCTGCTCCAAAATAGGACAGACGCTGTTTTTTTGAAATACTATTTATATTTTTTCCACCAATGCTCGTGATAGTTATTTGAATTACTGAGTATCATTGTTTCGCATATTTTCGGCGTAACTGTTTCTATACCTTTTTCGGTAGCGGCGGCAGTTAACCTTTCCGGCGAATCATCCCAACCGTGATCGGATAATACAAACGCGCCCCAATGAATTGGCATTACCGCTTTTGCACAAAGACTTTGTGCCGCCATAGCGCTTTCCTCGGGAAACATATGCCAATAATGCCAATGAATATTATACTGACCGCAATCCGGCAAAAACAGGTCAATATCACCGTACCGCCTGTGAATTTCCTCAAAGTGAGCCCCGTATCCGCTGTCACTGCTTTCGAGTATATTGTGCACACCGTCTTTTAAAAGCCAAGAGCAAAACAGTGTGTTCTGCTGGTCGTCAAGAGCTCTGCCCGACCTATGATTTGACGGTGTACAAACGATTTCTATTCCGTCAATTTCACAGCTTTCCCACCAGGCAAGATTTTTCACCTTTTTATCATCCTTTATCCATCTTTTAATATGCTTGTCAATACCAAGCGGTACAATATAGTTTGATGTTTTGTTTTCAAGCAGTTTTATAGTTGCCATATCCAAGTGGTCATAGTGGTCGTGTGTAATTAGAATCGCATCAATTTCCGGAAGCTCATCAACCGTGATTGAAGGCTCGGTAAACCGCTTTGGTCCAAACCAGCTGACCGGAGATGAACGATTGCTGAAAACCGGGTCTATAAGTATTTTCTTACCGCCAATTTGTATCAGTACGGTTGAATGCCCAAACCATGTTACCGAAACATCTTCACTGACCGTATTACTGAAATCCGGAGTTTCAATCGGCAAAGTATCTATCGGTGTGGTTGATTTCTCGGATACTCTTTTATCCTCTGATACGCCATCAATCACCCATTTTGAAGGATATGAAAACTTTTTTGAGTCAAAATAGCCGATAGCCCTTTTTGCATAATCTTCTCTGTCCGCCTTGTCAGGCCTACCTCCGAACTGTGGATAAGCACGCATAAATACGAAAGCAAAAAGAGCAATCACAAATACAACGATAAAAATCCAAAGCAAAACCTTCACCGCCTTAAATATTTTCATAAAAACCTCCACGCACCGCCGGTGTATATTATTGCAAAAGGCAAGTCTTATGACCTGCCTTTTAATGCTCAAAATGTTCATAACACAAGTTAAAAACGCGAGTAACAACTATAAAAAAGAGAACCTCAATTACGCAAATTGCGTGTCGAGGTTCTCGATGGTGCGGGTGACAGGAATCGAACCTGCATGTCATTGACACTAGATCCTAAGTCTAGCGCGTCTGCCAGTTCCGCCACACCCGCTT
>CADBOD010000116.1 GCA_902796165.1 Oscillospiraceae bacterium | reverse complement strand
TTTTCTATAACCTTCTGCATAATTGCCGCAGGTACTTCTTCATAGCGGGCGAATTCGGTTGTAAATGTAGCGGTACCCTGAGATATCGCGCGCATAGCGGTTGAAAAATCGCTCATTTCGGCAATCGGAACCTCTGCCGTTACATTCTGAATTTTATTCTCGCCCGGCTCCATACCTATAATTCTGCCGCGGCGCTTATTTATATCGCCTATAACATCGCCGAGCATTTCATCGGGAACCGAAACATTAAGCGTATATATCGGTTCAAGAAGAACGGGGTTAGCGTTTGAAACGCCCTCTTTAAATGCGAGTGACGCGGCGGTTTTAAACGCCATTTCCGAAGAGTCAACCGGATGGTATGAGCCATCATACAAGGTGGCCTTGATACCTACCATCTTAAACCCTGCGAGAACGCCTGCCTGGGCGCTATCGCGCAGTCCCTTTTCAACCGCCGGGAAGAAGTTTTTAGGTACGGCTCCGCCGAACACCTTTTCCTCAAAGATAAGGTCATCGCTATCGCATGGCTCAAACTCTATCCACACATCACCGAACTGACCGTGACCTCCTGACTGCTTTTTATGCCTGCCCTGCGCCTTAACCGATTTCTTTATCGTTTCACGGTAGGCAATTTTCGGCTCTTTAAGCTCTGCTTCGCAACCGAATTTTGTTTTCAGCTTTGAAAGTATTACATCGGTGTGCTGGTCGCCGAGCGTTACGATTATCTGCTCGTGGGTTTCACTATCGGTATAAACCTGCAAGGAGGGGTCCTCCTCACATATACGCATAAGACCTGAACTGATTTTTTCCTCGTCACCCTTCTTAACCGGATAAATAGCGGCTTTAAGCGTAGGCTTCGGGAAATCAACCGTTTCTATGGCAATACCGCCAGAAGCCGAGAGCGTATCCCCCGTAACAGTGCCCGAGAGCTTTGAAACACAGCCTATATCGCCTACCGGCACCTTATCGGTATCCTCTTGTTTGCCGCCTTTAAGCACCATAACCTTAGCTATGCGTTCCTCTTCGCCTGTACGGTTGTTTTTAAGGCGCATATCGCCCTTAATCTCACCGCCGAACACCTTGAAATATGAGAGCTTGCCTACAAACGGGTCGGCAATAGTTTTAAACACAAGTGCGCAGTTTTCGCCCTGCGGTGTATGTGCCGCCGCGGCTGACGGGAATATATTCAAAATTCCGTCAACAAGGAACTGCACGCCCTCACCGGTCTGCTGAACACCGCAGTAAACCGGGCATATATCGCCGGAGGCTATGCCCTCGCTCAAACCCTTTAACATCTCTTCTTTTGTAAATTCCTGCCCGTCAAAATACTTCTCCATAAGGGATTCATCGGCGGACGCCACGGCTTCGAGAAGCATATCGCGCATACTGTCAACATCCTTACTTACCGGCATTCTGTGTTTAACGGGCTTTACGCCGTCAAATGTATATGCTTCGTTTTCAACGAGGTTTACATAGCATTTTACGGTATCATCCTCTATGTAGGGCACAACTATCGGGCAGATAATCGCACCGTAGTTGCCTACAAGTGAGGAAATAACACGGTAAAAATGCGCGTGGGATGAATCGAGCTTGCCGATGAAAAACGCAGTCGCCTTTTTTGCGTTGCGCGCCTTTTCAAAGCACTGCTTAGCGCCCACTGTGATACCGGATTTGCCCGACACCGTAATAACGGCGCAATCCGCGGCGCTCAGCGCCTCGCTCACCCCTGATGCAAAGTCAAAAAGACCGGGAGCATCTATAAGATTTATCTTTTTATCCCCTGCTTCAAGCGCATAAACAGATGTTGAAACCGAACAACCGCGCTTCTTCTCCTCGGGGTCAAAATCGAGTATCGCGGTACCATCCGCTGTTTTTCCTATTCTATCCGCTTCGCCGAGGCAGTAAATAACCGCGTCAGCAAGGGTGGTTTTACCGGAATTTGAATGCCCCAAAAAGGCAATATTTTTAATTTTTTCAGATTCGTAAACTTTCAAAGCTAAGCACTCCTTTTGCGTTTTGAAAACGCTTTTCTAACGATAATATAAGTATAGCACACAATTTATGCAATTACAACTGAAATTTGATAAATATTTAATAAAATTTGTGAATTTGTCACAATCGTTAAATTTTCGAGTTATTTTTTTTAAATAGTAACAAATTTGAGAACATTTGTTACCGTATTGTTGCTTACTTTATACAATCACTTATGTATAATAGAATATAAGAATGTTCGGGAGGTGCTATATGAAAAAGAAGCTTTTAATAATAGCACTGTGCCTTTGCGTTCTTGCAGTATTCGGTTTTGCGCTCATCCCCGCTTCCGCACAGGTTGAGGCGACCGCCGAAGGCGGAACGGATAACCGAGCCCTTGCCGCCCGTTTTACAAATATGCTCAACCGCAATTATTGCTATAACGCGGATTTTGAAAGCGAAGATGTTTTAACCGAAAATTCGCTTTTGGCGCTTCTTGATAAGAGAAATGCCGAAAACCCCGATTATATTAACGAGGGTTTTGTAAAAGGCTTTGTAAAGGATATGTACGGCGTAGATATCATGGAAATAAACGATGATGCCGAAATGCACAAGCAGGGATTTGTTTATATCACCCCCCGCGGATTTACAACCTACCGTCACAGCATTGAGAAAATCAGCAAAAATGAGGACGGGAGCTTTACGGTCATATCGGAAGTAACAATAAATCCCCACGATGACGATGCGTTTAAAACTACCGCTGAAACGCTTTTTGTTCCGAACACAAGCTCTGCTTTCGGATATAATATCATTTATTCAAACCTCGCCTTGATGACAAGCGGAATTTAATATAATAGCTTTTCGCGGCGCATAGCGCCGCTTTTTTGTATTTTTTTCTTGACAAAACGAATAATAACTTATATAATATGTAGGTCGCGCAAGAGATAAACGGCTGTATAGCTCAGTTGGCTAGAGCATTCGGTTCATACCCGGAGTGTCACTGGTTCGAGTCCAGTTACAGCCACCACCGGCCCGGTGGTCAAGAGGCCTAAGACACCGCCCTTTCACGGCGGTAACACGGGTTCGAATCCCGTCCGGGTCA
>CADBOD010000115.1 GCA_902796165.1 Oscillospiraceae bacterium | reverse complement strand
TCACGAATTTTACCGCTTAACTCGCTTTGTGTAGTGAATTCACCGTTTACAAGTGTATATTTCAGTAAGAAAGATAAATAGTATTGATTGCTAAGAGGCAAACAAATATCTACTCCACTTCTTTGATCATCGGTTTTATGGTGAAAATACAACTTTCCAAAGTTTTCCTCACCTTTTTGCTCCTCTGCACCGTGAACAAACGGATCAGCAAACCCTGCACAATTCTTATAGCCGTTTTTTTCGTCAGCTCTTTTATTGCTGCCCTGATAATAATATGCCTCTACCCATAACGGAATAACCGTAATGCCGTCAACTATAATCTCATATTCTGTTACAAGTTTTTCTCCCATCTCTCTCAAAATCTTTACTATTTCTTCTTTGCCGGTTTTGCCTTCTAATTTTCTGACCAATTTTTTTAATTTCTCCATGCTTTCATCCTCCTAAATTTTGATGTTTTAAGTTTATCATAATCTTAATTCGAAGTAAACGGTTATTTCCTGTTTGTAATTCTAAAAAATCAGTCCATTATCCGCAGGATAACAGCCGGGCCGGTATCGGAAAGCGTCGTTTCGCCGACCGTGATTTTATAAGGCTGATAGGGCTCTGCCGTGTATGTTTCTACCGCCTCTCTGCTTTTGAGTTCCTCTACCAGAGCCGCCGTTGATACTTTTGATAAATCCATAATAACTTCCTCTCTTTTCACTACCTTTTAATTATGATTTTACCATATCCGACGATTAAGCACAATGCTCAATCGTAAAAATAATGTTCCTGCCACTTGATACGCATTTCTGCATATTTGCGGTACCATTTCGCCGCCTCTTCCGGCCGGCGGTGAAAGAGATATTTTTTAGCAAGCGAATGTATTGCATATTCGTGCTCCTGCTCCGCCGCGGAAAGCCACCACTGTTCTGCGGCTTTAGTGTCTTTCTTTGTGTCCTTTGTGCCGTAATAACACCTGATACCTAATTCATACTGCGCCTCCGCATCGCCGCTCATGGCGAAATCGAGCAGTTCATCATACGGTTTTTTTGTCATATCTCTATCGTCGGTAAGCAGATCTAAGAGCGATTTATAATGCGGATCTTCAAGGTATTCGGCAACCTGTAAATCGTCACGGTGGCTGGCGGCGGTTTGCACGCCGAATACACTGCCTTGAACAAGACCGTCCACATCCTTATATCTTACAATCGCAGAAGAATAGTTTTGTTTTACTCCGTATCCAGTTTCATAGCACAAACCGCACTCGTATGTTGCTCTGATATGGTCGTTTCTTGCCGCTTTTGTAAATAAATCAAAAACCGTTTTCCGTATTTTTTTGTTTTTGCTCTTTTTGAGTTTGCAGGCAAGTTTATATTGAGCGTCTTTGTCGTTATGATTTATTGCCTTATTCCAAAGGTCTTTGTATTTTTCAAATTCTTTGCTGAAAATATATTCCATATAGTTTCTCCTTAAACTTCTTGACATTTTTATTTTGGCAAATTATAATTTAATCAACCTATAAAGAGTGCGTGAGGGACAAGCCCTGTGACCGCCGACAACCTGCCTTACGGTAAGGTGCCAAAGCTTGAACGATAGGTTTGTTTTAACTTTTACGCCTATCGGTCGATAGGCGTTTTTTCGTGCTTTTTTAGGAAATAAACTTTTAGGAGAACGAGAAATGGTAAACGAAAAAATCTTAAAAAACGAGCGTATTCTCGAAATTTGTAAAAAAAGCGGCGATATAAAACCGGGCGCTGTCTTCTGCTCTTTTGAAGTCGCCCAAAGTGTCTCGGGACTTGAACTTGTGAAAAATCAAACTGTTATTTGCTGCGGTAAAGTGAATGATAATGAGATACTGTTCAAGACAGAAGACGGGCAGTATTACTTTTCAATTCTAAACGGCTGGGGCGAGCAGGACGGCATTCTTTACGGACTTGCCGGCGGTCTATTTTATAATTTTCGGCGACCTATGACCGATAAGGACATTATAGAAGAGATAGACCGGCTCGGGGACTATCACTCATGGGGTGGTGCGCTTCGATATATGGGTCAGAAAACCGTTATTGAAAAAATAATTTTGGTCATCCGTAAATAGAATTTATATGCTTACAGGTGTTATTGTGCAGGTGCTTTTGATTTCATCAATATCACGCCGGACAAGATAACCTTTTATCGCAAGTTCATGTGCGATTTTTTCAAATAAATCATTGTTTTTTACAAGGATTTCATTTGCTTTCATGAAAAGCCGCTCCATTTCGACGGCGGTAACATCACTAAGCGCGGCTCTCCACTTTTCCGAAACATCCGGAAGCGGACCGTGGCGCAGATTAAAGCCGTAAACACATTCGCTTGAAATCAGAGCTTTTGCGGTAATAAAAGCAGAACCCAAATCTTTGTTTGCTCCTATGTCGTCACATCCGAATTTAAGGCGAATTGCCGATTTTCCCGCAAGCGCGGTAACAATGCTTATATACATATTATCTATTCGCGGAATATCATCATTTGGATTGCTGCTCACAAATGCCATTGTCTCATTTTTATTCATATATGCCGCTATAAGTGAAACGCTGTCCGGACTTAACACTTCGCTCACCGCAGCGTGTGCCGCTTCGTGGTAAATTGCTCTTTGCATTTTCACTGTTGCGCTTTCAAGTTTTTGCCTCTTTTGACCGATAAGATATTCAGGTATTTTATAAAATCCGCTCAATACCGCTTTTATCAAATGTTCATCGGTGATAATTCCCGCCGATTCATAAGCCGCAATTATACCTGCTCCGTTTACGAGTGTTTGTATGGCGGCGCATGATTTACCTTCAAGAATTCTCGATATGCTTTTCATATCCTTAATATCGGTAAATTTGATTTTTCCGAGATAGTGGGCAGCTATTTTTTTGCCTTCGTCGCCGAACGGTGCGTAAACTTCTATTGTTCTGTCAAATCGACCTTCCCGTTTCAAAGAATCCGGGAGTTTTTGTGGCTCGTTTGCAGTCGCAATAACAAAAACTTCGTTTTCACCGATTTCATCTATCATCGACTGTACTGTCACAAATACGCTTTCATCTTTATGTTCTTTATCGTTGTTGGCGTATTTATCAATATCATCAAGGAACACAATTGACGGTGCCGCCTGTTTTGCATCCTCAAACACTTTACTTATATGATTTGTAAACTCTGTGTCAGAAACATTCTTTCGGCACACAAAGGCTTTTCTTCCGCTTTCGCTAATAAGTGCATTTGCCATAAGCGTTTTACCAATACCCGGTTCACCAGATATCAAGAGTCCTCGCGGTGAGTTTACGCCAAGCGATTTATACTTGCCGGTGTTTTTCAGAACATCGGCGATTTTTTTTAGTTCGTATTTGATCTCTTCGTAACCAATTATGTTTTCAAATGTGTTCATAAAATTTCTCCTCATTTTTGAATATCCCTCAAAATAACCGTGGAAATTGCATCTCTACCGTTATCTGCGTACGGCCGATTACATTGAAGATTAAATTTTCAAGGTACATTTTGGTTTTCCGGCGGCATTATATCACATTTATAATTAAAACCTTGGTATAATTATATTTTATATTTATCGCCTGTTTTCGTTGTTCTTGTTAAGCTTTTGAAGTTCTGATATAACCTTTCCGGTACCTAAATCGGTGTTATACATCACACTGTTCATTTCGGCAGAATCAAATGTTTTAGATTCGGGTTTGCCTTCGTTTAGCTTCTGTAATTCCGTAATCAGTTTGCCTGTTGCCAAATCGGTATGGTAATTTAAACTGTTTTGTTCGGGGGAACGTGGTATTGTAGGCGTTTCTACTCCCGAAAGCCCGATGCTTAGAGCTATAACGCTTGTCATCATTACCGTCAGGAAATCGAATTCACCATTGAATAGGCAAATAATCAGCCCGATAACTGCTCCTATAAGTAAAATTATGCCTATTTCTTTAAATGTTGGATTTTTCATGCTTATAATCTCCTTAGCAAAATATTCTTTGATAATAACCGTGGGAATCTCACCTCTACTGCTATCGGCATACGGCCGGCTATTTTAAAGATTAAGTTTTCAAGGTTCGCTTGGGAATCGAAGATGCAGTATATCACACTTTTTGTTTTGACCTTGGCGAACAGCGAATAGATACATAAAAAGCTATGAAGAAAGGGTTTTCTTCATAGCTTTTTGCGATTTTGTACAATGACTGCAATGTATAAATCATCTATAACATTATCAGCAAGTAAAAGTTCGTGATCTTCTACACTGTACTTCAACTCGCCAAATAAATCGTCGAGGTCAAGGCGGACTCTGATACCGTCATCCCATCGCCCTTGAAAATCAATAGGCGTTTTTTTCATCCACCGATGGATCAGTGCAGGATCGTGCTTTAAATAACTTCCAATAAGTCTTTGTTTACCGTGATCTAATGCCTGAAAAACGGTACACAACGCTTTATGAACTGTTGCTATTTGAGTATCTTTCTCATTTTCTCTTATAAAATGATATCCGCACCGTTTGCAAAAATAACGCTGTTTGCCTCTGACTTTTCCGTTTTTTACAACTTCTGTAGATTCGCACCTCTTACATTCTTGCATAAAAAATTTCTCACCTTTTGTCCTTTTTTAACATTTTATCATCTATGTATCTTTTAGTCAACAAAAAGCCAAAATCAATATGTATTGCACATCCGCCCGCTTTATATCCCGTGCCGTAAGGCGCACATACCGTCTGATATCCGAAATCTGGCATCTGCCATCTGTAAAATAAACCGACAGGAAACCCTGTCGGTTTATTTTTTGCGAGAATACCACTGTGATTTTAAAAACAAAGTCAAGCCTTCGTATTCTCGCTATATCGAAACGGTCAACAAGCGGAAAAAACACATATTAAAAACTCTCACTTTAATTGACCTGATAGTAGTTTGTTATATTTATATGTAATAATTCGTGTAAAAAAATGGAAATAAAAATATTCGGGTGACTGTCTTCGACAGTCTTTTTATATATGTGTGTATATAATTTATGTGCAAAACATTTTGGAGGTTGAAAACAATGGCTGTTGAAATAAAGGTTAAGGGAGAGGTTGTAACGGCATATCTTTCCGGTGATATCGATCACCATAGCGCCGCCTCAATGAGAGAGGAAATAGATAATACCATTGATTGCAATATGCCCTCTCTTCTGGTACTCGATTTCGGCGGTGTGAGCTTTATGGATAGCTCGGGTATCGGTCTTATTATGGGAAGATATCGGGCTTTGCAAAAGCTGGGAGCAAAATTGCATATAACCGGTGCCTCACCGCAGATAGCAAAGGTTATGAAGCTCGCAGGTATGAATAAACTTGCTTTAATAAACTGAGAGGAAGTGCAAAAATGAAAATAATAAATAAATTCACTATGAATATGTATGCGAAATCCGCAAACGAAGGCTTTGCGCGGTCGTGCATTTCGGCATTTGCCGCACAACTTGACCCTACGCTTGAAGAACTGAACGACATAAAAACCGCCGTTTCCGAAGCGGTTACTAACTGTATAGTCCACGCATACGCCAGTAAGCTCGGAAAAATCTACATAACTGCTGAAATAATAGAGGAAAATATTTTAAGAATAAAAATACGCGATACCGGATGCGGAATTGAAAATATAGAGCTTGCGCTTACTCCGCTTTATACCACCGTCGGCGGCGAGCGTGCAGGGCTCGGCTTTGCGGTTATGCAGAGCTTTATGGACGATGTAAAGGTTACTTCAAGAGTGGGCAAGGGCACTACCGTTACTATGAAAAAGAAGATATTGCCGCGAATAACCGTAAATGGCTAAGCTCGAAAACCGTGAAAAGCTCGTAACCGATAATCTTCGCCTTGTAAACCATTTGTGCAGGCGCTTTATAGGTCGCGGTATAGAATATGAGGATTTGTACCAAGCCGGATGTATGGGACTTGTCAAGGCGGTCAACGCCTTTAATGAGGACTTGGGATTTAAGTTTTCAACCTATGCCGTGCCTGTGATATTAGGCGAAATGCGGCGTATGTTCAGAGATTTCGGAAGTGTTAAGGTTTCTCGCAGTGTTAAAGAGCTTTCGATGAAAATTACAAAGGAAAAAGCACTTCTTGAAAACCGCCTCGGTTATGAACCTACCGTGTCGCAGATAGCCGAAGCGCTCGGCGTAGGTCGCGAAGATGTGGCAGAGGCTATTGACGCCGCCCAGCCTGCACTTTCACTCACCTTAATTACTGAAAATGGTGAAAACCAGACCGATATACCCGTGTCCTCTGGGGAAGACGCCCTTGATAACCGTATCTTGCTCGATAGCGCGATTTCAAAGCTAAGCGAGGAAGAACAGTTAATCGTAAGGCTCAGATTTTTTGAGCAGCTGACTCAAAGCGAAACCGCAAAAAAGCTCGGGGTAAATCAGGTGAGTATTTCACGCAGTGAGAAAAAAATACTTAATAAGCTCCGCCTTATTATAGACTCTGTCGCTTGACAAAATAACACTTTAAAGTATATACTGAATTTCGAGGTGATTGCTTTGAAACCCGTGCTTTATTTAATAGTGCCCTGCTTTAACGAGGAAGAGGTATTGCCTGTAAGCTCATCACTGTTTTTGAGTAAGCTGGCTGAGCTTGTATCGGCAGATGTTATATCGGATAAAAGTAAGCTGATGTTTGTTGATGACGGCAGCCGTGATAATACATATAAAATAATAACCGATTTAGCCCACAGTGACAGTCGGGTTTGCGCCTTAAAGCTCAGCCGTAACCGCGGTCACCAGAATGCGCTTCTCGCAGGGCTTATGGAGGCAAAGGATAAATGCGATATCACCGTTTCGATTGACTGTGACGGTCAGGATGATATAAATGCGGTTGATGAAATGATTAAGTGTTATCTTGAAGGCTCAGATATAGTTTACGGCGTTCGCAAAAGCAGAAAAAGTGATTCTCCGTTTAAACGCGCCAGCGCACATATTTTTTATAAGCTGATAAACGCTATGGGCGCCGAGTCGGTTTATAACCACGCGGATTATAGATTGATGTCAAAAAAGGCGCTTGAAGCACTGTCGGAGTATAAAGAGGTAAACCTATATCTTCGCGGTATGGTATCTCTTGTGGGCCTTAAATCCACCTGTGTTTATTATGACCGCTTTCCCCGTATGGCAGGGAAGAGTAAATATCCGCTCGGCAAAATGATTGCTCTCGCTTTAAACGGTATAACGAGCTTTTCGGTAAAACCGATACGCATTATAACCGCCGTTGGATTTGTAATTGCGGTAATCAGCTTTGTGGGTGTTATGTGGTCGGTCATAGCTCGCCTTACCGGTAACGCGGTGAACGGTTGGGCGTCAACCGTTTCAATTATATGCTTCTTGGGCGGAATACAGATTTTAAGTATAGGTGTTATTGGTGAATATATAGGAAAAATATACCTCGAAGCTAAACATAGACCGAGATATGCAGTCGATGAAACTCTTAATATGGATTAAAATTTTCGGAAAATTCGCCCTGCTTTTGCAGGGCTTTTTTGGTATTAACACTATATATTGCGGCATAATAAATAGGGCAACACAAAGCGATAAAAAATCTTAAAAAAGTTTTTAAAAAAGTGTTGACAAAGGGGGATTGATGTGGTAATATAATCGGGCGCCCTGAAAAAACGGGCGTAAAAAAATGGAAGGAATAAGCGCTCAGGCTGATGTC
>CADBOD010000114.1 GCA_902796165.1 Oscillospiraceae bacterium | reverse complement strand
GGTTGTCCGTGTTATGTGGGATGTTCAGGCGGCTGAAAAAGGCGGCTATGAGCATTTTATGATGAAAGAAATAAAAGAACAGCCGGCAGCCGTCAAAGCCACAATAGCTCCGAGAATCAAAGACGGGAAAATCGTATTTGACGAGCTCAATATAACCGCAGATAAACTTAAAAGCATAAATAAGATACTGATTACCGCCTGCGGCTCGGCGTATTATGCCGGTTGCGCCGGAAAATATGCGCTTGAAAAACTGTGTAATATTCCGGTAAGTCTTGAGCTTGCAAGCGAGCTTCGTTACAGCGAGCCGATTATAGATGAACACACACTGCTTATAGTAATTTCACAGTCGGGTGAAACGGCGGACACTATCGCCGCTATGAAAGAGTGCAAGCAAAAAGGCGCTACGGTAATCGCCATAGTAAATGTAGTCGGCAGTACGGTTGCAAAGCTCGCCGATTACACGGTATATACATGGGCAGGCCCCGAAATCGCGGTTGCCACAACAAAGGGATATACCACGCAGGTTACGGTTCTTTATCTGCTTTCAATTTATTTTGCCGACAAGTTAAATCTTATAAAAGAAGATTACGGCAAGTATGTAAAATCGGTACAGTCATTACCGCGATTTATTCAACAGGCGATAGATATGAACCCGCAAATTGAAAAGCTCGCGAAGAAATACCATTCAAGCAAGGCGCTGTTCTTTATCGGCAGGAACACCGATTATGCCGTATCGCTTGAAGGCGCGCTTAAAATGAAGGAAATTTCATATCTGCACTCCGAAGCCTACGCCGCCGGAGAACTCAAACACGGCACAATAGCGCTTATAGAGGAACATCAGCCGGTAATAGCACTTTGCTGTAATGAAAACATAATGGAAAAAACGCTCAGCAATATCGTTGAGGTAAAAGCGCGCGGCGCGGAAGTTTTAGCGCTTACTTTTAAGAATAACACAAAGATTTTATCGGTTGCGGATGACCTTATGTTTATACCGGAAATTGACCCGATATTTTCGGGTGTGGTAGAAATTGTGCCGCTTCAACTGCTGGCATACTTTGTAGCAAAGGAAAACGGCTGCGATATTGATAAACCCAAAAATCTCGCAAAGTCAGTAACGGTAGAGTGATATGGACAAAATACTCGTTTTAGACTTCGGCGGTCAGTATAATCAACTAATTGCCCGGCGTGTAAGAGTAAACAATGTTTATGCTGAAATAAAACCTTATAACAAAATCACCTGTGAAGAGATTAAAGCCACCGGATATAAAGGCGTGATTTTCACCGGCGGACCTAACAGTGTGTATAACGAAAATTCACCGCATTATAGTAAAGAAATACTAAATCTCGGTATCCCGATTTTAGGCATTTGTTACGGACATCAACTGTTATCTTACCTTGCCGGCGGCGAGATTGTACCTGCAAAGGGCGGCAGTGAATACGGAAGCACAAAATTGTTCGCCGAAAATTGTACACTTTTTAAGGGAGTAGCGGAAAACAGCGTTTGTTATATGAGCCATACTGATTATGTAAGCCGACTGCCCGAGGGATTTAAGATTATAGCGCACACTGATAATTGCCCATGTGCCGCTATGTGTAACGAAAAAGGAAAACTGTACGGTGTTCAGTTTCACCCTGAAGTAACCCACACCGAATACGGAAATCAGATACTTAAAAACTTTATTTTTGATATTTGTAAATGCTATGCCGATTGGAAAATGGACGATTTTATAGAAAGAACAGTGAGCAAATACAAAACGGAACTGGCGGGAAAGCGAGTTTTGTTGGCACTCTCAGGCGGTGTTGATTCGTCTGTCGCGGCGGTGCTCTTGCATAAAGCAATCGGGGAAAATCTTGTTTGTGTTTTTGTTGACCACGGACTGCTGCGGCAGGGCGAAGGTGATTATGTCGAAAATACAATAGGCAGAAACTTAGGCGTTAATATTATCCGCGTGAACGCAAAAGACAGATTTTTAAAACGACTTTCCGGCATTACAGAGCCGGAAGAAAAACGCCATATCATAGGCGAAGAGTTTATACGCGTTTTTGAAATTGAGGCAAGAAAACTTGGGAAAATCGATGTTTTGGCACAGGGCACAATTTATCCCGATGTGATCGAAAGCGGAAAGGGCGATTCGGCGGTTATAAAGAGCCATCACAATGTTGGCGGACTCCCGGATATTATGAGTTTCGAAAGCATTGCCGAACCGCTTCGCGACCTTTTCAAAGATGAAGTAAGAGAAGTCGGTATACAACTCGGAATACCGAAAGACCTTGTGTTCCGTCAGCCGTTTCCGGGGCCGGGACTCGGCATTCGGGTAATCGGTGAAATCACCGAAGAAAAATTAAAGTTGTTAAAGGAAGCCGACGCTATTTTCAGAAGTGAAATAGATAAACTTAGATTTAGTAAGCGACCAAATCAGTATTTTGCCGTGATTACAGATACAAAAAGCGTCGGCGTTATGGGCGACGCGCGTACATACGGTTACACGGTAGTCCTGCGCGCTGTAAATACCGACGATTTTATGACAGCGGCGTGGTCACGCCTGTCCTATGAACTACTCGAAGCGGCAAGCAGTAGGATAACTAATGAAATCAAAGGAATTACCAGAGTGGTTTACGATATAACATCAAAGCCGCCCGCAACGGTGGAATGGGAGTAAGGAGAGAAATCTATGACAAAGTATATTTTTGTAACAGGCGGTGTGGTTTCAGGACTCGGCAAAGGTATTACCGCCGCG
>CADBOD010000113.1 GCA_902796165.1 Oscillospiraceae bacterium | reverse complement strand
TTCGGAAACTTGTGAAGCTCTCTTTTCTCGGTTACGGAAAATGTGGGGCGTATAGTCGGCACTAAGGCTATCAGTGAAACGGATATCCAAAGCACGAAGAAAATCCGAACCATAGTAATATTTATTATTCGCTGAAATCTTAATCCCTTCAACAAAATCTGCTCAGAGCTTTCAGGTTGCTTTTCAGTGTCATTAGAAATATTTTCCATCCGTTTCACCTGCCTTTAAATAGAATTAAATTAAAATCTGAAATATAAAAACGGATTATAGCTATCGCCTATGAGCGCGGCGGTAGAAAGCAGGAAAAGAATTAAGGGAAGAGCTATCCTGCCTGCCGAGTAGAGAATTTTTGCCCATTTTCTGTTTATAAATGTAAACTGTATTACTTCACCTGCGCGTTTGGCTACCGGGGTTGAAACCAAAGCAGAAAACAGCAAAACAAATATGTTTGATTTTATTATCGCGCCGCTTTCAAAGTTTATAAAACCGTTTGAATTAAGGCCGAACATACCTTTAAGCGCCAGTCCTATTTCGGAAAGAGAAGTAAACTTAAATAAAACCCAACCGAAGAATACCACAAAACAAAGATAGATGTGTGATAAATGCGTGTTCTTTTCAAGCGGCTTGCTTAAAAACAGCTTTTCAAGACAAATGAAGATAAAGAAGTAAAGTCCCCAAAGCACGAAATTCCACGACGCGCCGTGCCAAAGTCCCGTAAGCGCCCAAACCGCAAGCAGATTAAGCACCGTGCGCACCTTGGTTCCTCTGTTGCCGCCGAGCGGTATATACACATAATCCCTGAAAAAACTGCCGAGGGATATATGCCACCTGCGCCAAAACTCCGAAACCGAACGGGAAATATAAGGGTAATCGAAGTTTTCGTTATAATGAATACCGATCATTCTGCCCATACCAATCGCCATATCGGAGTAGGCTGAAAAATCGAGATATATTTGTAATGAAAACGCAAAAACGCCCACCCAAAGCGAGAGCGCCGGCATAGTGCCGACGGTTTTTGAAGCGAGTAAATTATCCGCAACGCTTCCGCAGGCGTTTGCCAAAATAGCCTTTTTAGCAAGCCCGAAAGAAAATCGCCAAATGCCATCTGAAATATCACCGAATGTAACGGTTCTGTTTTCAAGCTGTGCCGATACATCCTTATATCTTACTATCGGGCCTGCTATGCACTGGTGGAACATACTGACATATAAAAGGAGCATATAAAAGCTCTTTTGCGCTTTTACATCCTTTCTGTAAACATCCGCCATATATGAGATGAGCTGAAAGGTATAAAACGATATGCCGATAGGAAGCGCAACCGATGGCACGGTTGAGGGAAATCCCGTGAGCGCCTTAGTGTTCGAGAGAATAAATGAGCCGTATTTAAATATTCCGAGCATACTAAGGTCAACAAACACCGCAAGGCTTAAAAGCCGCTTTGCTTTTTTTGAGCGCGGCTCACACTCATCGATTTTTAAAGCCAAAAAATAGTCTGCCGCGGTCATACCCACAAGAAGTAAAACATAAATCGGCTCACCCCAGGCATAAAAGATGAGCGAAAAAACAAGCATAGTTATATTTTTCGCTTTTATGCTCGGAGCAAACCGGTAAAATATCAGATTAAGGGGCAAAAAAAGGTATAAAAAGAAAAGGCTTGAAAATACCATTTTTTATCCCCCTTTTTTATAAATGATAAGCCAAAATAACAGGCACGGCATTTGAAACGCCGTACCCGTAAAATGTGTCGGATTGTGTCCTTTAACTATTATAATACCAAAAGTAAATGAGTAAAGCAACAATAAGTTACAAAGTAATCTCAAAGTTGTTACAGATTATTTCATAAATTCGTACATAGCCTTGTTGCACATATAAACATCGAGCTTTGCGGTAACCTCAAAGGGCGCGTGCATTGAAAGCACCGGAACTCCGAGATCTACAACATCAACGCCTAAGTTTGCAATATACATAGCAACGGTACCGCCGCCGCCGCCATCAACCTTGCCAAGCTCGCCTGACTGCCAGATAATACCTGCGTTATCAAGCATATCGCGCACCTTTGCAACATACTCCGCCGATGCGTCACTCGTGCCGTACTTGCCGCGTGAGCCTGTGTATTTGGTTACTACAACACCGTG
>CADBOD010000112.1 GCA_902796165.1 Oscillospiraceae bacterium | reverse complement strand
GACCTGTTTTCCACCATAAAAGGACTTTTCGGATTATGACGGCTCTGCTGATAAAATCACTCGCAATTATACTTATTACCGCAAGCCTTGCTTTAACGCTCGGCGCGCACAAAAGCGAGTATTCCTTTATGCTGAGCCTTGCTTGCGGCGCGGTGATTTTGCTTTTGGTTTTTGACGCGGTAAGTCCGTATATTGCAAGGCTTAAAACGGTTTTTGAAAAGGTATCGGGTGCGGCGCAGTACTTTGCCGTGCCGGTGAAGGCTCTGGGAATTGCCTATATCAGCGAATTTGCCGCCGATACCTGCCGGGACTTTGGACAATCCGCATTGGCGGCGAAAGCGGAGTTTGCCGGTAAATGTGCCATTTTTATTCTATGTGTGCCGCCGGCGATAAGCGTTTTAGAGGCGGCGTTCAAGGTTGCAGGCTTATGAAAAAAACAGTTATTTTAACGGCGACGGTTTTAGTATTTTTGTTTTCGTTTTCCGTTAGTGCGCAGGAAAGCGACTACAAGGATATATATGAATATTCAGGCATAAGTGAAACAGAAAAATCTCTCGATGAAAACGCAAGGAGCTTTTTTGACAGCGAAAATATAGATATTACCGATTACAACTGGACTGAAAGTTTAAAACCCGAAAGCATTTTCAAACACATAATAAACACTGTAAAAAACGGTGTAAAGGCACCGTTAAAGTGCGGACTTTCGGTGGTTTCGATAGTTCTAATTGCGGCGGCGGTGAGGCTTTACCGCAAGGGGAGCTCCACCGATACCGCAATAAATCTCGCTGTAACGCTCGCCTCGTTTACAATTCTTTTTTCGGGCGTATGGGGCAGTATTACCGCATCTGTAAACGCCGTAAAATCCAGCAGCTCTTTTATGCTCTCTTTCGTGCCTGTATATATGGGAATACTAAGCATTTCGGGAGCGCCTGCCACAGCGACGGCAAGCGGCAGTATGCTCTTATTGGTATCCGAGCTTGCGGCGGCGGTGGCGGCATTCGGTCAATCAGCAATTATAGGAGCGTACTTGGCGCTCAGCATAGGCTCCTCTGTATCTCCAATCACAGAAAAATCCGGACTTGACGAGGTATTCAAAAAAACCGGCGTCTGGATTTTATCCCTTTGCTCTACCGTGCTTTTAGGAATATTAGGCGCCAAAAGCGCAGTGAGCGCCGCGGCGGATAATATGAGTGTTCGCACCGCAAAATTTATACTCGGCACCTGTGTTCCGGTAGCCGGAAACGCACTATCCGGCGCGGTAGGCACCGTTTCAACCTCGCTATCCGTTTTAAAATCATCTGTGGGCATTTATGGTGTTGTGGCGCTCGCCGCTATGCTTATACCGATATTGCTTGAACTTCTTATTTGGAGATTTTCTTTTTTACTCACCGGTGCGGTTTGTGAGATTTTCTCGGCAAGCAAAACCTCAAAGCTCATAAAATCCTTTGACGGTGTATTCTCCCTGCTTACCGGCGGTGTGCTCATAATCGGCGCAACATTTATAATTTCGCTATCGGTGGTAGTGAGCGCAGGAAGGAGTATTTAGGTGTGTTCTCCTCTTTTATATCAGCCTTTTGCATAGGATGTGTGGTTCTTGGGGTACTATCGGTTTTAATACCTGACGGAAAGCTCTCGAAAACAGTATCCTACGCTTTCAGCCTTTCCTTTTTGTGCGTTATTCTATCGGCGGCGGTGGTTTTCGGCAAGATGAGTATGCCGGATATAGACACACAAAGCCGTGATTTTAACAACGAGCGCCTCTCTGCCGCTTCTGCTCAGATGGTGTTTTCAGAGGCGCTCGCGCGCGAAAATATAAATTTTTCAAAAATTCGGGTTTTTACGGATAAATCAGAGACAGGCGGCATAAATATTAGTAAAGTTTTCGTTTACACCGCCGAATCGCCCGAAAAGATACGCTCGGCTATTTCTTCGGACAGTTATGAGGTGGTGGTGATAAATGAGTAGCTTTGTAAAAAAAATACCCGATATATTTAAAAAGCCTAAAATTCTTTTGATTTTGGGACTTTCGGGAATTTTTCTTATTTTTATTTCATCCTTTTTTCCCTCGGGCGAAAAAAAGGCGGCCGAGGTAAAAGAGGATATGAACGCTCAGGAATACCGCGATATTATTCAAAAAAGCGTTTGCAATATCGTAACCGGCATCACGGGCGATAAAAAACCCACGGTGGTAGTAACCCTTGAAAGCGGCGTTAAGTACAGTTATGCCGACTCAAAGGAGAGCGATACTTCGGCTTCCACCAACAAAGAATCGGAGGAAAACCGCAAAGCCACCAAGCAATCGTATATAACCGTAAAAACATCAGACGGCGGAGAAAAACCGCTTGTTGTCACCGAGATAATGCCGGATATACGGGGTGTGGCGATTGTATGCGAGTTAGGTGATAGTCCCGCCGTTTCGGAAAAAATACAAAACGCCGTAACTGCGGCGCTTAATATTACATCACAAAGAGTTTATGTATCAGGAGGAATTTCTAATGAAAAAGGGTAAGGTTTTTACAAAAGGTCAGGCAATTTTAGTTATTATGGTTTTATGCCTCGGCGCGGCGGTTTGGCTTAATATGAAGTTTTCTTCAAGCGAAAAATACTTAGGTGAGGCAACCTATGTAAACAAAAAAACTTCCTCAACCGAGGCGGTGCAAACCTCGGCTAAGGTAAACGAAACCGACAGCAACTATTTTGAAAACGCAAAAAAAGAGCGAAACGCAAATCTGAAAAAACAGCAGGAACTGGTTGAGGAAACACTCCGTTCATCCTCACTTACGGATGACGAAAAATCAGCGGCGACCGACGCAGTAAAGGCGCTTGTATCAAGGCTTGAACAGGAAAACAATATCGAAACACTGCTGAAAGCCAAGGATTTTGCCGACGCGTTGGTTATAATAGGTGATAAGGATGTAAATGTTGTTGTAAAATCCGAAGGACTCACAACAACGCAAACACTTCAAATTCAGGATATAATAACTACGCAGACCAACATTCCGCTTGCCAATATTAAAATTGTTACGGTAAAATAGTTGTACTTTTTCAAAAGATGTGTTATACTTATAAAAGAATTAAAACTCTACAAAATGGAGGAATAAATATGCAGGAAAACAAAACAGAGCTTAATGTATCGGCATCGGTTCTTGAAAAAATGGCTCAGATTGCCGCTATGGAGGTTGAGGGCGTAACAGGTCTTGCCAAAAAAGCCATTGATATTAAAGGCTCGTTCAAATCCAAAAGTGTTTTCAAGGGTGTAAAGGCAGAGAGTGTGAACGGCGCTATTGAGATTACTGTTTATATCTGTGTTGATAAAAATGTCAAGGTGCGCGAGGTTGCAGAGGCTGTTCAATCAAATGTTAAGGATAAGATACAAACTATGACCGGCACCGCCGTTACAAAGGTTAATGTAAGCATATCCGATATTTATTTTGAGGATGAGAAAAAAGAAGAAGAGGAATAATTTTATTCCGGCTTTTAAATGAGTGAAACTCCGATGTTGCTTTGTTGCAACATCGGAGTTTTTGGTTTGTACGGATATTTAAGAGCTTTCGGTCTTTTTATCTTGTAATATTGACAAATTCGGTGTATAATTATTTTTGGTTTTAGGCGTTTAATGGTAAAAAGGAGGATAATTATGAACGAAGTAAATGTAACATTTGAAGATAACGAGGTTAAGGTTATATTATCCGGAAGGATTGATTCCAACAACGCACACGAAGTGGAAAGCGAGATTTTAAGACTGATTGAGGGCAAAGAAAATCTGCCTATGGTGCTTGACGCATCAAACCTCGAATATATTTCGAGCGCGGGGTTAAGAGTAATATTAAGGCTCAGAAAATCCAATGCCGATATCCGCATAACCGGCGTAAATTCCGAAGTATATGAAATTCTTGATATGACCGGATTTACCGAGATGATGACGGTTGAAAAAGCCTACCGTATAGTATCAGTTGAGGGTTGTGAGGAAATAGGCCGCGGCGCAAACGGCACTATTTACCGAATAGACAAAGATAATGTTGTAAAGGTATATAACAACGCAGATGCGCTTGCTGATATTCAGCACGAGCGCGAAGTGGCAAAGCTCGCGCTGATTTTGGGAATACCCACCGCTATTTCTTATGATGTTGTAAGGGTAGGCGAAAGCTACGGTTCTGTTTTCGAGCTTTTAAACGCAAGCTCGTTTTCGAAAATTCTTTCAACCGAGCCGGAGAAGTTTGATTGGTGCGTAAAAGAATATGTTGAAATGCTTAAAAAAATCCACTCTACCGTTGTACCGGAGGGGAAACTGCCTGATATAAAGGAAACCGTTATCTCCTGGGGCGAGTTTATGAAAGATTATTTGCCGAAAGAGTCCTTTGAAAAGCTGATGAAGCTCATAAACGAAGTTCCTCACGATGACCATATGATACACGGGGATTATCACACAAAAAATCTTGAACTTCAAAATGATGAGGTTTTGCTTATCGATATGGATACTCTCGCTGTGGGACATCCGATTTTCGAGCTGGCGAGTATGTTCAACTCCTTTATAGGCTATTCCGAGGCAGACCACGAAATTATAAAGCGTTTTCAGGGCTTTGATTTTGAAACCGGCACAAAATTCTGGAAAGAATCACTTGCTCTTTATCTCGGCACCAACAACGAGAATAAAATCCGTGAAGTTGAGGATAAGGCGAGAATTATCGGTTATACGCGTATGATTCGCCGCTCAATTCGCCGCAAGGGACTCGAAACCGAAGCCGGCAGGGCGGAAATCGAGCTTTGGAAGAGCGAGCTTATAGAGTTGCTCGAAAGGACAGATACTCTGCTTTTTTTGAAAAACGAGTTTGAAACCGAGGCGGTAAACGAAAAGCTCCCTGAGGTTTTATCCTTTATAGAACAGCATTTGGACAATATCGGGTGCAGTGAAAAAATAAAGATGCAGATATCCGTTGCGGTTGAAGAAATATTCGTGAATATAGCTAACTATGCCTACGCGCCGGAAATAGGCAAGGCGTCTGTCAGGGTTGAGGTATCAGAGGAGCCGCTTATCGTTACCATTACATTTATAGACGGGGGCAAGCCTTTCGACCCCACCAAAAAAGCCGACCCGAATGTTTCACTGCCGGCAAGTGAGCGCGATATCGGAGGACTCGGTATCTTTATGACCAAAAAGATGATGGATGATTTGAGTTATGAATACCGTGACGGCAAAAATATTCTCAGCATCAAAAAGTGCATCTGAGAAAACAGCAGTACTCGCGGAGGAATGATTTGAAATGATAAAAAAGGTTTTCAGGCAAATGCTGGTAACGCAGATACTTTCCGCTATGACGGTTATGATTTGTATGCTGGTTGACAGTATAATGATAGGGCGTTTCCTCGGCGTTGATTCTATGACGGCGTACGGGCTTGCAACCCCTGTTTTACTTGTGTTTGCCGCATTCGGCAGTATGCTTTCCGCCGGTGTTCAGGTAATGTGCGGAAAAACAATGGGCAGCGGCGATATGGAGGCTACAAACGGTTGCTTTTCCGTATCAGCGGCTCTCGCTGCCGCGGTTTCCTTTGTAGGTCTTATAGTTGTGCTGTTGTTTTCTTCCCCGATTTGCACACTCTTAGGTGCCGGAAAGCCCACCGCAGATAACACGGTTTTCTTCTTAACGCAGGACTATCTGCGCGGTTTTATAATCGGCGCTCCGGCATTTATATTTGCTCAGATTATGGTGCCGTTTATGCAGATTTCGGGCAACCGTACAAGGATGATTGTGGCGGTAATCGCTATGACGGTTGCCGATATACTCCTTGATATACTTAATGTTTTTGTATTTAAAAAAGGCACGCTCGGAATGGGGCTTGCTTCAAGCATCAGCTATTATGTTGCATTCATAATAGGTATAGCATATTTTATTAAAAAGAACTGTATGTTCAAGTTCAAAAGGGCGCTTGTTCGCCTTAAAACCTGCTTAGAGCTTTTAAAATACGGCGTACCTACGGTAATCAATCAAATAAGCCTTGTTCTTTTGGTGTTTGTACTCAATAAGGTTTTGCTCGAAGTAGGACAAAATCTTGCCGTTGCGGCTTATTCGGTTATTTCAACGGTTGGCAATATTTGCTACTGTATAGGCTCGGGAATAGGCTCAGTGGCGCTGTTGCTTTCATCAATATTTTACAGTGACGAGGATAAAACCGAGCTTAAAAGGCTTGTTAAAACAATGATGGGTTATGCGTTTGTCCTCGATATTATACTCATAGCGGTTGTTATTTTTGCGGCGCCGGCGCTTGTGGGATTATTCCTCACAGAAGCGCTTGAAGCCAAGGATATGGCAATTTTAGGTCTGAGGTTGTTCTCCCTTTCCCTTGTTCCCTGCGCGCTTAACACCGCATATAAAAACTACCTGCAAGGTGTAAACAGAACCGGATTTACCGAAGCAATATCGCTTATGCAGAATTTCCTGTTTACCGCAATATTTGCATTTATACTGAGCAGGTTTTTATCTACTACCGGTGTGTGGCTCGCGTTTTTGTGCGGGGAGACCCTTACCCTTTTGATAATTGTAATCGCAGTATGGAAAAAAAGCGGCGGCGTTACCTTTTCGACAGAGGCGTTTTCCTACCTGCCGGATGATTTCGGCGTGCCGGATGAGGACTGTCTTGAAATGAGCGTAGCCACGGTTGAGGATGTAGTAAGTGCCTCCGCAAAATCCTCGGAATTCTGCACTTTACACGGCGAGAGTGAAAGAAACAGCACTATGATTTCCCTTTGCATTGAGGAAATGGCGGATAATATAGTAGAGCATGGATTTACTAAGGATACAAAGGAACACAGTGTTGATATACGCTTGGTTTTCAAAGGTGATAAGAGAATTATACGAATAAGAGATAACTGCATCAATTTTGACCCGCTTCAATATCTTGAATTACACAATACGGAGGACCTCGCCGCTCATATCGGTATCCGTATGGTTATGAAAATGGTTAAAGATGCAAACTATGTTAATTCGCTTGGACTTAACAACCTTACGCTTGTGCTTTAAAAGGATGATTTTATGAGCTATCCGCAAAAAATCGATTTGCATATGCACTCAAATATTTCTGACGGTACAGATTCGCCCACCGAAATAATAAGCAATGTAAAAGCCGCCGGAATTGAACTTTTTTCCCTTACCGACCACGATGCGGTAAAGGGTTGCACTCAAATTACCAAAGAGCTTGAAGGCGATATAAAGTTTATTACCGGTGCCGAGTTTTCCTGCAAGGATGAACACGGGCAATATCATATTTTGGGTTACAATTATGACGCGGCGGCGAAAGCTATAAACGAAACGGTTGATGAGGGACACCGCCTGCGTATGGAAAAGCTCGAAAAAAGGCTTGATTTTTTGAACTCTGCTTTTGGCTTTGCCTTTTCGGAAGAGGACAAATCAGGACTTTTTTCACTTGATAATCCCGGCAAGCCGCACATAGGAAATCTTATGGTTAAATACGGCTATGCCGAAAGCAAAGAAGATGCGATTGAAAACTACATAAACAAATTTCACGCAGGAAGTAAGTATGTAAAGCCGGATACGGCAATAGAGGCTATTATCCGATCCGGCGGTATTCCGGTGCTCGCGCATCCGAGCTACGGCAAGGGAGATGAGTTAATCCTCGGTAACAATATGGATAATCGCTTGCGGCGACTTATGGATTTCGGGCTTCGCGGCGTGGAGGCGTTTTATTCCGGCTTCTCGCCAAAGATAATAAAGGAAATGCTTTCCTTTGCAAAACGGTACGATTTGCTGATTACCGCCGGCAGTGATTACCACGGTAAAAACAAAATGGTAAAATTGGGTGATACAAACCTGCCTGCCGCTGAGGATTATCCCGAAGGGCTTAAAAGGTTTATTATTACCGTAACAAACGAAAATTAAATAAATAGTGCTTGGAGGCAAAAATATGCTAAACATTGAAAAAAACGCAGAAAACAATACTCTTTTGGTAAAACTTGAAGGCAGACTTGATACCACCACCGCGCCTCAGCTTGAAGCGGAGCTTAAAGATGTGCTTGATAACATCGCTTTGCTTATTATCGATATGCAGAAATTGGAGTATATTTCATCCGCGGGACTTCGTGTGCTTCTCGCTTCGCAAAAGCATATGAGCACGCAGGGTGAAATGAAAATCAGAAATGCCAATGATGTTATTATGGAGATATTTGAGGTTACGGGCTTTTCTGATATTCTCACCATTGAGTAATTTTCTGAGATTAAAAACCGATATAAAAAAACTAAGCCGGAGGGTTTTATCCCTCCGGCATTCATTTTGCTCTTATGCTTTGTTGAGCTTTTTAACGAGCGCACTCTTTTTTCTTGCGGCATTATTCTTGTGAATAAGGCCCTTTCCAGCGGCTCTGTCAATCTTAACAACAGCCTGCTTAACTGCATCCTCAGCATCACTTGCTTTTGCGAGTGTTGCAGCCTCCGCCTTCTTAATAGCGGTTCTGAGTGCTGAACGCTCAGCCTTATTACGCTCATTGTTTGCAAGGCTGACAGCCACTCTCTTCTTCGCGGATTTTATATTCGGCATGGTAACACCTCCCATTTTTCGTGTGGAACGAATAGTATAATATCACATATCTTTACAAATTGCAAGAAATTTATAATCAGTCATCAAACTCGGGGTTTATATCCGCCGATTTCATACCCGTACCTGCCGGGATGAGCTGACCGATAATAACATTTTCTTTAAGACCGAACAGCGGGTCTGTTTTACCCTTAATTGCAGCCTCGGTAAGAACACGGGTTGTTTCCTGGAACGATGCTGCCGACATAAAGGATTCGGTAGCCAAAGAAGCCTTTGTGATACCAAGAAGCGTCGGTTTATACACAGCCTTTTTTAGTCCCTCTTCGCCTGCGGCAATGCGAGCGTCAATCTCGGCGTTTGCCTCGGAAATATCCTTGTACTCATAAGTGAGGTCTTTAAGCAGGTTGGTATCGCCTGAATCAAGGATTTTGAGCTTTCTCATCATCTGGCGAACAATAACCTCAATGTGCTTATCGTTGATATCAACACCCTGTGTGCGATAAGCGTTCTGAATTTCGGCTATGATATATTCCTCAACCGCCTCAGGACCCTGAGCTTCAAGTATATCCTGCGGATACTTAGCACCGGGTATAAGCATATCGCCGGCATTTACATAATCCCCATCGTTTACGAGTATTCTCGAACCGTAAGGAATTGTAACCTTTTCTTCCTCCATAGTATCCTCATTATTGATAAAGAGAACATTGCTCTTCTTTTCTGCTACTATGCGGACACGGCCGGAAATCTTAGCGATAAGACCGCAATGCTTCGGTCTTCTTGCCTCGAACAATTCCTCAACACGCGGAAGACCCTGCGTGATATCCTCGGTGGAAGCGATACCGCCGGTGTGGAAGGTACGCATCGTAAGCTGAGTACCCGGCTCGCCGATTGACTGCGCCGCCACAATACCTACTGCCTCGCCAACCGTTACCGGTTTGTTTGTTGCGAGGTTTGCGCCGTAACACTTGCGGCATACGCCGTGATGTGAATGGCAGGTGAGAATTGAACGGATTTCAATTCTTTCAATGCCGGCGTCAACTATACGCTTAGCATCATCCTTAGTCATTATATGCTCGTTATCACAGATAACCTCGCCGGTCTGCGGGTCAACCGCCGGATGCAAAAGATATCTGCCGACAAGTCTTTCTTCCAATGTTTCGAGTATATGGTTGCCGTCCTTGATATCAAATACGGTAAGGCCTTCCTCAGTGCCGCAGTCATCCTCACGGACAATAACATCCTGCGATACATCAA
Organism: Oscillospiraceae bacterium; assembly: GCA_902796165.1. Lineage (GTDB taxonomy): Bacteria > Bacillota > Clostridia > Oscillospirales > Acutalibacteraceae > UBA737. The sequence goes on along the minus strand of CADBOD010000112.1, from coordinate 7,879 downwards.
CAAGGCGGCGGGTAAGATATCCGGAGTCCGCCGTACGAAGCGCCGTATCAGCAAGACCTTTACGCGCACCACGCGAGGAGATGAAGTATTCAAGAACATTAAGACCTTCACGGTAGTTAGCTCTTATCGGTACTTCAATAACCTTACCTGCGGTGTTTGCTATCAGTCCGCGCATACCTGCGAGCTGTCTTATCTGGCTCATAGAACCACGCGCACCTGAATCCGCCATCATAAATATCGGATTGAACTCATCAAGGTTGCCTTTAAGGGCATCGGCAACATCTTCTGTTGCCTTGTTCCATATTTCTATTACATGACGGCTGCGCTCATCATTGCTTAAAAGACCTCTGTTATACTGAGCTGAGATAACATCGATATCCTTTTCAGCCTGAGCGAGAATTTCCGCCTTTGCCGGAGGAATTACCGCATCGGTAACCGCTACGGTTACGGCGCCCTTTGTTGAATACTTAAAGCCGGTAGCCTTGATTTTATCGAGAACGATTGAAGAAACGCTCGTTCCGTGCAAATCAATACAACGCTCGATAATTTTGCCGAGCTGCTTTTTGCCGACCTTATTCTGAATTATATCATCATTGCTCTCAACCGTATTCTTGCTCGGGTCTTTAAGGGAGAACGACCATTCAAGGTCAAATTCGTGGCCGGGCTTCGTTCTGTCAACAAATCCCAAATCCTGCGGAATAGACTCATTGAATATAATAAATCCTACTGTACACCAAACAAGACTGTGGTTACCGTTTTCATCGGTCATTCTCACCCTTATAGGCGCGTGAAGACCGATAATACCGTCATTATAAGCCATAACAGCTTCGTCCTTATCACGGAACACCTTATTAGTGCCCTGCTCATCAGCCTTTACAAGTGTAAGGTAATAAGAGCCGAGTACCATATCCTGAGTAGGAACGCTTACAGGCTTACCGTCAGACGGTTTTAAAAGGTTATTCGCCGCAAGCATGAGGAAACGCGCCTCTGCCTGAGCCTCAGCGGACAGAGGAATGTGAATTGCCATCTGGTCGCCGTCAAAGTCAGCATTATATGCCGTACAAACAAGCGGATGGAGCTTTAACGCCTTACCCTCAACGAGTACCGGCTCAAACGCCTGAATACCGAGTCTGTGAAGTGTAGGAGCACGGTTTAAAAGAACGGGGTGTTCTTTAATAACCATTTCGAGTGCATCCCAAACCTCTGTTGAGGCACGGTCAACCATCTTTCTTGCGGTTTTAATGTTTGTAACCGATTTGGTTTCCACCAAACGCTTCATTACAAACGGTTTAAACAGTTCAAGCGCCATTTCCTTCGGAACACCGCACTGATACATTTTAAGCTCAGGACCTACAACGATAACCGAACGGCCTGAGTAGTCAACACGCTTACCGAGAAGGTTCTGACGGAAGCGGCACTGCTTACCTTTAAGCATATCGGAAAGCGATTTAAGCGCGCGGTTATTAGGACCTGTAACAGGCTTGCCGCGGCGGCCGTTATCTATAAGCGCGTCAACTGCCTCTTGAAGCATTCTCTTCTCGTTTCTCACGATTATATCGGGAGCGCCGAGGTCAAGAAGCCTTTTAAGGCGGTTATTACGGTTTATAACTCTTCTGTATAAATCGTTAAGGTCACTTGTGGCAAATCTGCCGCCGTCAAGCTGAACCATAGGGCGAAGATCGGGCGGAATAACCGGCAGAACATCAAGTATCATCCACTCAGGGCGATTGCCTGAAAGACGGAATGACTCTAACACTTCAAGCCTTTTAAGAAGCCTTATCCTCTTTTGACCGGTTGCCTCTTCAAGCTCTGCTTTGAGTTCATCGCAGGTCTTGTTAAGATCTATTTCGCAAAGAAGCTCTTTGATAGCTTCTGCGCCCATACCCGCCTTAAAATCATCCTCATACTTCTCGCGCATATCGTTATACTGCTTTTCATTCAAAAGCTGCTTCTTTTCAAGCGGAGTAGTACCCGGATCGATTACTATATACTGTGAGAAATAAAGAACATGTTCAAGTGCCTTAGGTGAAATATCAAGGACAAGGCCCATACGGGAGGGTATTGTTTTAAAATACCAGATGTGCGAAACCGGGGCTGCAAGCTCAATAGAGCCCATACGCTCACGGCGAACCTTTGCACTTGTTACCTCAACACCGCAACGCTCGCACACTTTGCCCTTATAGCGAATTCTCTTATACTTTCCGCAGTGGCATTCCCAATCCTTCGTAGGCCCGAAAATCTTTTCGCAGAAAAGACCGCCTACCCCAGGCTTTAAGGAACGGTAATTGATGGTTTCAGGCTTGGTAACCTCGCCATACGACCAGCTTCTTATCTGTTCCGGTGAGGCAAGACCTATTCTTATAGATTCAAATTTAATATCGTTTTGATTTTCCATAACTTATCCTTACCTCCTTATTCTTCGCCGTCTTCTTGCGGTTCAACTATTGCTTCGCCGTTTTCATCTTGAAGCGCAAAGCCTTCAAGCTCGCCTTCAACCATAACACTCTCATCCTCGAAATACTCGGGAGCCTGCCTTGAAAGACCGGCATCTTCATCTTCATCAAAATTCTGTTTGAGGTCAACCTCAAATCCGTCCTTATTAAGAACACGGATATCAAGGCCCAATGATTGAAGCTCCTTGATAAGCACCTTAAAGGATTCAGGTGTACCGGCTTTCGGAACATTCTGACCTTTAACGATTGCCTCATATGTCTTAACTCTGCCCACAACATCATCGGATTTAACCGTAAGAATTTCTTGGAGTGTATAAGCGGCACCATAGGCTTCGAGCGCCCAAACTTCCATTTCTCCGAAGCGCTGACCGCCGAACTGCGCTTTACCGCCGAGCGGCTGTTGTGTTACGAGAGAATACGGGCCTGTTGAACGGGCGTGAATCTTATCGTCAACCAAATGGTGAAGTTTAAGATAATACATATATCCTACTGTAACTCTGTTATCAAACGGCTCACCGGTTCTTCCGTCATAAAGCTGAACCTTACCGTCCTCCGGCATACCTGCGAGCTTAAAGCATTCGCGGATATCGGATTCGTGCGCACCGTCAAATACCGGCGTGCAGATATTCCAGCCGAGCGCCTTCGCGGCATAGCCGAGGTGAACTTCAAGCACCTGACCGATGTTCATACGGGAAGGTACGCCCAAGGGGTTGAGAACTATATCAAGCGGTGTGCCATCCGGCAAGAACGGCATATCCTCACTCGGAAGAATACGGGATACAACACCCTTATTACCGTGGCGGCCCGCCATCTTATCGCCCACGGAAATCTTACGCTTCTGAGCAATATAGCAACGAACAACATCGTTTACTCCGGGGCTGAGCTCGGAAGAATTTTCACGATTGAACACCTTAACATCTACTATAACGCCGTATTCACCGTGCGGCACGCGAAGTGAGGTATCCCTTACTTCTCTTGCCTTTTCACCGAATATTGCACGCAAAAGTCTTTCCTCGGCGGTAAGCTCGGTTTCACCCTTAGGGGTTACCTTACCTACGAGTATATCGCCCGACTTAACCTCTGCGCCTATTCTTATAATTCCGCGCTCATCAAGGTCTTTAAGCGCATCCTCGCCGACATTCGGGATATCTCTTGTGATTTCCTCTTTGCCGAGCTTGGTATCTCTTGATTCAATTTCATACTCTTCTATATGAATAGAGGTATAAACATCATCACGGACAAGGCGCTCATTAAGAAGTACCGCGTCCTCATAGTTATAACCTTCCCAGGTCATAAAGCCGATAAGTGCGTTTCTGCCGAGCGATATTTCGCCGTTACTGGTAGCCGGACCGTCAGCAATAACTTCGTTTGCCGATACCGACTGACCGACAGAAACTATCGGTTTCTGATTTATACAGGTCGCGTGGTTGGAACGCAGGAATTTAATAAGGTTATACTCATCAATATCGCCGTTTTTAGCGCGTATTTTAATTACATCCGCGCTTACATAGGTAACTGTACCTGCGCGCTTTGAAAGCACTACAACGCCCGAGTCAACAGCCGCTTTATACTCCATACCGGTAGCAACTATCGGATTTTCGGGTTTAAGCAGCGGCACCGCCTGCTTCTGCATGTTAGAGCCCATGAGCGCACGGTTTGTATCATCGTTTTCAAGGAACGGTATCATAGCGGTTGCAACCGATACTACCATTTTAGGCGATACATCCATAAAGTCCGCACGGCTGGCTTCAATCTCATGGAAGCCATCTCTGTAACGGGCGTTTACCTTTTTGCGTACGAAGAAGCCGTTTTCATCCAAAGGCTCATTTGCCTGAGCCACGATATACTCGTCCTCTTCATCTGCCGACATATAAACAACCTCATCAAGCACCTTGCCGGCCTTTTTATCAACACGGCGGAACGGCGCCTCAATAAAGCCGTATTTATTTATTTTTGCATAGGTTGCAAGATAGGAAATAAGACCGATGTTAGGACCTTCCGGTGTTTCAATCGGACACATACGGCCATAGTGGGTATAGTGAACATCACGAACCTCGAAAGAAGCTCTGTCTCTCGAAAGACCACCGGGACCCAACGCTGAAAGCCTACGCTTATGAGTAAGCTCGGAAAGCGGATTGGTCTGATCCATAAACTGAGAAAGCGGTGAAGAGCCGAAAAACTCTCTGATCGCCGCAACCACGGGACGAATATTTATAAGTGACTGAGGAGTGATATTATCGGGATCCTGCGACTGCAAGGTCATCTTTTCCCTTACCACACGCTCCATACGCGAGAAGCCTATACGGAACTGATTTTGCAAAAGCTCACCCACCGAACGAATACGGCGGTTGCCCAAGTGGTCGATATCATCCACGGTGCCTACATCATAAGGGAGACCGAGAAAATAGTTGATGCTTGCGAAGATATCATCAAGCGTTATATGGTTCGGTATTAAAACCGAAGCACTTTCGATGAGAGCCTCTTTAAGCGCCTTTTTATCAAGGTTTTCATCGAGTATCTCTTTGAGTACATCGAAGCTGACCTTTTCGTTAACGCCCCTCTTATCAAGCTCATTAAGCTCCTTATCGGTGAAGTCAACAAAATCTTTAAGGTCAACCATTCTGTTGGTAAGAATTTTAACCTCGGTGGTGTTACCCTCGATATCGTTTACATTTATATAAGCCTCAAACACGCCGCGCGCCTCAAAATCGCTTGCCATTTCTCTGGTTACGGTGGTGCCTGCATCGGCGATAATCTCGCCGGTAAGCGGATCTGCTATCGGGCGCGAAAGAACTCTGCCCTTCAAACGAGAAGCCAGCGCGAGTTTCTTATTATACTTATATCTGCCCACACGCGAAAGATCATATCTGTGAACATCAAAGAACATCTGCTCAATATATGCCTTTGCGCCGTCAATCGTTACAGGCTCGCTCGGGCGGAGCTTTTTATAAACCTCAACCAAGCCATCCTCAACATTTTTGGTTTCATCTGCTTCAAGGGTGGCGGCAAGACGCTCGTCCTCCCCTAAAAGCTCACGGATTTGCTGATTGGTGCCGATACCCAAAGCACGAACAAAAGCAGTAATTGGCAGCTTCCTGTTCTTATCTATACGAACATTGAGCACATCGTTAGGACTTGTTTCATATTCAAGCCACGCACCGCGGTTAGGAATGATGGTTGAAGAAAACAGGCGCTTGCCGGTTTTTTCATCTACCTTTTCCGCAAAGTAAATACCGGGCGAACGCACAAGCTGTGATACAATAGCACGCTCAGCACCGTTGATAACAAAGGTGCCGGAATCGGTCATAAGCGGGAAATCGCCCATGAATACTTCGCTTTCCTTTATTTCGCCCGTTTCGTTGTTAACAAGGCGTGCCGTAACACGAAGCGGCGCCGCATAGGTCGTATCCCTCGCTTTACACTCAGCCACATCGTACTTCGGCTGTTCATCAAGGCGGTAATCAACGAAGCTCAAAACGAGGTTTCCGCTGTAATCCGTGATAGCGGACATATCCTCGAAAACTTCTTTGAGCCCATCCTCGACAAACCACTTATACGAATCCTTTTGAATTTCAATGAGGTTAGGCATATCTATAACTTCATTGATTTTCGAGAATGTCATACGAGTGTTGTTTCCCAACTTCACAGGTTTAACCATTGCCGATTTCTCCATAGGTTCAGAATCACTCCTAAATATAAATTACATAAAAGCCGGGTTGAAAACGCACTTCTTTTCTATATTTTTAACAACACAGAACTTTTCAAAGGTGCATATTCCCCCATCATCAGTAGTAATAATTGATTATATATCATAGGGTAGCTGTTGTCAAGGAAAAAAATGTAAATATTTTAAATTTTTATAAATATTCACTTTCCGGCGGATTTATAACAAAAAAACGATAATCCACCTTTTTGTAAAATCAGTTGCTTTTTTCACCGTTTTTCAATAAGTGGCGGTTGAATATTCAATAAGCGTTATGTATAATAAGTACAGTAAAGAAACCGCAGTTACATAAATCACAGGAGGGAAAATATGAAAACATTGATTGCTTTCTTTTCAAGGGCGGATGAAAACTACTTCGGCGGGTCTATGCGTTATATAAAGGTAGGCAACACCGAGGTTGTTGTGGAAAAAATAAAAGAGCTTATAAAAGCCGATACATTTAAAATAGAGATGGCAACACCGTATTCTCCGGTATATATGACCTGCATAAACGAGGCGAAAAACGATCTTCGCGCAGGCAAGAGGCCTGAGCTTATCGCAAAGCCTCAAAGCATTGATGAGTATGATACCGTAATTCTCGCTTACCCGAATTACTGGGGCACTGTTCCGATGGCGGTGCTTACCTTCCTTGAAGCGTTTGATTTTTCCGGTAAAACCATTTTGCCGCTTTGCACAAACGAGGGCAGCGGTATGGGGGTAAGCGAGCGCGATATAAAAAAGGCCTGCCCCGGTGCAGATATAAAAAGAGGGCTTTCGGTTACGGGTTCATCGGCGGAAAGCTGCAAGCCCACAGTTGAAAAATGGCTTAAATCAAACAATTTAATATAGGGAGGAAAAACGAAAATGGAAAAATTAGTACTTAACAACTCAATAGAATGTCCCGTTATAGGGATAGGAACATTTATGCTAAGTCCGAAAGAGGCCGAAATAAGCGTGCGCGAGGCGCTTAAAATGGGATATTCCCTTGTTGATACCGCAAACGCCTATGTAAACGAGCGCGCCGTAGGGCGAGGAATAAAATCAAGCGGCATAAAAAGAGAGGATATTTTTCTTTCCACAAAGCTATGGCCGAGTGAATATGAAAACCCGAACGCAGTTGATGAAACACTCGAACGCCTTGGAGTAGATTATGTGGATTTGCTTTATATTCACCAGCCGGCAGGCAACTGGCTTGCGGGTTACCGTCTGCTTGAAAAGGCATACAAAGAGGGCAAGGCAAAAAGCATAGGCATTTCAAATTTTGAGGGCAAATATATTGCTGAGCTTGAAACAAAGTGGGAGATAGCTCCTCAGTTTATTCAGGTGGAGGCACACCCGTATTTCACACAGAAGGAGCTTCGTAAAACGCTTGATAAATATGGAATAAAGCTAATGTCATGGTATCCGCTCGGACACGGTGATAAATCGCTGATAAACGAGCCTATTTTCGCCGAGCTCGGCAAAAAGCACGGCAAAACTCCGGCACAGATTATACTGCGCTGGCATACACAAATGGGCTTTGCGGTAATTCCCGGAAGCAAAAATGTTGAGCACATAAAAGACAACCTCAATATTCTTGATTTTGAGCTTTCAGAAGAAGAAATGAACAAAATAGCCCTGCTTGACCGCGGCGAACGCTACTATCACCGCACAGATTCACAGCTTGTCCAGTTTGCCGGATGGCACCCGCAGTACGAAATAAAATAAAATGCACCCGGGCAGT
>CADBOD010000111.1 GCA_902796165.1 Oscillospiraceae bacterium | reverse complement strand
TTTAAATGTCCGTTTTTTCGGACAGTGGGCAACTTATAATAAAAAACGAAAAAAATACTTGACAAACAAAACAACGAGTATTATAATAAAATCACAGAAACGAACAAATGTTCGGCGGAGGTAAAACGATGAATTTTTCACAGATAATCAGAACACTTTTTGAAATAGGCCTTGCGGTACTTGTTATTTGGTCTGTATTCCATGAGGATATTTTTATAGCGATTGAGGAAAGGATAGTTTCGTACTTTAAGCGTAAGCGTTTAAAGGTTGTCAGCGGCTCTACTTATAAATCATATAAATAAATCAAATATTCAAATTGATTTTGCGCGGTCTTTGACCGCGCTTTTTTATTTTTTGGTATTTAATCTTCCGAAAACGGAAGATTTTTTAATAAATAATTAAAAAATGCTTGATTTTTATGTAAAGTGGTTATATAATACGAATTAGTGGGGAAAAGTGTTTTGTTTTTCCATAAAAGTGTATCAAAGTGTTGAATTTTAAAAGGGAGGTGTCGGCAGCGTGCTTTACGGCGGTTATGACCATAGCATAGATAAAAAAGGCAGGCTTGCCATACCTTCAAAGCTCCGTGATGAATTGGGAGATAACTTTATGATTTGTCGCGGTATTTATGGTAAGCGTTGCGTTTGCGTTTATCCGATAGGCGAGTGGGAGAAGCTCGTTGAAAAAATAGGTCAACTGCCATCTGCCCGTTCAAGCATTGTAAAGCGCTTTTTATACGACGGTGCATTCAATGTTGAATTTGATTCGCAGGGCAGAATACTGATACCGTCCTCACTTCGTGAATTTGCTTCACTCGAAACTGAAGCTCATATAATCGGCGTTGATACAAACCTTGAAATATGGAATAAGGATGTATGGAGCGACGAAAACGAAGAATACACACCGGAAGCTATTGCTTCAATAGTACAAGAGCTCGATTTTTGATATGGAATTCAGTCATAAATCTGTTTTATTAAACGAATCGCTTAACGCACTTGATATTAAGCCTGACGGCGTGTATGTTGACGGAACGGCAGGCGGAGCAGGTCATTCAAAAGAGATAGCCAAGCGATTAAACACAAAAGGCCGCTTGTTCGCCTTAGACCGCGATATTGAAGCGGTACGAGTGGCGGAAAAGCGACTTGAAGGATACAACGCAACCGTTATAGAAACGAATTTTGATAATATGCGTCAAGCACTCAAAGAGCACGGTGTATCGTCAGTGGATGGTGTGCTTTTGGATTTAGGCGTTTCATCATATCAGCTTGATAATGCCTCTCGCGGTTTTTCTTATAGGCAGGATGCACCGCTTGATATGAGAATGTCAAAAGATGGAATGACCGCGGCGGATATAGTCAATACATATTCCGCCGAAGAGCTTATAAGAGTTTTCAGAGATTACGGTGAAGAGAAGTTTGCCGTGAAAATAGCAAAGAAAATAGTTTCCGAGAGAGATAGGTCGCCTATAATGACGACTGTGTCTTTATCCGACCTTATAAATTCCTGTATGCCGGCGGCGGCAAGGCGGGAAGGCAATCCTTCGAGAAGATGCTTTCAGGCTCTCAGGATTGAGGTCAACGGCGAGCTTGACAGTTTGAACAAAGGACTTGACGAGGCATTTGACTTGCTCAATATCGGCGGAGTGTTAGCAGTTATAACATTCCACTCCCTTGAGGACAGGCTGGTAAAGCAAAAATTCAAAGAGTTTTGTACGGGTTGCATTTGCCCGCCTGATTTTCCGGTTTGCGTTTGCGGGAGGAAGCCTTGCGGCGAATTGGTTCAAAGGAAGCCGATTTTACCGAGTGCACAGGAAATAAACGAAAATCCGCGAAGCAGGAGCGCTAAGCTCCGCGCTGTAAGAAAGATAAGAGGAGAGTAAAAAGTGGACAATATTAAGTATTATAACGATAGTCTTGCCTATGATTTTGAAATGTTTATGCCACATAACACGGCACAGGAGGTTCAGGGCAAGGATAATATAGTAAAGCTCCCTAAAACCGAGGCTAAGGTACGCGCGCGCAGAAATGCGGCGGCAAAGCATTTGTCTGTAAGTGCTTTTGCAGTGCTTGCGAGCGTTATGATACTTGCGGCTCTTTGCGGTAATATATTTTTGCGCCTTCGTATAAACGAGGTCAATTCGGAAATCAATAAGGTTAAATCGCAGATTGACGCGGCTAAAAGCGAGCGGACAAGCCTTTCCGTTCAGGTTGAGCGCGAGATTTCCTATTCCAATATAGAGCTTGAAGCCACCGAACTCGGTATGCAGAAAATGGACAAGAGCCAGGTTAAGTATATTAGGGTGAACGATAAAAATACTGCGGTTACAAAGGACGGCAAGACTGTTACAAGCAGTAAAGACTGAAATAGAGTTATAAGGTTAAAAAAATAATAATATAATATAGTTGAATACGGGAGTAGAGAAAATCTTTGCTCTCGTTTTCGACCTATACAAGGAGGTAAAGAAATGTCGCTGAGACCGGATAAACAGATGATAAGAAGAAGTCTTTTTATCTTAGTGATAGCAATTCTTTGCCTCACTTTAATTTCGGGTGCAAGTCTTGTAAGGATAATGCTCATAAAGGGAGAAGAGTATCAAAGTAAGGCGTCCGAGCAGCAGCTTTATGATAGCCTTGTTACCGCGCCGAGAGGAAATATTTACGATAGGAATATGAATTTGCTTGCCACAAGCGCCACCGCTTGGACTGTTTATGTTATGCCAAACAGCATAAATAAGCTGAAAGACGCTGAAAAGGCAGGGAAAATCAGGGAGATTATTTCATCAGGCCTTTCGGAAATTCTTGAAATGGATAGCGAAGAAATCAAGAATAAAGTAAATCAAACGACCTATTATGTTATTATCAAAAAGAAGGTTGAAAAGGAAACCGCCGATAAGGTAAGAGAATTTATTTCTGCAAATAAAGATTATGAAATGACCAAGTTTTTAGGTCTTGACGAGGCAACCAAGAGGTATTATCCGAATGATACCCTGGCTTCTTGCGTTTTAGGCTTTGTAGGTGATGATGACCAGGGACTTGCAGGGCTTGAAAGTTACTACGATAACGAGCTTACCGGCGTTCCGGGAAGAGTTGTTGCGGCAAAAAACGCAAAGGGTACAGATATGCCTTTTACTTATGAAAAGGTTGAGGAGGCTAAAAGAGGCAATTCTTTGGTTTCTACTATCGATTCATATGTTCAGTATGTATGCGAAAAGTATCTTGACGCCGCGGTGGAGGAAAACCACATTGCCGAGAGAGGCGCAGTTATGGCGATGGATGTCAATACCGGAGCTATACGCGGTATGGCAATAAGCGGTGACTTCAACCCCAACAGCCCGTTTACTCTTTCGAGTGCAGACCAAGCACAGGTCGATGCCGCTCCTGAGGACCAAAAGGCAGATTTAAGAAAGGAATTGCTTAACCGCCAATGGCGTAACAAGGCGGTATCCGATACTTACGAGCCGGGTTCCGTTTTTAAGATTTTCACTGCTTCTACCGCCCTTGAAGAGGGACTTATAAATACTAACAGTTCGTTTACCTGTAATTATACATTTGTTGTTGCCGGTAACGCGTACCACTGCCACCACGCAGGCGGTCACGGCACTCAGTCGCTTCAACAGGCAATATCAAATTCCTGCAACCCGGCGTTTATTCAGATAGGTCAGCTTATAGGTAATAAGGTGTTTTCCAAGTATTTCAAAGCCTTCGGTATGGCTGAAAAAACCGGAATTGATTTGCCGGGCGAAGCACTTCCTACCTATCACGCTGAGGAAAAAATGGGACCTACCGAGCTTGCTTCATCCTCGTTCGGTCAGACTTTCAATGTAACACCTATACAAATGATTACAATGGCGGCGGCTTCGGTGAACGGCGGATATCTTGTGCAGCCGCACCTCGTAGATAAAATCGTGGATAGTGACGGAAAGGTTGTTGAGAGCAAATCCTCCGGCTATAAACGGCAGGTGATTTCAAAAGCAACCTCCGAAACTATGCGTACACTTCTTGAATATGTTGTGCAAAACGGCGCTAAAAACGGTATAGTTGCCGGTTACAGAGTTGGCGGTAAAACCGGTACATCACAAAAAATGGTTAAAATAGTTGAAACCGGAAACAGAGGATTTTATATAGGCTCGTATGTGGGAATAGTTCCTATAAACGACCCTCAGATAGCGGTCTATGTAATGCTTGATGAGCCTACCGGCGGCAGTTATTACGGCGGTGTTATATCCGCACCTGTCGGTTCAAGGGTTATGTCAGAAATACTGCCTTATCTGGGAATTGAGCCTCAATATTCCGAAGCAGAGCTTAAAAATATTTCGGTACCGGTGCCTGATGTAACATCAAACGCGCTTATTGATGCTAAAAAGGCTCTTAGCTCTGTCGGACTTTCTTATAAGGTCGTAGGAAACGGGGATACGGTACTTCGCCAGCATCCAACCTCCGGTAATGCGGTGTTCAGAGGCGGTACGGTAATACTTTATACCGAGGATACTGAAGCGCAAAACACTGTGGTTCCCGGTCTTATAGGTATGACGGCTAATGAGGTAAATGCCGCGGCGGCTTCGGCAGGAATAAATGTTGAGTTTTCGGGCAACACATCCTCACCGGCTATTAAATCATATAAACAAAGTATCAATGCAGGAGAAACAGTGCCTGTGGGTCAGATAGTTACGGTATATTTTCGCGATGAGGATACCGTGGATTTGGCGGATTGATAAAGGAGTAGTTTTACAATGCTTTTAAGAGAGCTTTTACCGAATGTTAAAGGTGAATTATCAAACCTTGAAATTTGTGGGGTTACCTGCAATTCTCGAAAGGTCGGAAAAGACTATGCTTTTGTATGCATTAAGGGCACGGGGGCGGATGGCCATAATTTTGCGCCTGATGCCTTGAAATCCGGTGCGGCGGTTATTATAGCCGAGAGAGATTTGGGGCTTGATAATCAAATAATAGTTGATAATACACGCAGAACTTACGCTGATATGTGTGCTTTGTGGTTTGATAATCCGGCGAGCAAGCTGCACCTTATAGGCGTTACCGGAACAAACGGTAAAACCTCGGTTACTTATATGCTTAAAGCAATCCTTGAAACCGCGGGGCACAAGGTGGGACTTATCGGAACAATACAAAATCTTATAGGCGATACCGTTATTTCTTCACATAACACAACACCCGAGGCTTATGAGCTAAATGAGCTTTTCAGCCAAATGTCAACTGAGGGTTGTGATTACTGCGTTATGGAGGTATCCTCTCACGCACTCGACCAGTACAGAGTGTATAATTTGCCTTTTGAAGTGGCTCTTTTTACTAATCTTACACAAGACCACCTCGATTACCATATGACAATGGAAAACTACCTTAAAGCTAAGAAAAGGCTTTTTAGTATGTGTAAAACCGCGGTTATAAATATTGATGACGAGTATTCAAAGTCGCTTATTGAAGGACTTGACTGCAATATAGTGACCTGCTCAAACGGTGATAATGCTACTTATAGCGCACATTCGGTGAAATACAGACCTGATAGCGTTGAATACGAGCTTTTAA
>CADBOD010000110.1 GCA_902796165.1 Oscillospiraceae bacterium | reverse complement strand
ATCCATTTTGAAACAGTTGATGCCTTGGATAGAGAAAAAAACAAAAGGCAGGGCATAAAAAAGCGCAAAAAATTTATTGCAGTATTGACTGTTTCCTTTATTCCGCCGTTATCGAGAAGCCAGATAAGAAGTCCGCATACAATTCCCAAAACCGCAATAATAAATATATCGGTACGAAGTTTCGGAAATTTTAAAAACGATAAAGCCACCGGAATCAAACAAAAAGAGCCGGCGATAACATAACTTACAGAATATTTAACTGCCGGTAATAACGATAATACCGTATAACCCATACAGAAAAGACAAAGCAAAACATTATCAAGTTTAAACGACGATAAATTTTTAACTTTCATTATACTCCTTCTTCGTGCTCTTCAAGAAAATCACAGTAAACTTTCTTATAGCCCTTATACATAGTTTCGCTGCTGTATTTTTCGCTCGCCAGTTTAGGCAAACAATCATCCTTTTCCCTATTAAGCCAATTCAAAACTGCGTGACTTAGCCCCTCTACATCTCCGCTTTCGACAAATTCACTATATTCTTTAATGGTAATCTGCTCCGGCGCGCCTGCCTTGAAGCCTACTACCGGCGTTCCGCAGCAAAGGCTTTCCGGCACGACCATAGAAAAAGTTTCTTTAAGGCTTGTAATCACTGTGATATCCGCCATACTGTAATACCGGGCAAGCTCGACTTGGTTTTCCAATTTGCCGAGCAAAATGATATTTTCCGGAACCTTTATTCCCTCTTTATGAATACCGGCAACCAAAAAGACAACATTTTCATCTTTCAGAGAATTTGCAAGCTCTATCAGATAACGACCGCCTTTTATATGACCTTCCTTATCGGAAAAATTAGCTGTGGGATGAAAAATGATTTTTTTATCTTTAAATCCCAAGCTCTCTTTCATCTCATCAGTATTATACGGTCTAAACACTGCCGTATCAATTCCATTTAAAACAATACTGTGCTCAAACCTATTTAAAATCGGCGAGCTTTTAGCTCTGCTATATAGCCACGGGGATACTGAAATTATTTTCATATTATTCTGAAATCCGTCAAAGGCTTCCTTCATTCTTGAGAATATGCGCCCTGAGCGGTTAAATAGACGAGAGCCGGTGTTTTGCATGTATTTATCACAACTATTGCAGTTTTCACCGTTTCTCCATTTTTGGCAATCCAAAGCGTATGCGCAACCGCCGGTGTACATAAACTCCGCGTGAAGAGTAAGAACAACCTTGATGTTTTTTTCTTTCAGCCAATTAAGAAAGCGATACATACTTACAAAGTATCCGTTAAGGCAATGAAGGTGAACAATATCCGGTTTTTCGCGAGAAATAATCCTTTTAAGCTTTTGAGTTGAAAAAAGCTGACCGGCATCGGGTATGCCGCAGATATATGACCACGCATGGCATAAATTTGACTCAAACTCCGAGCATACTTTATATACATTTTCCTGCTCGGTTTTTTTGCCCCTGCCGTAGCAGACTATCGACTGCAAGCCGTCATTTTTAAGCCCTCTATGCAGCCTCTCTACTATCTTGCCGGTGCTCCCGGTTTTATATACGACATTCACCTGGAGTATTTTCATATTTACCCCCTAACAAAGTATGCCTTAGTACCTTGAACAAATATTATAAAGTGTATCACTGACCGACACGGGATCGTGAAATTTTTTTGCCGTTTTAATAGCTTTTTGGGATATGTCGGTTCTGAAACTTTTATCGGACAAAAAACGCATAAGAGTATCGTTAAGCCTTGATTTTTCACTGCAAACCGCGGCGCAATCGTTATCGACTAAATGTTTAATAGCGGAAATATTTGCAGGTCCGTAGGCAAATATCGGTATTCCGCTTGAAAGAGAATCGGCAATTTTAGTGGATATTGAATTTTTAACCCTGTCAATACTCTCTTCATCAAACGCCTCTACAAAGATTAAAGCATCGGAGCAAAAGAATTCTTTTTTAAACTCTTCTCCTGTAACAAAGCCGTGAAAATCAGCGGATTTTACACAGCCAAAGGCGTTTTTAACCTCTTCGCCCGGGTCATCACAAAATATATCCACTTTATAATGTGTTCCGCTTTTTTCATTGATTTCATCTAAGCATTTGCAAATTTCAAGCAGGGAAACATATCGGTTGAGGCTTATTTTGCCGAAATACCTTATTCTCTCGACACTGTCATTTACCGAAACCGAGCTTTTAACCGAAAAGTTGGTGCCGGTCATAATTGTAAACCCGTCAATTTCAAACTCATCACTATAAGATTTTGATATGTTATCGCAAATGCCCACCACGGCCTTGCTCGCCCGCAAAAGCTCCTTGGTCTTTTTGTTTATATTCCGTTTCCAAAGACCGCCTAAAAACTTATCCGGCTTTTCCATATTGTAAAAGTCATCGCAAACATATGTAATTATCGGGATATTAAAATCCTTTGAAATTTTTAGAGCAATATCGTAAAGGAATGTGCCGCTGCCGATAGCTGCAAAAATGCAGGTGGGCTTTTGCTCACTCACCCATTTTTTAAGCGACTTATTATACCACGGAGAGAGCTTCCACACCGCTTCGCGCAACAGCTCCATATACGGTTCTCTTTTATTGGCATTGCCGTATGTAATACTATTGAATGTGCCGTTATTACCGGAATTTATACTCTCGGTAGGCCTTACCGTTTTACCTGCTACCTTGCGGGTAAAAATACCTTTCAGCACATCCTTATCCGTAAAGCTATAATATGACGAGCAAACATCGCCCTGCGGCAAAGCCTTATGAATATAAAGCTGGCACAGTTCTTCCTTTTTAAAGGTATGAAACAAAGACGCCAAGGTTTTGCCTATACTGCTTACGGGAGAAATCGCATTATGAGATATTATCAAAACTTTCATAACAAAGCCCTTACCGTATCAACTAATTTAAGATAGGTATGTGCTCTATCAAACTTTTCTTCGGCACATCTGCGTGCGTTTTTGCCCATTTCTTCTCTAAGTTGCGCGTCACTACACAAAATTTCAATCTTCTCTGCAAGGCTTTCAGCATCATCGCTTTTGCAGTTAAAGCCCATATTATAGTCTGTAACAAGTTTTTTATACTCTGCGCTTTCCTGAGTATTGAGCACCGGCAGACCACTTGCGGCATAATCCCCGTGTTTATTTATAATACTTGCAACTGATTTACCTAAAATAGGGTTGACTGTAATATCACACGAGCAGAGCATACCGCACATCTTACTATACTCTATAAAGCCGGTGAAAACGGCGTCAACACCCTTTTCTTTGGCATAATTTTCGAGGTACTGCCTATCGTTACCATCCCCCATACAAATAAGCTCAGGCGGATTTTTCATCATAGACAAAGCGTCTATTACCATTTTTATATTATAGCTTTTAGATAATGAACCGCAATATGCAAGGCGAAGTCTATCGCTCTTTTCCACCTTGTTTTCAGCCGCATATTTATCGAAGTTTTGAAGATTTATACCGATAAACACAGCCTGTCCGTTATTACATTTTTTATTTACGCTAAGTACCCTTTCCACATAAGTTTCGGATACCGCACAAACCCTATCCGCCCGCTTATATATTCCGTTTGCCTGCAATTTCATGGGCAAAAAGGCAATATCGCTTACAAGAGGTATATCTATCGCCATTTTAAACGCCTCAGGCCATAAATCCTGAACATCTACAACCAAAGGGATATTATTCTTATTTGCAAATCTGCTCACTCTACTTGCAACATCAAGTGTTGGAACGACCTGATAAATCACATCGGGTATGGGTGCGGATTTTAAGTATTTCATCACGCTGTTTGAAAAGGATTTTGAAGAAACCAATCTCTTTAAGCAAATGCTTCTGTCATACCCGAGTTCATCGGTAAATACGGCTTTAAAGGGTATATCCTTTGTGAGTTCATCAAAGTTTGTCCGGTGTTTATAAATTCTTTGATAAAACTTTGATGTAATTACCGTAACTTCCACATCTTCAAGAGAAGATAACATTTCAGCTAATTCCCTGTATCTGTTGCTGGATTTTTCCTGCTTAAAATGAAAATAATTCGATACCAAATAAACACGCTTCATAAATATCCTCTTTTATAAAACCGCATCAAAATCAAAATTATCATCTATTTCCGCCACAAACTTATGCTTTGGTACTCTCTGCTCTTCGGGCGGCAGCTGCATATAGTCACCATAATATCTTGTAAGCTGTTCGTGGTAATTACTGAAAGCCTTGCTTTTGATGCCCTCAAATTCAAGCTCGGTACTATCCTCAAAGGTGCATTTTGGAAATACCTCTCTTGAAGAGTAGCTATCCATATTGGTTGAAACAAGCACACTATCTTCATAAGAATACTTTTGTTGCCATTTAATTATCTTGTTTTTATATTTATATACATCTTTTTCTCTGTAAAGCTTAGATATTACGGGGCCTAATATCTGCGCCGGCTTTGTATTTACATACTTGAAATTTGCCCGGCACAATGCGTGCTCTGCCCTTAAAAAATATAGCTTTGCATAATAGTATTTTTGTGCAATTTTTGATTTCGGAGCACCGTCATACACAAAAATACTTATTGATATTTTAAGATTTTCCTCACCCTTAAACTGCTTTGACTCGAGATATGAGTTTTCATATACCGCAACAGGCACAACACCCTTATACTCTTTATCGGTTGCAGGGTCTATAATACGGCAGTCATCACTTATTATGCCGCCGGTAACCTCTAAAAGCCTGTTATAATCAGGTCTTGACATACAAACATCAATATCATCATCCCACGGGATATAGCCTTTATGGCGAACGGCGCCTATAAGCGTGCCTCCGAGCAAATAAAGATTTATATCGTTTTTATTGCACACTTCAAGCAGTTGCTTATAAATATAAATGCTCACTAACTGTAATTGGCGAAGTGTTTCAACCTTTTTCATTAAATAACCTTCTATCCTTCTTTATTAAGATTTGAAACGATCAAATCTGCAAGTCTTTTTTTATTACCCTCACCTATAAAGCTGTTATGAGGGGTTATAAAAACATTCTCCATATCCCACAAAGGACTATTCTCTTCAAGCGGTTCATTTTCAAAAACATCAAGCACCGCGCCTGCGAGTTTACCTTTAAGTGCT
>CADBOD010000109.1 GCA_902796165.1 Oscillospiraceae bacterium | reverse complement strand
CGAGGTCCTTGGGTTACACGCTCGTCAACCGGCTCTTCTATCGCCCTTACCGGAAAGCCCTTAGTGTTTACGCAAATAGCGGTGGTACTGCCTGAAATCAACACAAGTGTATCACCTGAAAGCACGGTAAAAAGCATTTCATCCACAGTGGTTTTGAGCGAAACCTCGTTTGCAAAAAGCACCTTTTCGCAGATGTATCGCGCGCTTATATAATCACCGTTTGGTTTTGTAAGGCTGAGCGGTTTTACCACATTTTCACTCAGAAAAAAGCTATTGGTCATACCGTCAAGAAAGATAAGGGCAAATTCACAGTTTGAGCCTTCCGGCTTTATATATCTTATGCGAAGTATGGAATCATCCTTGATTGCGGCGGTCAAAAAGGCAACATCCTTATTTATATCTCCCGAAATCCGCATTTTTTTATAATCGGTAATAAAAGAAGACAAAAAAATACCCCTCCCGCATTTTTTGTTATTATGTGCCAAAAGTTTGCAATAATGCGAAGCGGCGGAACAGATTTCTGTTCCGCCGCCGGTTATATGTAAAGTATTAAAATATTCAGTTAAAAAAACAATGCGTCAGCACCGCAGGTGATAAAAGCTACTATCACCGCCGCGGCGATAACCCCTAAGGTTATTGCCGGCATAGCCCGTTTAAGCCGCATATCAAGCATTGCGGCAACAAGTGCTCCGGTCCATGCGCCCGTGCCGGGAAGGGGAATTGCAACAAGCAGGAAAAGTCCCCAAAAAGAATATCTTTTCACAACATCCGATTTGTTTTCCGCCCGTTTTTCAAGCCGGGTCACAAGCCCGTCAAACTTAGGCGCGATTTTGCGAATAAGGGCAAATATTTTTCTTATAAATATTATGATGAACGGTACCGGAATGAGATTTCCTATAATGGATACTAACACCGATACCCAGATATTAAGCCCTTTTGAGTATCCTATCGGAATAGCGCCTCTAAGCTCTATAACCGGTACCATTGATACTAAAAATGTGGCTAAAATTTTACCTGCCGTTTTTCCAAAAAAACTCAAAAAAATCCCCCTAAACAGAAGATACATATGAATTGGTATCGAATAGCTGACCTATATAATCCGTGGTTGAAATTCCTTTTTGCATAGGAATATATATAAGGAAATAGCAAAGCGCCAAAACCGCCAAAAGCAGAACTATCGTTATGATAAGTATTGAAATGCTTATTCCTTTACCGCCTTTTTTATCGTCATAGGAATAATCTTCCTGAATGAATTCGGTTTCTTCCTCTTCGGGCTCACTTTCATATTGGTCAGCCGAAAATTCAGAATGCGTATCAGACTCGACTTCATCGTTAATATCGGTATCGCTTTCCGCCGTAACCTCTTCGTTGTTATCATTATTTTCTTCATCGGTATCATCGTTATCATCGTGAGGCTCGTCTTCTTCAAATTCGGGCGTTACTTCCTCTTCGGCGATAACCTCCGGCTCTTCTTCAATTTCGGGAGTTTGAGGCGTTTCAGGCTCGGATATTTCATCATTATCTGTGTTTTCGGCGGTAGCTTCGCTTTCGGCAGGTGTTTTGGCCTTTGCAATATTTTCAATGCCCGAGGGGAAATTACCCCCTGCCGACTGCATAAGGCTCATATCCTCAATATATGGATGTATTAAGTTTTTCATAATTGATTTTCTTATGGTTCTGTTTTCGGTGAGCAGAATAATCGTTTGATTGCCGCTTTCAATTATACATCCGCCAAAGTAGCCTTCGGGGGTTACAAGCGGTATTGAGCCGCTTATTATCTTTATTTCATCCTGAGCTGATATGCCGTAGGTAGCGTTATCTATGGTTTTAAAACCGCGGTTTATTGCGGTGGCGGTAGTGCTGATTAGTCCGTCCTCACCGAAAATCGGGCCAACGCATAAAATTATCTGGCTTCTGGATACTGCGCGTGCCAAGGAGTTTACAAAGCCTTTTTTATCCTGCGTCTTATCGTTTAAAAGGCGCATATGGCAACAGCCGCCGAGGTTGAATTCAAATTCAAAATCCGTAGCCGTCATATAATAAACGATATCTACCTTAATACTCTGTATCATTTTAATCTCCTTTACTTTTATACTATTTTATTCTATGAAGGTGTATTCTATTCCCGCGATAGCTCTTTCAATGAGTGCTTCTATATCAAGATTTTTCTCCGCCTTCTCGCACTGACCCTTTTTAGGTCTGGTTTGAGGGTGACGGGGTGTAAACACTGTACAACAATCCTCATAAGGCAGTATCGAGGTATTAAACGCATCAATTTTCTTTGAAATAACCACGATTTCCTCCTTGTCCATTCCGATAAGCGGTCTGAACACGGGAAGGGCGCTTACCTCATCGGTTGCGGCGATAGCGTGCATAGTCTGGCTCGCCACCTGACCGAGGCTTTCGCCTGTTGTAAGGGAAAGGCAACCGTTTTCCGCCGCTACTATTGAGGAAATTCTCATCATCATTCTGCGCATAACAAGTGTAAAATAATCCTCCGGACAACACTTGCCCATTTCCTCCTGGATTTCGGTGAAGGGTACTATTGCGAGCTTGATTGTACCGCTGTAACGCGCCACCTTTGAAAGCAAGGTTTTTACCTTTTCTTCCGCGCGAACACTCGTATAAGGGGGACTTGCAAAGTGAATGGCAAACAGTGATACTCCGCGCTTTGCCATAAGATATGCCGCTACGGGACTGTCAATACCACCTGAAATCAGCACTGCTGATTTGCCCGATGTGCCGGTAGGAAGTCCGCCCGCGCCTTTATACTGCGCGCCTCTTATATAAGCCGCTTTTTCTCTTACTTCCACGGTTATTATTATTTCAGGGTTGTGAACATCAACCTTTAAATGATGAAATGTACCAAGCAGCCTTCCGCCAAGTTCTCTGCAAATCTCAGGTGAGGTGAGAGGGAAGCTCTTATCGGCTCTTTTGGCTTCGATTTTAAAGGTTTTTACATCTTTCAGTGTGTCTTTAAGATACTCGGGTGCCTGACTTAATATAACATCTATATCCTTATCGAATGCGCCGGCACGGCTGAATGCCGCTATGCCGAAAATTCTGCCCACACTTTCAAGCGCCGCGGAAAAATCAAAGCTCTCGTCCTCAGGCTCAATATAAACCGCAGACTGCGATTTTGAAACGGTAAATTTACCGTATCTTTTAAGCCTCCGTTTTATTGTGGATATCATTTTATCCTCGAATATATTTCGGTTAAGTCCCTTTAAGGAAAGCTCACCGTCTTTAATAAGAATTACTTCTTTCATTATCTTACCCTTCTGAGTGCCGTTTTAGCCTTAATAAGTGATGAAACCAAGCGGCTGATGTCCTCTTTACTGTTAAACCTTGAAAAGCTGATTCTAAGCGCACTGTCTATCCTGCTTCTCGGCAACCCCATAGCCCTCAACACATAACTGCCCTTGCCCTTTGCGCAGGCACTGCCTGAGGATACAAAAATACCCTCGCGTTCTAAAAAGTGAAGAAGTGTTTCCGAGCGATAACCCTCTACCGAAATATTGAGCACGAACGGAAACGCCGTGTCGGGAGAATTTATTACTGCAAGATTATCTTTTTTAAGCTCGCTTACGGCGAACTCTCTTAGCTCAGTTACATTTTTCAAGGTCTTATCCATATTGCCGATTGCCTTTAAGGCACCGTAAAATCCGCATATCGAGGGCACTGCCTCAGTGCCTGAGCGAAAGCCCTTTTCCTGCCCTCCACCGAGCAGTAACGGTCTTATTGTGATACCCTTTTTAATATACATAAACCCAATGCCCTTAGGCCCGTGGATTTTATGAGCGGAAGCGGTGATAATATCGGCGCCGAGTGCTTTAACGCTTATGGGCATTTTGCCGAATGCCTGCACACAGTCACAGTGCAAAATCGCAGGTGCGCCAACGCTTTCAATAGCGCGTCTTGCGGCGGATACGGGCATTACCGCGCCGGTTTCGTTATTTACAAGCATAATGCTTACAAGAACGGTGTTTTTATCAATCGCCGCGGCGATGCTTTCCTCGCTTATCGTACCGTCACTTTGCGGTTTAATTCTTACAACCTCAAAGCCCTCGCTTTCAAGCCTTGTTATAGGCTCTGCCACGCTCGGATGCTCAATCTCGGTGGTAACTATTTTGTTTCCGCGCTTTTTCCGTGCGTAAGCCGCACCGAAAATGGCGGTGTTATTTCCCTCGGTACCGCCGGAGTTGAAAAATATCTCTTCCGGATCGGCTTTGATACCTTCGGCTATTGCCTCACGCGCCAAAGTTACCCTTTTTTCCGCGTTAAAGCCCAAAATGTGAAGGCTTGAAGGGTTGCCGAAATCCGATTTGAGCGCTCTGCCCATTTCAACTATTGCCTCGTTGCAAGGGGCGGTTGTAGAACTGTTATCCAAATAGACAATATTTTCCAAATAAGTCACACTTTCAACTGATATACACAATTATTATATAATATATTACAAAAATAAACAATAGAAAATTGACAAAAAAGTAAAAAAAATCCGCGGCATATTACTGCCGCGGAAAATAGCTTTTATCCGATTGTATCTTCGTTGCTTTGAATATACGAATTCAGAATTGCATTTGTTTCGGGGAAATCATCCGTGGTGAAGATACCAAAGCTCTTTGGCTTTCTTTCGATATCAATAGTAAGCGTTACATTGATAACCGAGTGCTTGGTTTGATTTTCCGCTGAGTAGAACTCCTCACCCACGGCTTTAAGCTCGCGCTTATATACCGATAAAAGTTCCTTCGTTTCGCTGCTTGTAAGCCTGCCGTAAATATCAGCATACTCGGTATCGTCGTTAAAGCTCTTGCCGCCCCAAAGCTCTATGCTGTCACCCTTTACTCTTTCAAGTCCCTTTTCGAATTCGGTGAAACGCTCATCGCTTGAATAAACATCAAAAAGTTCTTTTTTAATCTTTACCTTGTCAACAAAGTATTTGCGCATAAGCACATCCTTGCCGTCTTTATCCAGGTTGTAGTTTATTCTTACATAGGTGTGCGGGGTATCAACTGTATCCAAATATTCGTCGTCGGCTTTTTTCTCAATAATGGCTTTGTGGAGCTTTAATGCCTTGTCGGCGTCATTAAAGTTTATAAAAGCATCGTCAAAATCCACTACAACAGATGAAATAGCCTTCTTTTCGGGAATTCGCTTTTCAAAGCCGAATGCGCCGGAAGCTACTATTATTGCGATAACACCGTAAACCAGGGCGGAAGCCACACCTAAAACGATGGATTTTTTAAACCTCTTAAAGCCTCGGTTTGTAACCGCACCATATACTACCGTTGTGATTATAGCGCCTACTATAAAGAAGATAATACCGATGGGGCTTAATTCCTTAGTGTCCGCCGAGAGTACAAATATTTCGCTTAAAGCATAGCCGCCGCAAATGCCGGCAAGCACAGCGCAGATTATATAAATGAACTTATAGGCGTATGCCTGGCCGCCTCTTTCCGCTTTGCGGAAGTTGTAAAGAATTGCAGATATTGCGAAGAACACTGCCGCGAATATAATTGCGGCGAAAACCACATCCTCCGATTTCGGCAGACTATATACATTATCAATCGCGAAAAGCGCCGCCTTTTCACCCAGAAAATAAACGGGGGATACAATTCTCATAATGCCGGTAAAGGCTGATGAATAACCGGAAAGGTACCTATCGCAAAGTGCGTGGATTATGCCGCCCACAACCAAAACCGCCGTGTTAAATCCGAAGAAGGAAAGGATTAAATCAAATGCGCTTCCGGCGCCGATTATGAATATAAGCGAGTATGCCGATGCCGCCAGCATATAAAGAATATTCACAAGATACGCGGAGGCTATTTGTGAGAGCGTGCCTATTGCGTATGTCGGATAGAAAAATGAGAGTACACTAAGCGAAGCATAGCCGAGCGTTACCGGTATTAAAACTCCTATAAAGCCTGCCGCAACGCGTGAAAAAAGCAACTGTGCGCGCGTAAGCGGTAGTGAATGAAAAACATCGCTTGATTGCTTTTTGTACAGATACGCAAGGTTTACATAATTGCATACACATATAAGAACGCAGGAAACAACCCCTGTAACCCCGTAAAGTATGTCGAGATACTCGGGTAAGGTATAAGCGTCAGCTTGGTTGAATTCCGATTTACTTAATGTTGTGAGGAATATGCCGGGGCAAAAGATAAGCATTGCCAAGGACATAAGTATTATAACGCCGGCATTCTTGTTTATTGTTGAGAATAAAAGACCAAATGTGGGAGAAAATTTACGCTTCGATTGACTTGACATCATAGCCCAGCACCTCCAATTCATAAATAAATGCTTCTTCAAGGCTTACATCTATACATTCGGAAAATTTAGGCGATAACGAATCTACAAATGCCATAATATCGTCCCTGTCCCCTTTGGCTACAAGGCTTATGACCGAGCCGTTCTGCTCGATTTTCATAAGGTCAAGCTGCTTGAATACTTCTTTTTCGGGTACTCTTTCAAATACAGCCTGAATTTTGTGTATCTTTCCGCTTACTTCCTCAATTCCGCCGTCTGCTATCAGCTTGCCTTCGTGAAGCAGGGAAATATGGTCGCACATATCTTCGATTTCCCTCAGGTTATGTGAGGCGATTATAACCGTCATCCCGTATTTTTCGGTACTGTCGATTATAATGTTTGAAAGCGTTTTGCGCATTACAACATCAAGTCCGTCAAACGCCTCGTCTAAAAGCAGATAACGCGGTTTTGTTGAGAGCATAAGGATTAGTGCCGCTTGCCTTCTCATACCCTTTGAAAAGGTTGAAAGTCGGGCGCTTTCGTTAAGTGGGAATACGCTTAAAAGGTATTTGTATGTGTCAATATCAAAGTTTTTATATGTGCTCTTGTAAAAGCTCGCCATTTCCTTTAAATTTGACTGTGGTAAGAAATATGGTGTGTCACCTAAAAAGGCTATCTGTGATTTTACACTCGGGTTATTAAAGCTCGGTATTCCATCAATCCCAACTCTTCCGTCATCCGGTTTATAAACACCGCTTATGCACCGTAGAAGAGTCGATTTTCCCGAACCGTTTGAGCCTACAAGACCGTAAACGCAACCGTCGTCTATTTCAAAGCAAACGCCGTCAAGAGCCTTTGAGCCTTCAAATGTTTTTGTTAAATTCTGAGCCGTCAGCATTTCTCTTCCTCCTTATAAATATCATTGATGATTTTGTTAAGCTCCAAAGAGCCAAGCCCCAAATCACGCGCGGCACTTACTGCCGCTTTAAAATCGCTTCGTGCGCGGTCAAGCACCGCCGAATGTGCGCTTTCATCATCGGATACAAACGAGCCTCGCCCTTTTACGGAATAGATTATGCCGCCGGACTCTAAAATAGCGTATGCTTTCTGCACGGTGTTCGGGTTTACGCTGAATTTAAGCGCCAATGAACGCACGCTCGGCATTTGGTCGCCTGCCGAAATCAGCCCGAGAGCCTTCATCTTAATAAAGCCGTTTACTATCTGGTCGCAGATAGGCACGCCGCTTTTAAGGTCCAATACAAACACATTTTTCACTCCTTTCTAAGTGTACTATGTGACTTAGTACACTTGTATAATACTACCACCTTGTGCTTTTGTCAAGCTTTTTTTGAAAAAAGTTTTTCCGCCGCCGAATACCAACCGGATTATATTTGTATAATTATATGAAGATAAAAAACAAAAGCCCCCCAAAAAAGGGAACTTTTGTTTTTAATGGCGCGCCGGAGAAGATTCG
>CADBOD010000108.1 GCA_902796165.1 Oscillospiraceae bacterium | reverse complement strand
TCAGTTTAATCAGGAAATGATTTACAGAGCGAGAATGGATGTCTTGATTGCTGCGTGCTTAGTTGTTACGATACCTGCGCTTATACTCTTTATCATTTTTAATAAAACACTCACAACAAACCTGTCGGTCGGCGGTTTGAAGGGATAGAATTATTTGGAGGAAAAACCTATGAAACTCAAAACAAATTTATCAAAGGCATTATCTTTGATTTTTGCCGTAGTTATAATGGTTGCGTCATTTTCAGGATGCTCCGGTTCCGGCAAAAGGAATATCAAAGGTAAAAAAGAAATTCAAATTGCCTATTGGCAGGCTGGTTACGGTGAAGAATGGCTCAAAGCTGTAATTGAGGCATTTGAGGAAAAATATAGCGACTATTATGTAAATTATCAGGCTACTGCGAGCCATGCTTCTGTTATTGCACCGTTCGGTATGGAAGATGTAGATGAAAATGACTTATATCTCGATATCAAGAATATGGATATCGAATATATGGAACCGCTTGATGATATTCTTGCAACTACGGCAGATGGCGACAAAAAAACGATCGCCGAAAAAATGAATCAGTCCTATCTTGCTTACGAAAAGAGCAGTGACGGAAAATGCTATACTCTTTCTTACGGCGGCGGAATTATGGGCTTTTATTACAATGCCGACCTTTTGAAAAAAGCAGGAATAACTCAGTTCCCGAGAACTACCGGTGAACTTACCGCTGTTTGCGATAAACTTTACGGTAAAGGTATAACACCGCTTTGCCACTTCACCGGCGGCGGATATTATGTTTATCTGCTTCAAGAATATATGGCACAGTATGACGGCTTTGATTATTATCTTAACAATTTCTTCGGTTGCACCGATAAGGACGGAAACAGTCCGAGCAAAGCGGTATTTACCGAAAAAGACGGAAGATATTATGCGTTAAAGGCATTTGAAAAATTTATTACGCCTGAATATACCCTTGCCGGTTCAAATACGATGTCGCATACAGAAATTCAGACTCAATTTTTAGAGAAAAGTGCGGCTATGATGCTCAACGGAACTTGGGTTGCAAACGAAATGAAGATTGATAAAGATGATAAGACTGTCAAATGTGCAAAGTTGCCTGTTTTATCAGCTATTGTTAATAAGCTTACAACTGTTAAGAGCGACAGCGATTTAAGAAAGGTTATTGATGCGGTTGATAGCATTACCGATGGTAAAAAGCAGGTATCTGACTATGCTTTGGGTGATTCGTATGAAGTTGACGGTCTTACCGTTTCGGCAGAGGATTGGAACAAAATATATGACGCGAGAAATACCATTGTCGGCAACGCAGCACAGCAATCTCTTTTTATACCGAAGTATTCCGACTCAAAAGAAGGAGCAAAGAAATTCGTTGAATTCCTGCTTTCCGATGAAGGATATGCTATATATGCCGAGAAGACCGGATGTCCTTTACCGCTTCAATTAAGTACAGGAAAAGATGTTGATACATCTAATTTAAGTGAATTGCAAAAGGCTCCGTTTGAAATATGGAAAAACGCAAAGATTTATGTTGATAGCGGTGTATCGAGTAAGCACCCGATATTTGCCTCGGGCGGTGCGGATATACTTGCCGGTGTTACCTATGTCAGCGAATTCTCTACTTATAATAAAAATGACCGCAAAAAGGCGGATGAAATATGGAAT
Organism: Oscillospiraceae bacterium; assembly: GCA_902796165.1. Taxonomy (GTDB): domain Bacteria; phylum Bacillota; class Clostridia; order Oscillospirales; family Acutalibacteraceae; genus UBA737. Next base: position 3,306 of record CADBOD010000108.1, on the reverse strand, counting down.
AAGGTTATCGAAACCGTTAATGAAAAATATGAAATCTGGCTTAAAACTATGAAAGGGGAATGATACCCTTGAAAAAAGTGAGAATCATATCACTTGTTATTGCTTTGATATTGTTTTCGGCAAGTTTTCCAATGTCGGTTTATGCCGGTAAAAAAGAGGTTGTTTCAACACTTTTAACCAAACAGGATGACGAAGAAGTGCTAAATGATACCGACTGGAATATTTCCGACAGCAATATTGAAAAAAGAGGCAATTCGGTTGTTATACTTTCGCAAGACGCAACATCCGATACAAAAATTGTTTCTAAAACTGCCGCAAAGGCAAGCGATGATGTTGATAATATTGCTCAAGTTGAAACCCGCATTTCATTAACCGCTTTGCCGAAAGATGAGTGCTTTATAATGGCTTTCGGACTTTCAAGTATTGAAGCCGAAATGGGCGAGGAAGGTAATATCGAGCTTTTCTTTACAAATGAAGGAAATATCAGAGCCGGAGTCGTAGCATATACGGATGACGGCAGTAAGACTTTGGTTGAAAGCAAAAACTGCGGTGTTTCCCTTAACGCAAACTTTGCAATTAAAATGGCAATTTCCAATACGGGTATGCTCGAAGTAAAAATAAATAATTCTTCTTTTGCTCAGGTAAAACTTCCGGTTTCAGGTGAAGGACGGTTTGGCTTTTTGCAAACCGGCTCCTGCGGCGCGGTTATTTCAGATTTTGTTATGAAATGTTCTTTTTACGAAAGACCTGAAAACACCGATATCTTTGAAGATTTTGAAAGCGGTGAATTCAACGCAAACCTTTTTGTGTCCTCTTCAAACGATAACGGCATATTCCCGTCCGGAGTTATGATAGAAGACTATAACGGTAGTAAAGTGTTGAGATTTAAAAATACTAAATTGGCACATTTCTGCACTCTTTATCAGTATTCAAATTTTGAAATTTCTTTTGATGTTCCCTATTTCAGCCGACAGTATTTTTATGATGAGTACGGCAATATTATAGGTAAACCCTGCAGTAATCTGGCGGTTGGATTCGGAGAGGAAACATCTACTCCGGTTGGCTATTCATATACCACGGATGTAGATTTAATCCGCTTGGCTTCGCAGACTGTAAACAGCGTAAACCAGGAAGCTTTCCGCGTAGAGTTAAAAGGCACAGGTATCACAGATTTGTCAACAAACGAAGGATATTCGTTTAAGCTTCGTGTAATTGACGGCCATTATGAAGTGTTCTTAAAATCCTTAACCGCAGCAGAATATAAACTCGTTGCCACAACAAATTTTGAAGCACAAAGAAGCGGATATGTTAATATCTGGTCAACCGGTAACGGTGATTTTGCAATAGATAATTTAAGAATTACTAATCTTGATGAAAATCCCAACAAAATAGATGTTAAATATAAATCTTCGCTCCTTAAGGCGGAAGATTATGTGCCAACAGAGAAAGAAAACGCAAAGGTGTTCCGTCCTGATGAAAAAAACAACGGTAGCATTTTTAAAGATAGGTTTTTTGTTTTAGATATATGCTTTATAGCTGTTGCAATTTTTGCCTGCGGCGGAGGGTTGGCTTTCTATTTAATTCGCAAAAAAAGAATAACAGGGGGCAAAAATGAAAATGAGTAAATATATTAAATTAACTTTTTGTTTATTGCTTACTGTTGTCTTGATGTTTAATGTTGTAGGCTGCGGTTCGGGTGCTGCTGATATGGCGGCAATCGAAGATATGGAAATCGAAGAAGTATATAAGTATGGGTTTGACATAATGGGCGGCGATGATGTTATGCCGATTATGGGATTTTACGGCCCGCGGCCTAATAATTACAGTTATAATGCTAATGTTTTGCCTGATTATTTTTCCGATGAGTTTTTCGGGCTTATTAAAGAATCCGGCGTGAATTTGGTAGGTACTACATTCACATATTACACTACTCAGCCCTCTTATGTTTATAAATTACTGGAACAGGGTGAGAAGTATAATATCGGCGCGGTGGTTATGGATCCGTACATAGTAAATTCTGATGAGGATATTTCCATTGAAGAAGTTGATGAGCGGCTAAATAACTATATCAATTATCCGGCTTTTTGCGGCTTGTATGTAACCGATGAGCCGGGAACACCTTATTTCAGAGCCGCCGGTCAAAATTATATCAGTGATTACGGGCGTATAGCAACTCAGCTTAAAAAACTCGGATGTCCTTATTATGTAAACCTTTTCGGTAGGCTCGTTGGTTCTGAAGCAGATCCGAAGGCAAAAGAAGTATATGAGCAATATGTAAAGGAATTTACAGACACTTTACATCCGGACTATTTGTTGTTCGACAGATATATTTTTGATGAAAACGCGGGTTTAAAGCGTGCTTATCTGCATTTCCAGAATTTGGAATCAGTCAGAAAACAAGCGGAAGAATCCAAAATTGCTTTTTGGGCTTTTGTTCAGGCGGGTGCGCAATGGAACGATGCAAAAGAGTATTTTGATTCAAACGGATATTTCCCGTCAAAGGGCGAGTTTATGTGGATGACGAATACTATACTTGCCTATGGGGCTAAGGGTATAGCTTATTTCCCGCTTTTGCAGCCGTATTGGTTTGCATATTCCGTAAAAGAGCCGTTTGATTTCCAAAGAAACGGACTTATCGGTGCTATGGGTAATAAAACAAGATGGTTCTATTACGCAAAAGATATGAACTCACAAATACGCGCAATAGATGAAGTTTTAATGAACTCTGTAAACAAAGGTGTTATTGCCTCGGGTAAAGAAGCTAATGAAGGTATGAGTAAAAATAAATACCTTATCAAGGAAGGCTCATTCAGAGAATTAAAAAGTGTTGATGGCGATGCCATTGTAGGATGCTTTAATTACAAAGGGAAAACTGCTCTTTATGTTGTGAATTACGATATTAAATACGCACAGAAGATTGTTTTGGAATTAGTAGGTAATTGTAATGTCGAAATCACACAAGAGGCAGAAACCAATCGGTATAATTGCGATAGTATTGAACTTGAACTTGGTGCTGGTGATGCTGCTTTAATAGTTTTTAAGTGATACATACATGGAGGTGTTTTTATGAAAAGAGAAAAAAGAATCTTCAAAAAGGCAATGTCAGTATGTATAGCAGCAATTTTGTGCTTTCTGTGCTTTAATGGCGCATTTACATTTTTAATAAAAGCAAACACCGATATTTTGATTTCAAACTCTGCGGAAAAGGATTTTGACTTTTGGACATTTTCCGACCTTGGAATTGCAAATCAAACATCAAACAAAAATCTGAACTGGAGTCCGAAAGCGGCATCCGCCGGCGACTCT
>CADBOD010000107.1 GCA_902796165.1 Oscillospiraceae bacterium | reverse complement strand
TACGCCTCGCCCGTTTTATTGTAGCTTCGCTCGTTTTCCTTCCCCCGGTAGAACCGGGGGTTTATTTCCACACCTAAAGGCACCAAATAAAAAGGACTACGATAATTCGTAGTCCTTTTTATCAACCAAGCATTACATCGAGCAGCATCATAACCGCAAATCCGGCAACTATTCCCATAGTGGCCGTATATGGATTTTCTGACTGATTTTCCTGACATTCGGGTATAAGCTCGTGAACCGCCACTAAAATCATTGCTCCCGCCGCAAATGAAAGTGCAAACGGTAATATGGCGTTTACATATATTACAAGCGCCGCACCGATAACACCTGCTATTGGCTCAACCAACCCGGAAGCCTGACCTATCATAAAGCTCTTAAATCGAGATACCCCTTCACGCCTTAGCGGAAAAGACACAGCCGCGCCTTCCGGAAAATTTTGAAGTCCTATTCCTATTGCAATGCTTATTGCACCCATTAAGCCCTCAGGATTTTTTCCAATATCTGAAAGCGCACCGAATGCCACGCCCACTGCCAATCCTTCGGGTATGTTGTGAAGAGTGATTGAAAGCACTAAAAGTATAATTCTGTTAAAACGGCCGGGTTGTAATATACCGCCGTTCGCCCTTTTTGATGCTAATGAAACTATTTTATCCGAAGCCCACATAAACAGCGCCCCGGATAGAAAGCCTACCGTAACAATAAAATACGAAGGCGTTTTAAATTCCGCCTCTGCCCTTTCGATAGCAGGCTCTAAAAGCGACCAAAAGGATGCGGCAATCATTACGCCTGAGGCAAAGCCAAGCATTATATTAAGTATTTTAGGCGACGGCTTTTTTAAAAATATTACAGTTGCGGCACCAAGTGCGGTAACGCCCCAAGTGCCGAGTGTTGCAATCAAAGCATAAAAAATATTTAAAGACATTTTAACCCTCCTGTACTTATTATATTTATAAAGTACAGGAGGGTTACTCATTAAAGGATTATACAAACAAGACCGTTACATCCTTCATTTATAACTCTTTCTATCGTTTCCTGAACACGCATACGCGCATCAGCCGGCATACGAGCAAGTTTTGTATGAAGTCCCTCATTTACAAGCTCGTGAAGTGATTTACCGAAAATATTTGAGTCCCAAATTTTAACGGGGTCCTCCTCAAATTCGCTCAAAAGATACATAATCAAATCTTCCGATTGCTTTTCGCTTCCCACAATAGGACTTACTTCCGTAGTAATATTTGCTTTCATCAGGTGTATTGACGGTGCTGAGGCTTTAAGTCTTACGCCGTATCTGCCGCCCTGTTTGACAATTTCAGGCTCTTCAAGAGTTAGCTCCTCGATGGACGGCATCACTATTCCGTATCCGGTAGCTTCCACTTCGTCAAGAGCATCCTTAACCCGCATATATTGTGATTTAATTTTCGACAGCTCAATAATGTTTTGCATCAACTGTTGTTCATCTGATATGCTCAAACCGGTCGTTTCGCTCAGAACTCTGTAAAACAACTGCGGATTTATGCTGAGTTGAATTTCACTGCTTCCCTGCCCCAAATCTATTGCTGAAATCTCAGCTCCGCTTGATAGCTCTTCATCACTGAATTGATTGGCAAATTTGTTAATATCCCTTATTTTTGTGATGCCTGACACCGCTGTTTTAATATCGTCAAATAATTCCTTTTTAAGCCAGTGCTCAGTTGGCAGTGAATTTATCCATTTAGGAAAATCAAGATTTATTTCTTTTACCGGGAATTCATATAGGATTTGCGAAAGTATTTTTCTTATATCATCCTCACCGAGCGTCAGACAACTAACGGGTATTATCGGAACAGAGTATTTTTCGCTAAGTGCATTTGCGGCTTCAATAGCTTCATCACTTTCGGGTTCAAGACAATTATAAAGAACGATAAACGGTTTTTTAATACTTTTCAGCTCGTCAATTACCCTATTTTCTGCTTCCTCGTATTCTTCGCGAGGTATATCGCTTATTGAACCATCAGTAGTAATCACGAGCCCGATAGTAGAATGCTCGGTTATAACCTTTTTTGTGCCGATTTCCGCCGCCATATTAAAGGGTATCGGCTCCTCAAACCACGGAGTTTTTACCATACGCGGCTGGTCGTTTTCAATATATCCGAGCGCACTCGGCACAATATATCCAACACAGTCAATAAGTCTTACATTCATTGAAGCCGTGTTATCAATATTTATTTTTACTCCTTTTTCGGGAATGAATTTTGGCTCGGTTGTCATAATAGTTCTGCCGGATGATGCCTGCGGCAATTCATCGTTTGCACGCTCTCTTGAATAATCCTCATCAATGTTCGGCATAACAAGTTTATCCATAAATTGTTTGATAAATGTAGATTTGCCTGACCTTACGGGGCCTACAATACCGATATAAATATCCCCGCCGGTTCTTGTTGCAATGTCTTCGTAGATACTGCTTTTAGCCATAATTATTCCTCCGAAATTTTTGGTCTTTTCTGTTAGAATAATATGACTGTCCATTTCACAATATGACAAAAAATATCGGCACGGAATTTTCCGCACCGATATTTTTATTAAATAGGTCTTAATGAGAACTTGAAATTAAATTTCTTTTCGGAAAGCGAATATTCAGGCGGCAACTTTGGTCCGCAGGAATCAGACCCCACGCCCGACATTTTGTAATCAACTCTCACATAGGTTTTACCCGTTTTATAAAGCTCATCGGTATGCTCGGCTTTATCAAGAATATCCGTGCTATACTGCGATACACAAATATCAAGATTTTCTCCCTCAAAAAGCATATTGCCGATTTGAAGCATTCGGGTACTCGTATGATTTCCGTGCTCTTGCGGCCTTATATAGTTCACATACTCTTTCGCCGCCGTACTATTATACATACCGGGTAAACCGCTGTGGCACATATCTATATAACTTTCATACGGACCTATGCCGAAATAATTGAATTCGGCATTTTTATCCGGCACTGAGAATTCATAACCAAATCGCGGCAACCAAAATGCACTCTTACGGACATTAACATCCATATCAAAATTAACACAACCGTCGCCGTAAAACTCAGCGGTAAGATAAAAATCCGCAATAGAAAATCGTGAAACACCTGAAAGCGCACCGTGAACGGTAATTTTGTTATCACAAAGGCTTATATCATAAATCTTATTGAACAGTTTATTGATATTATGAGATTTCCAAGCCTCTCCCTGCACCCAATTACTTCTTATTCGCCTATCGTTATCAATGGGTGCTCTGTAAACGGATAACCGCATACGGTCGTCAAGCTGCTCTTTACCGTCAAAAACCGCAGAAGTGATAGTTCCATACACCTTTGAAAACTTATACTCAAAATTCTTACCGCTTATGGTATAGAACTCACGGTCTTCACAGATTTTAGGCAATTTTGAAGAGGGTTTGCGTTCTGCAATCTCGTAAGGCAATTCGTGTGCCGTATGAGCTATTTCCTCATTTCCGTCAAAAAGACGGCAAATCAAAAACGCTCCGTATTTGCATTTGTAATCTTTTACCGGTATCTCTATACTGTCACTCGATAAAGGCTTAATATCGAGCTTTACAGTCTTTTTTGCTTTAACAATACCGTCAACCTCAACAGAATATTCGAATGTTCGCTCAGAGAAATTTGTGAACGAATATAAATTGCTGATTTTTAAAACACCGCCTGAAAGCTCGGTGCGCATTGGCTGGTATGCGGCTTTTGCTTCAAGTGAGCCGGATTTAAACGACCTGTCATAAAACACAAGTCCGTCACAACAAAAGTTTGAATCGTTTGTAAGCTCATCTTCAAAATCGCCGCCGTATCTCGCAACGCCGTTTTTATCGATAACAGTATGATCAGCCCATTCCCAAATGCAACCGCCGATAGCTTTTGGGTATTTATTGAAAATCTCTGCGTATTGATAAACATCTCCGGGGCCGTTGCCCATAGCGTGAGAAAACTCACATAAGAATACCGGGCGGTCGATTTCTTTGTTCTTAACGGCATCAACAAGCTGTTTCGGAGAAAGATACATTCTCGAATATACATCCGAGCCTTCAATATCACCCTTATCGCCGGCACCCTCATAATGAGCAAGTCTGCCATCTCCGAGGGAACGGAGCCAATCGATTATGAGCTTGTGATTTTTGCCGTATCCGCTTTCATTACCGGCAGACCACATAATGATTGATACATGGTTTTTATCTCTGCCGACAGCCCTTTTCATACGCTCTAAAAACTCTTTTTTCCACATTGGATTTGTGCATGGCCATTCCTTGCACCAAACATCATAGCCGCCAACCGAAAAAGGATCTCTACTTGAAAAACCGTGCGTTTCGATATCATTTTCAAGAATTACATAAAATCCCATCTCATCGCACATATCAAGAAACTTAGGAGTAGGCGGATAGTGTGAAGTGCGAACACAGTTGATGTTGAGCTTCTTCATTTGTTCAAGGTCAAATTTCAGCTCATCGTCAGTTTGATACCAACCGTTGTATGGGTTTGTATCGTGATGATTAACACCTAATAGCTTTACCGGAACACCGTTAATAAGTAACTCTTTCTTTTTTGAAACAGAAATAGTTCTGAAAGCGGTTTTTTGAGTTATTATCTCTCCGCCACATTCGAGCTTAACAGTATAAAGCACCGGCTTTTCAGCGTTCCAATACTTAGGCTCACTTACAAAAAACTCCGCCGAAGATACAGACGACTTTTTCTCTATCAACGCACCGTCAATATCATAAAGTGTAATATCGGATTTCTTATCCGTTTTAACGCAAATATTTGATTTTTGGGTAGTAACACTTATATCGCGAATATGATTTTTAGGACGGTTAAGAATATAGCAGTCGCGGAAAATACCGTTCATTCTGAAAGAATCCTGGTCTTCAAGATATGTGCCGGCGCACCATTTTAAAACCTTTACTCTGACAGTGTTTTTACCAACACTTACAAAATCGGTTATATCAAATTCCGCCTGTAAATGACTACCCTGTGTAAAGCCAACATAGTTACCGTTGATGTATAAGACACCACAAGAGGCAACACCCTCAAAGACAAAATACACTTTGCCTAAAATCTCACTCAAATTGAAATCGCGCTCATATACACCACACGGATTTTCGTCCGGCACAAAAGGCGGGTCAACAGGTATCGGATAATTAATGTTGGAATAATTCGGATTTTCATAACCCTCAGTCTGCCAACAGGAGGGTACATTTATACTTCCCCACTTTTCAATAATTTCCGGCACATCAAAATCACGCTTGTAATAATTAAATTTCCATTTGCCGTTTAAAAGCAAATACTGTGATACACCCTGCGGTATATAATAGCTTCTCGGTTTCAATCGATTTTCGGAAGTGGCCCTTGAATTTTCATAAAAACGCATATTACACCTCGGTTAATTTCTTTAAAATCGCATTATTTTGTTCGATAGAATGACCGAGGCCGTAGATTATGAAAAACTCAATCATTGCAACCGCTGTAAACACAAGGACTGCGGCAAAAGACAAAGCAATATAAGTCGCCTGTTTTTTGAAAATCAAGAAGGCGGCGCCAAACCCTAAGAGAATAGTGAAAATTGTAACAAGGTATGCTATTACTTTGAGTGTTTTTCCGAGATTGTTATAAATGAGTTTACCGTACATATCAACGGGGTCTTTAAGCTCAATGTTGAGCTTAAATTTTGACTTTTTCGAAGAGGAGCTGATATCTTCAATAAAATCGTTGTTTTGATTGATTTCCTTGCTCATATTCCTGACCTCCGGATTTATATTTTCCTAACGGCAATTTTAAGATTTTTACCGTTTATATCCCAAGTCTTTTTAAGATCATCGGATTTATCAACAACAATATTTTCGGCTAAGGTATCAGAAGAAATACTGTCTTTATACTTCAAAACACAACTGACAGCATCCTCATCGCCGTCAATATACACATTGATATGGTCGATTACATTAAAGCCTGATTCTTTACGCATTGTTTGAATTTTACTTACAACCTCGCGCGTAAAGCCTTCCTCAATAAGCTCGGTAGTAAGGTTGGTATCAAGCGCAACTGTAACGCCCTTATCGCTTACAGTATAATATCCTTCTTTTTGCCTTGCCTCGATAATAATATCTTCGCTCAAAAGCGTTACATCGCCGGAAGGGAGGTTTAAGGTGATTTGACCTTCGCTGTCAAGTGTGCGTTTAGCCGCGTCACCGTCAGCTTCGCTCAAAGCATTTCTTATTTCATTAAGCTGTTTTCCGAACTTAGGACCGACAGTCTTTAACTGCGGTTTAAGATTGTATGATACGAAATTATCAACCTCATCAGAGAAATTAACCTGCTTAATATTAAGCTCATCGCGAATTATATCGGTGTAATAATCCGGCAACTGAGTACCACACTTCACAAACATATTGTTAAGCGGTTGACGGTTTTTGATTGCGGCACCGTTTCTCGCGGCACGACCGAGCACAACAATATCGAGCACGCTATCCATTTTTTCTTCGAGTTCCTTATCAATACGGCTTTCATCAACAATCGGAAAATCGCAAAGATGGATACTTTCAGGAACGGATTTATCAACGCTTCTCACAAGATTTTGATAAATACTTTCAGCCATAAACGGTATCATCGGAGCGGCGGCAAGGATGGTAGTGTATAACGCTTTATATAAAACCATATATGCGGTCTTTTTATCCTCGGTCATACCCTGCACCCAATAGCGCTCTCTGCCACGGCGAACATACCAGTTACTCATATCATCAACAAATGTATCAAGTGCCTTTGCCGCCTCAGGTATTCTGTAATTGGAAAGGTTTATATCCACGGATTTTACCATTGAATTCAGCTTAGATAAAAGCCACTTATCCATTACGGTCAAAGAATTTTCATCGAGTGTATGCTCGGTTGGATTGAAGTTGTCGATGTTTGCGTAAAGAATATAAAAAGCATATGTGTTCCAAAGCGTGCCCATAAATTTACGCTGACCTTCAACAACGGCTTTTCCGTTAAATCTGTTCGGAAGCCACGGAGCTGAATTTGTATAGAAATACCACCTTATTGCATCGGCGCCGTATTTTTCCAAAGCATCAAACGGGTCAACCGCATTGCCCTTTGATTTAGACATCTTTTGACCGTTTTCGTCCTGAACATGCCCTAAAACAATTACATTCTTAAAGGGTGCCTTGTTAAATATCAATGTAGAAATTGCGAGTAAAGAATAGAACCAACCGCGAGTTTGGTCAACCGCCTCAGAAATAAAGTCGGCCGGGAACTGCGAATCAAATAATTCTTTGTTCTCAAACGGATAATGATGTTGAGCAAAAGGCATTGAACCCGAATCAAACCAACAGTCGATTACCTCGGGAACTCTGTGCATCTCACCGCCGCACTCAGGGCACTTAATAGTTACCGCGTCAATTTTCGGTCTGTGCAGTTCTATATCATCCGGGCAGTTATCCGACATACTCTTTAATTCCTCAATACTGCCGATTGCGTGCAAATGACCGCACTCACACTGCCAGATATTAAGCGGCGTACCCCAGTAGCGATTACGGGATATGCCCCAATCCTGAACATTGTTAAGCCAATCACCAAATCTGCCCTTGCCTATGCTTTCAGGAATCCAATTTATTGTATTGTTATTGCGTATTAAATCGTCCTTTACCTCTGTCATCTTGATAAACCAGGATTCACGGGCATAGTAAATAAGAGGTGTATCACAGCGCCAGCAGAAAGGATAATCGTGTTCAAACTTAGGAGCTGAGAAGAGTAAATTGCGGTTTTCAAGGTCAACTAAGATTTTGGGGTCAGCATCCTTTACGAATATACCGCCGAAAGGTGTATCGTCGGTCATATTTCCCTTGCTGTCAACAAACTGAACAAACGGCAAATCGTATTTTCTGCCCACGCGGGCGTCATCCTCACCGAATGCGGGAGCACAGTGAACAATACCGGTACCGTCGGTCATAGTAACATAATCGTCACACATAACGAAAAATGCCTTTTTGTGCTGCTTTTCGGCAACAGGCGCCGCACAATCAAACAAAGGCTCATATTCCTTGTATTCAAGCCTGCTTCCAGGGAATTCTTCTATAATTTCGTAAGCGGAATTACCCTCATCCGCAAGCGGCGAAAGCACCTTATCAAGAAGCGGTTTTGCCATATAATAAGTAAAACCGTCCACCGCCTTAACCTTGCAGTATTCTTCGTCGGGATTTACGCATAACGCAACATTTGAAGGAAGAGTCCAGGGAGTAGTTGTCCAAGCAAGGAAATAAGCATCCTCACCCTTTACCTTAAAGCGTACAACAGCGCTTCGTTCTTTAACGGCTTTATAACCCTGTGCCACCTCGTGAGATGAAAGCGGTGTTCCGCAACGCGGACAGTATGGTACAACCTTAAATCCTTTATATAAAAGGCCTTTATCAAATATTTGTTTAAGAGCCCACCATTCAGACTCAATAAAGCTGTTATTATAGGTAACATAAGGGTGATCCATATCTGCCCAAAAGCCGACGGTTTTTGAGAAATCTTCCCACATACCCTTATATTTCCAAACGCTCTCCTTGCAGTGCTCAATAAACTCTTCAAGACCATATTTTTCAATCTGCTCTTTTCCGTCAAGTCCCAAAAGCTTTTCAACTTCAAGTTCAACAGGCAAGCCGTGGGTATCCCAACCCGCTTTTCTCGGCACCATTTGACCTTTCATTGTGCGGTATCTCGGAATCATATCTTTTATAACTCGGGTAAGCACATGGCCAATGTGCGGTTTTCCGTTTGCGGTAGGCGGACCGTCATAAAACACATACGGCTCACCCTTTGCACGGGAATCAATACTCTTTTTGAATATCTTTTCATCATCCCAGAATTTTTTAATCTCTTTTTCCTGTTCAACAAAGTCAATATTAGGCTTTATTTCCTTGTACATTTTCAGTCTCCCTTCGACCTAAAAAAATAATCCCTGCCCAATAGGACAGAGAAATACTGCATACCACCTATAACGGACAAACATCCGCGCCACTTATAACGGTATGGCTACCGGCGAGCGCTAACAACAAAAGCCTTCACGCCGCGGCTCAGGAGTGATACTGATACCAAATGCACCGACCTTTCACCAACGCCGATTCGCTAAAACACATTTTTGCGGTATCACAGTCTCCGTCACAGCTTTTCTTATTTGCTATTATTCTAACATATAAGACATAAAAAATCAATATCCATATTATAAAATTATATTGTAATTTTTAAGTTATGTGATATAATTATTCTAATAGATTTTGAAAAGAGTTGTTATATGACGGAACTATCTATCAGCAGGTTTTCGCAATCTGCAAAACGCTTTTTACAGTCGATAATCGAATGGGTAAAAGATAACATCAGTGTATCCACGAAAAGATCCGGTATGATTACCGGCATTGTATTTACCGGTGTATTGATGATACTTTCTATTGTCAACCGGTCTTCTTTTATAGAAACAGAATCGCCGTCGCGTTGGTTGGTTTTAGCGGTTTCGCTTATATTACCGCTCATAATTGGTCTGGAAATCGCCTATAAAATCACAATAAAAAGCGAGTTTGCCAGAAAAGTATTCGGTGTGGTGTTAATCTTTCTTCTTCCCATACTGACAATAACTATGACCGAGTGCTTAAATAACATCTTCGTTTATGATATGACTTATTTAGGCTTTTTTGCAAACTATCTTTTAGTTTTACTCTTTTATTTTCTTGTATTTTCTTTGAGCGGAAGTATAAAACTTTGTATTTTTATCGTAAATCCGATTTTATATCTTTTTGCGCTTGCTCACGCCTATGTTGTTGATTTCAGAGGAACACCGTTTTTGCCTATGGATTTTTCGGGAATTACAACCGCTGTGAATGTTGCCGGCACCTATACTTTCAAACTGCTTTACAATGTTATAATTGCAACATATCTTTTGATTTTTATTATTGTTTTAGGTATCAAAATCAAAACTCCGCAGTATCACAGTATATTTAAAATCACCCTCAGGAGCTTTATGGGCGCTTTCTTCGCGGTGCTGATGTCGTTGTTCTATTTCACTTCTGTTTTTGCCGATGCGGGCGTTAAACCTGATTTCTGGAATCAAACCAGAGGATACAAAAACTACGGCTTTACTTTTTCGTTCTTTTGCAACACAAAATATCTGTTTATGAGTATGCCAAACGGCTACACGGCAGATGAAGTGAGCAATTATGTATCGGAGGAGGTTGCCGCGGATAATGAGCCTACTGTTACTACTCCAAAATCAGCCCCAAATCTTATTTGTATAATGAACGAATCGCTTGCGGATATGAGCGTTCTCGGCGATTTTACTACAAATGAGGATTATATGCCCTTTATGCGCTCGCTTACCGAAAATACAATAAAAGGTAACCTATATGTGCCCGTTGTAGGAGCCGGCACTTCCAATACAGAGTTTGAATTCTTAACCGGCAATTCTGTTGCATTCTTACCTTCGGGCAGTAATGCTTATATGCTTTACATTAAAAATCCTATGGCTTCGCTCGTATCTACGCTTGAAGCGCAGGGATATTCGTCCCTGGCTTTTCATCCGTATTATGCTTCGGGATGGCATCGAACCAGCGTTTATGATTATTTTGGCTTCAATAAATTTGTCAGTCTTGAAAATCTTGTTGATACTTCAATTTTACAGGATTATGCCGCAAGCGGTCAGGGGGCTGACTATCTGCAATCCCTCATTGAGCAGTACTACCCCGATAGAAGCAATATGCTTATCCGGCAGTATGTCAGTGACTCTTATGATTTCAGAACAATTATTGATGACTACAAAAACCGTGATAAAGAAAAGCCGTATTTCATATTCAATGTAACAATGCAAAATCACGGCGGATATACTGTATCGGCATCCAACTTCAACGAGTGTATTTCTATCACTTCAAGTGATGTTTATTATACCAAAGCCTCAAAGTATCTCTCTTTGGTAAAAGCGAGCGATGATGCCTTTAAAGAGCTTATTGAGTATTTCAGCAGTGTAAAAGAGCCTACGATTATTTGTATGTTCGGGGATCATCAACCGTCGATAGAAACAGAGTTTATATCCTCGATTATGGGTGTTAGCAGTCTTGGAGGACTATCACTCGAGCAGGAGCAGTTAAGGCATATCACCCCCTTCTTTATTTGGGCAAATTATGATATTGAAGAGCAGTACATAGATAAGCTCAGTTCGAATTATTTATCCGCGCTTTTACTGAAAACCGCGGGCTTAAAGCAAACGGAATACAACAAATATCTTTTAAAGCTATCAGAAACCTTGCCGGTAATTGATACGGTAGGTTATATAGATAACCAGAATGTTTATTATCGCTGGAGTGAGGATTCGCAGTATAGTGAAGAGCTTAAAAAATACGAAAAAATTCAGTACAACAATGTTTTTGATAATGTAAATAAAAAGACCGAAATGTTTTATCTTAACGGATTTACAATAGGTACCGAAGAAAACGGTGAACACTGATGCGTAACACTACACTTTGCCATATTGAAAAAGACGGGCGTTATCTTATGCTCCACCGCATAAAAAAAGAAAACGACCTTAACCGCGATAAATGGGTAGGAATTGGTGGCAAGTTTGAAGAGAAAGAAAGCCCCGAACAGTGCAACGCGCGCGAGGTGTTTGAGGAAACAGGGCTCAGTCTCTTTGATGCAAAATACAGATGTGTTGTAACATTTGTTTCTGATGTTTGGGAAAGCGAGCTTATGCATGTTTTCACCGCAAAAGAGTTTACCGGCTCACTTAAAGAGTGCGATGAAGGCGAGCTTGTTTGGATTGATAAAAACGAAATTTATTCCCTGCCTATTTGGGAAGGTGATAAAATCTTTTTAAAGCTGATTGAAAATGAGAATTATCCCTTTTTCTCGTTAAGACTTGAATATAAGGGCGATACACTTATTGACGCTCAGCTAAACGGTAAAAAAATTGATTATAAGGAGTATTTATGAATATTTGTATATACGGTTCAGCGAATGAGGATATTGATATTTCTTTTCGTACTGCCGGCGAAGCACTCGGCGAAGCACTCGCATCTCACGGTCACACGCTGATTTTCGGAGGCGGTGCAAGCGGTATGATGGGTGCCGTGGCACGAGGTGTCAGAAAAAAAAGCGGCGAAGTTATCGGCATATCGCCTGAGTTTTTTAATGTTGACGGCGTTCTTTTTGAGGATTGTACAAAGATGATATATACAGAAGATATGCGTACTCGTAAGCAAAAGCTCGAAGATATGGCGGATGCTTTTATCGTAACACCCGGCGGTATAGGTACTATGGATGAGTTTTTTGAAACTATATCTTTAAATCAGCTGAAAATTATAAATAAGCCCATCATAATATTCAATACTAACGGCTTTTACGATAATTTGATTTCACTGCTCGAAAACAGTGCCAATATGCATTTTTTAGCCCGTGAGGATTTGGATTTGTATTACGCTACTGATAATCCGAAAGAAATAATTAAATATCTTGAAAATAATAAAATCGGTGATTAAATCACCGATTTTATTATTTTGTCATATTCATAAATTCGGCTTCGTCAATAACCGGCACGCCGAGTGCATTTGCTTTATCGAGCTTACTGCCTGCTTCTTCGCCTGCTAAAACATAACTTGTCTTTTTTGAAACAGAAGAGGATACTTTGCCGCCGAGAGATTCAATAATTTCCGACGCTTCATTTCTTGTTAAACTCGGTAATGTACCTGTAAGCACGAAAGTAAGGCCGGAAAATCTATCGCCTACTGTTGTTTTAATTGAATTAGTATTGACACCGTATGATTTAAGCTCATCTATCATTTCTTTGGTTTGACTGAGTGAGAAAAACTCCGCCGTGCTTTCCGCTAAAATACTTCCAAATCCCGGAATAGATTCAAGCTCTTGTCTGTCAGCCGACATAATTTCCTCAATAGAACTGTATCTATCCGCAAGCAGCTTTGCGGCTCCCGAACCTATATGACGAATACCAAGTGCGGTTATAAGCCGCGATAAATCGTTTTGCTTGGATTTTTCTATTGCCGCCCTTAGATTTTCGGCAGACTTTTCGCCCATTCGTTCAAGAGAAGCTACCGCATCAAAATCCAGCCTGTAAATATCAACAATACTGCTTATCAAGCCTGCATTTAATAGCTGTTCAAGCACCGCGGGGCCAAGACCTTCTATATCCATAGCGTCACGCGAGGTAAAGTGGATTAAATGCCTTAATATCTGAGCCGGACATTCAGCATTTGTGCAGTGGATAACCGCCTCCCCTTCTTCTCTGAAAACAGGCGCATTACAGGAAGGACAAACCGTTGGCATCTTGAAAATTTCCGAGCCTTCCGCGTGCTTTTTCACTGTTACAACTTCCGGAATTATCTCGCCGGCTTTTCTTACAACGATTGTATCGCCGATGCCGATTTCTTTTTCATTTATGAAATCTTCGTTGTGAAGCACTGCTCTGCTAACCGTTGTACCGGCAAGCTCTACCGGATCAAATACGGCGGTTGGAGTAAGCGCCCCGGTTCTGCCGACATTCACTTCAATTCTTCTTAAAACGGTTTCTTTTTCTTCGGGAGGATACTTGAACGCAACCGCCCATTTAGGAAACTTAGCGGTACTGCCAAGCTCGGTTCTGTAAGCGAGATTATCAACCTTAACTACCGCGCCGTCAATATCAAATTCAAGCTCGCCGCGGCTATCCCCTATTCGATTGATTTCATCAATCACCTGATTTATTGTATCGCAGGACTTATAGCTCGGTAATACGGAAAAACCTAAGGAAGCCAAATAATCGAGAGATTTGATATGAGAATTGAAGCTCTTACCTTCAATGCGTTGTATATTAAAAATAAAAATTGCCAGTTCTCTTTCACAAACTACCGCCGGATTTTTTTGCCTTAAAGTGCCGGCGGCGGCATTTCTCGGATTTTTTGCAGGTTTTTCGCCGAGCAATTCCTGCCTCTCTATAAGATTGACAAAAGAGCTTTTCGGCATATAAACCTCGCCTCTTACTTCAAGCTCACCTGCAAAATCGATAGTTTTAGGGATTGATTTTATTTGCAATATGTTTTGGGTTACATCCTCGCCGGTTACACCATCACCTCGGGTAGAGCCGCGAATGAGGCTTCCGCCTGAATATTCAAGGGATACCGATAATCCGTCAATTTTAGGCTCAACAGAGAATACGGTGCGGCTATTATCGATTTTAGAATCAAAATCATACAGCTCTTCAAAGCTGAATACATCCTGCAAGCTCTCCATTTTCACCGCGTGATGTACCGGTGAGAAAAGAGAGTTTGCACTTCCGCCGACATTCTGTGTGGGTGAATCCGAAGTTATAAGTTGCGGAAATTCCTTTTCCAATGCCTTTAATTCTCGCGTTAGTGCATCATACTCAAAGTCTTCAATTTCAGGTGAATCCTGATTATAATACAGATTATTATGGTATTCTATCTGCTTTACAAGCTCTTTTACACGCTTTTTGGCTTCCTTTAATTCCATATTATCCTCCATTACTGAGAAAAGTTGAAAATGTCATCCGCAACATTGCTATTGGGAGTTTCATTAACATTTGTAAAGCTATCGGGTACTGCGCCGGAAATCACCGTTTGTGCCGCAATAGCGGTAAGACTTACCGAAAACGATTTATCCGCACCAAGCATAATAATACTTCCGGTCAAATCAGCCTTAATTATTATCTGATGAAAAATACTGTTGATACCGGCAGAGGTAAAATTGCTTTTAAAATCCAAAACGGGAATTTGCGAAAACTTCATTTTAAATTTGATTTTTGGACCGTATCCGGTAGTATATTCATTACCAAGCAGTGTTCCTATCGGTATGTTTAAAATGTTATCCGTTCTTTTATTTAAGGTTTCCGATATCTTTTGAGATATTTCAGAGCGCAACACATTAAGCCTTTTATAATCAATTTCTATACTGCTTACCGTATTATCATCTTTTCTTGTAACAACAGCTAAATCGTTATACGCATAATCAAGAGATAGCATCGCTGTTTTTACGGCTTCATCAAAGGCATAAATCATTTGAGATTTTGCCTGACTTTGAGCATAGGAAATAACTATCGGTCGAGCTTTCATAAGTAAAACCACGAAAATCGACAACAGCAATAACAAAACAATCATCCAACGAATTATAATCGATTTTGCATTATTAACTCTATTTTTCACCAAAACACCGCCTTTCGCAGTACATATTACGCAAAAGGCAATATAATTGACAATACAGATATTATAATATAAAACCAAAAAATATTCAATGTACAACCCGATTAAAGCATATAATTTATCAAAACTTCAGGAGATGATATATATGCTTAATCTACTTTTAAAGATAATCGGCAATCTGTTTTACTTGGCGTTGCATGTAAAAAGCGGTGGCTCTTTTCCACCGCCGCTCAGCGCCAAAGAAGAAAGCGAGCTGTTATTAAGGGTTGAAAAAGGCGATAACGAAGCAAGAAATAAATTGGTGGAACATAACTTGCGACTTGTTGCTCACATTGTAAAAAAATACTACACTAACGGTTGCGAGCAGGATGATTTAATATCTATTGGTACAATAGGACTTATAAAAGCAATTTCAACCTTTAAAAATGATAAGGGCATCCGCCTTGCCACCTATGCATCCCGTTGTATAGAAAACGAAATTCTGATGCATTTCAGAAATTTAAAAAAGACATCTCAGGATGTTTATATAAGCGACCCCATAGAAACAGATAAGGAAGGAAATACGCTCACTTTAATAGATGTAATAGCAGACGAAAGTGATATTGCCGATGAGATAGATAAAAAAATGAAATTGCAAAAGCTACGCGTAATTATAGGCGGTGTGCTTGACGAACGAGAATATGAAATAATCCGTATGCGATATGGTCTTTCCGGACAAAAAGAGCTGACGCAACGGGAGGTTGCAAAATCCCTCGGAATTTCAAGAAGCTATGTATCAAGGATAGAAAAATCCGCACTCAAAAAACTACGGGATAAGTTTTAAGACTTGTGCTTTTTTTGAATATATCTGTAAATCAACAAACCGATACCGCTTACAACCAAAGTAATTATAAATACCAAAACTGCTATCTCATATCTTTGTTTTCCGAGCGCGTTACCGCCTAAAACAGATGTTATAACAGACGGTATTCGTGCAACGGCAGTTATAAACAGCCACACTGAGAGCTTCATATCAGTAAGGCCCACAAAGTATGTAAGAATATCCTTTGGTGTGCCGGGAATGAGAAATATAATAAAGGTAAGCGTATTAAGTCTTTTTGAATTTTGCAAAAACTTTAATTCCCTTATTTTTTCTATCTTGAAAAACACTTCTACAATTTTTACGCCGAATTTTTTGACGAACGAAAATATAAGCAAACCGCCGACTAAAAAACCGATAAGGCAATCAACAGTTCCCCTGACTGCCCCGAAAGCATACCCTGCGGCAATCTCAAACGGCTCGCCCGGTATTATTGCAATAATCATTTGAAAAACTATCATAAAGATAAAAGTAATATCGCTTACAATACCGTAGCTATCAACAAATTCTCTGAATTTATCCGGTGTTTTTACAAACTGTATCATCGGCTTCCCCACAACTACTGCAATAATTCCGCTGAATACAAAAGCAAGCACTATCAAAATAACCGTGAAGATTCTTTTTTGTTTTAAGGTTAGTTTTGACTCTCCAATTTCTTTCAACATAATCACTCCGTAAATATTATACAGCATTAGAAAATATTGTTAAAGAGTTATTTTGCAAAAAGTTGCTTTTTTTCAAATTTAATGTTAAAATTATAAAAAAGCGAAAGGAGAATTAAGATGAAGCACGAAATTATTCTGTCTTCACCGCCGATATTGCGTGATTTTTTGACTTATAGTGAAACAATACGCGGAAAATCAGCAAAGTCGGTTGAAGAGTATTATCTTGATTTGCAAACATTCTTTCGCTATTTACTAAGCATCAGGGGACTCGTTTCAAAGGATACCGAATTTGAAAAAATCAGTATTGCCGATGTTGATGCCGAGCTTTTATCATCAGTCACAATTTCCGATTTATACTCTTTTATTGTTTTTTGCAAAAATGAACGCGGAAACAACACCGCAACAAGAGCCCGAAAAACATCCACTCTCAGAATTTTCTTTAAGTATCTTACCTCTCAAATCCATTTGCTTGAAGTAAATCCCGCCGAATTACTCGAAGCGCCGAAGGTTAAGGCTGCTCTTCCCCGTCATTTAACGCTCGAAGAATCGCTCGAACTGCTTTCCAGCGTTGACGGGCCGAATAAGGAGCGTGACTACTGCATATTAACGCTTTTTTTAAACTGCGGTATGCGCCTTTCCGAGTTGTGTGGGCTTAACCTCTCGGATATAAGACCTGACGGCACATTAAGGCTTTTGGGTAAAGGTAACAAGGAAAGAATAGTTTATCTCAATGATGCTTGTACATCAGCAATCAGCGCATATTTGGCGGTAAGGCCGAATGAGGGAGTAAAAGGCGATGATAAGAATGCACTTTTCATCAGCCGCAACAAAAAGCGCATCAGCAACAAAACCGTTCAACATTTGGTTCAGGTTTATCTCGATAAAGCAGGACTTTCCGGGCTTGGCTTTTCAACCCACAAATTAAGGCACACCGCCGCTACACTTATGTATCAACACGGTAATGTTGATATAAGGGTGCTGAAAGATATTTTAGGGCACGCAAATCTCGGAACAACGCAAATTTACACACATATATCAGATAAACAAATCAAACAGGCTATTGATTCAAACCCGCTTTCGAGTGTAAAAGCAAATAAAAAATGACTGCTTATGCAGTCATTTTTTATTTATTGATTTGTAACAGTAACATTTTTAAATGTTACTTTAATTCCCTTTTCAGGTATTTCAAGTGAAATCGGTAATCCCGACGGCGAAGCCGAAAAAGTATATTCACTACCCTTATAATTTCCTCTTAATATAAGGTTTTCGTTTTTGCTTTCACATTCTTTGCCGTTACAAAATTCTAAAACATCTTTTAAAACCGTAATAGCGGAGTTTTCAGGTAAAAACCCATTGGCGTTTTCGATTACCATTCCGTTAAAATTCACTTTACAGGTATCACCGGAATATGAAACCGATAATCCTTTCAGGTTTTCCGGAGCAGTCATTTCCACGCTTAAATTTCCGTTGGATTGAATATTACAATCACAAGAATAACATTCGTTGTAATAAATGATATCAGCACTGAAAGAAATCGAACTCAGATTTACATTCACAGGCTTAGTGGCAGCGCAACCACAGAGAAAAAAGAGCAAAAGCAAGGAAACAAAAAAACATTTATGTTTCACTAAAAAACACCACCCGAAATTAAAATATAATATGTTTTAATTCCGTTATTATATCACTTGGCAACATCGTGCGCTTTGTATATCTTTGAGCCGCCATATCCCCGGCTTTACCGTGGACATAGACAGCGGTTTTAGCAGCAGTCAGAGCATCACACCCGTTTGCAAGCAGAGCAACGATTACTCCGCTTAAAACATCACCGCTGCCGCCCTTTCCTAAACCGTAATTTCCCGTGATATTAAAATAAACTTCTCCGTTTGGAGCCGCAATAATTGTATTTGCACCTTTGAGCACCAATACACACTGATTATCGCAAGCAAACCTCTTGGCATAAACCACACGGTGTTTTTCAATTTCCGAAGAATCTGTACCCATAAGCCTTGCCATTTCTCCCGGATGAGGAGTTAAAACCAGCGGTGATTTAACCCTCCTTAAAATACTTATGTCGCTTGCTACCGCGTTTATACCATCAGCGTCTAAAACCGTTGGTATATTTGTAGCAGTAAGCATTTTTTTAACTAACGACTTTGCAGTGTCAGTACGCCCTAAGCCGCAACCTATAAGCATTGCCGAGGCGCTTGAAAGTGCTGAAAAAATTGTTTTTTCGTATAAAATCGGTGTTCCGTCCAAACCGGTTTCAACGGGAATTGTAACGGCTTCCGGCACTGCCTGTGTAAAGGCAGAATAATTTTTATCGCATACAACACATTTAACAATTCCGCTGCCGGAGGTGCAAGCCGCACGCGCGGCTAAAATCTCAGCACCGCACATACCGTAACTCCCGCAAACTAAAAGCGAAGTGCCAAAAGTGCCTTTGTGTGAATTTTTATTGAAAATCTTTTCGTCAGGTGAATCAATAATACTGTAAGAATAATTATTACCGACATCAACATTAAGGCTTTTTAAAACTACCTCGCCGCAGTAATCAGAGGTTTCAGGTAAAAGATGACATAATTTATAACCTATAAATGTAACTGTAAGGTCGGCTTTAAATGCGGTTTTTGCCATACCGCCGTCACTGAAAACACCGCTCGGCACATCGATTGCAATTTTTGTGCCAGAAAAAGAGTTTAGCACATCTATTAAACTGCTTAATTCAGGTGACAACTCACGGTTAAATCCTATACCGAAAAGTGCATCAATATAAAAATTATAATTATCCGATAATTCGTCACAAACAGGGATATCTTTTACACTATCTAAATAGATTGACGCAGTATCGGCTGCCGGCATACCTAACGGTGCAAAAATCGATACAAAGGCACCGCATTTTTTAAGGTGCGATGCTACAACCAAACCGTCACCGCCGTTATTGCCGGAGCCTACTATTATAAGCACCTTTTTACCTGCGACAGCATATCTTTTTACAACTTCCGAAAAAACTGCCTTTCCTGCGTTTTCCATAAGCTGAGCATAAGAAAAAAGGCCGTTTTCAACAGCCGTTTTTTCTACTGATTTAATTTGAAGTGAAGATAAAACTTTCATAAAATATCACTCAGGCTTTAAAAGCGTTGTTGCCGACAAATTTAGGAACAAATTTAACAACCTCGGATTTTGTCCTATCGTCAGGCGATATTACTGCAACTGCCAATCCCGAATCGCCGTTAAACACAAATTTATATGCATTTTCATCATCCTTATTGCAGGCAAAAACTAACTTCTTATAGCGGTTTTTATCAAGGCTTTCACCCTTGTATTTATCGATGCTCTCAACCTCTGATAACTCAAAGGTTGCAAGGCGCTTTCTTGAACGCTTAGAGTATATAATATCAATATCCAAAGTACCGTTTGTGATAATATACTCATATTCAACCGATAAAAAGCCGCAAAGATAATAAGCACCGTATCCCGCGGCAACTATAATGACCGCTGAAAGAATGCGTAAAAAAAGGAAAGCCAAAAGAGAAACAAGTAATACGGCAAACCAAATTCCGATAATACCAAAATAAAACTTTGCTCCCTTTTTAACCTTAACCAACTGCTCGCAATAAGTATCCATAATGTGCTCCTTAATATTATAATTTACAATACCATTTTATAATATACTTTTAAAAAAATCAAGAGTGGGCTGCCCCACTCTTGAAAAATATACACTTATGCCTTGCCAACAGAACCGAAAAGCTCCATCTTTTCTTTTACCGTTGCCTTGATTGCCTCAACACCGTCAGCTAAGAGCTTACGCGGGTCAAATCCCTTGCCCACAAGATCCTTGCCGGCTTCAATATACTTTCTTGTAGCATCGGCAAATGCGAGCTGGCACTCGGTGTTAACATTGATTTTTGAAACACCTAACGAAATAGCCTTCTTTATCATATCGGCAGGAATGCCTGTGCCGCCGTGAAGAACGAGGGGCATAGTGCCTGTGAGCTTCTGAATTTCTTCAAGGGTATCAAATCTTAGACCTGCCCAATTTTCAGGATACTTACCGTGAATATTACCGATACCTGCGGCAAGCATTGTAACGCCTAAATCGGCAATCATTTTACATTCCTTAGGATCGGCAACTTCACCGCCGCCGATAACGCCGTCTTCTTCACCGCCGATAGCGCCAACCTCTGCTTCGAGTGAAAGGCCGAGTTTATCGCAAATGCCGACAAGCTCCTTGGTTTTTTCAATGTTTTCCTCAATCGGATAATGGGAACCGTCAAACATTATTGAAGAAAAGCCGGCATCAATGCACTTTTTAGCGCCTTCATATGAACCGTGGTCAAGGTGAAGAGCAACGGGCACCGTAATCCCTAACTCATCAATCATTGCCTTAACCATATCTGCAACGGTTTTAAAACCGCACATATATTTACCTGCGCCCTCTGAAACTCCCAAAATTACGGGAGATTTGAGTTCTTCTGCTGTAAGCAAAATTGCCTTGGTCCATTCAAGATTGTTGATGTTGAACTGACCAACTGCATACTTGCCTGCTTTTGCTTTGTTTAACATTTCTTTTGCTGATACTAACATTTTTTTACCTCCGATGAATATATCATTTTAAAATAACAACAAATTAAATACCGTAGTCCTCAACTACTTTTTCCGCCGGTACTTCAAGCAACTGCGGATTTCTCAGATACAAGCGCAAACGCCTGAAAGCCATTGCAAAATAACTGCCCGAAGCAATTCTCTCATCCATAACAACACCAAGCGGCATACATCTTTCAAAATAGATTTCGTCACCCTTGCGCTTAGGTATCTCACGGGTATTTCCCATAGTGATACCGATACTTGTGGTACCGAATTCATAAACATGATGGAAGATATGATTTGTACGAATTGAAGCAAGATTTGAAATAAGTAAGCTCGCGTGGAAAGGTGACATATCAATAAGGCTCTTGGGCATCAATCCGTGCCTATCCATAAACTTAATAATCTTAACACCAAGTGGCATAAGACCCGGTATGCTAAGCAACACCTTCATTAACTTTTCAGTGCCGTTGTTATCAGGCTCGTTTCTGTTTTCGTCAACATATCTGTTAATAATATCGTTGACATCAAAAACTGTATTTTTCTTATCAAAATACATTTTTGACATAGTACCGTGCCCGTTAGACCCCGCCTTTAAAACAACCATTGAAACAGAAAGCTCTTTTCGGGCATAAGCTTTCTTATTTACAATAAATCTGTTAAGCTCGGGAAACTCGGCTACAACTCTTACATAAGCTGCTAAAAGCACCGCCATATGACTCATATTGATACCCTGCTTGCGCTTTTCTTTAAGATAGTTGCTTATGTTTTCAAGCGGAATATCAATGGTGACCATATTCATAGCGTCATACCTTTTATCCATAACATATGCGCCGATTAAGTACATAGGATCAACATTTTTCAGCTTTATACCGTCTGCCCTCATAAAAACCCCCAAATAATTTTATGTGTTTCATTTTATCATAAAAATGATTATATTACAAGATTTTATTATCTGTCTTCACAAAATTTGATAAAATCGGTAAAAGCCTTCTGAACCTTCGGTGTGTCAACAAGGTAACTCATACCGTGCATTGCGCCGTCAACAATGCAAATAAACTTAGGCTCGTTTGCGGCCTTGAAACTTGCAATGCTCATTTCACAGGGTACAAAATCATCGCCGGTACCGTGAATGAACAACACAGGCTTGTCAAATCCTTTAAGTGCCTTCTCCGATGAAACCTCATAAACGCTGAACTTGCCGAAAATCTTGCATAAAACATTTAGAGCCGGCATAAGTAAGAAACCGTTAATTCTGAAATTCTGTTTTGCAACCTTACGAATAATTCTTTCGGGTGAATCAAATCCGCAGTCAGCAATAATGCCCTTTACATTATCGGGCATTTTAAAACGGGTTGAGAATAAAACAGTGGCGGCGCCCATAGATAATCCGCAGATAAATATTTCCTTATCATCTCCGTATGTTTTCAAAACATAGTCAAGCCAAGAAATAACATCCCTGCTTTCCTTAACGCCGAAGGATATTATTTTACCCTCGCTGTTTTCGTGGCACCTCTGATCTACCAAAAGGATGTTAAATCCGTTATCAACATAAAATTTAAAGGAGCCTGAAAAATCCTTTTCACCGCAGGAACGGTAACCGTGAAACAGCATTATAGTCTTGTTACTGTCACCGTTTTTAAGATATCTGCCGTAAAGAGTGAGCCCGTCATAGCTTTTAATACGATGCTCTTCATATTTTTGCGACATAATATAATTCGCACCGTCAAAAATGGGCTTGTAGAATTCACCGAAATATCCTTCGTCACCGTCTTTAAATATCACACGCGATTCTTTTTCCTTACGCACAAAGGTATAAAAGAAAAACACAATAACCGCGAGCAAAAACAAAACAACGACCGCACAAAGAATAATAGCAAATATCATAACATCACCTATAAAAACACATTTTTTATATCATAACATATTTTTCATAAATTTACAATTATTATATTGAAAAAAGAATGCTTTTTGTTTATAATAAGTGTCGATTTGAGGTGATAGTTTGAATTTTTCCTTTAAAACGCTTGGTTGTAAAGTTAATCAATATGAAACGCAGGCTATGAAAGAGGCTTTATTGGGCTTAGGCCATACATCAGATAAGGAAATACCTGCTGATGCGGTTATAATCAACTCTTGTACCGTAACAGCCGAAAGCGATAAGAAAACACGCCAAATCCTTCACAGAATGAGAAAAGAAAACCCTGACGCCGTAATAGTACTTACAGGATGTATGGTGCAGGCATTTCCGGAAAAAGCCAAAGCACTTACCGGCGCTGATATTGTTATAGGTAACAGAGATACCAATAAGGTTATTGAAGCCGTTGAAAATTATAAAAATGATAAAATTTTTAATATAGTTGAGCATAAAATCAAGGATGATTATAAAGGTCTTCCGATATCGGATTTTTTTGAGCGCACACGCGCTTTTATGAAAATTGAGGACGGATGCAACCGTTACTGTTCATATTGCATTATACCGAAAGCAAGAGGTTTTGTTCGTTCAAGAGACCTTGAAAGTATAAAAGCGGAAGCACAAAAGCTCGCTGATAACGGTTATGTTGAAATAGTGCTTGTAGGAATAAATCTATCAGCATACGGGCTTAATAGCGGAATTAACATTTGCGATGCCGTTGATGCCGTTTGCTCAGTTCAAGGCATTAAGCGAGTGCGCTTAGGTTCACTTGAACCCGACCATATAACAGATGAAATGTTGCATAGGCTCAAAGCGCAGGAAAAGTTTTGCCCGCAGTTTCATTTATCCTTGCAGTCGGGTTGTGATGAAACGCTTAAAAGAATGAATCGCCATTATGACACGGCATTTTATTCCGATTTAATAAAAAGAATAAGACGGATTTTTGAAAATCCGTCTATCACAACCGATATTATGGTTGGCTTTGCAGGAGAAACGCAGGAAGAATTTGAAAAAAGCGTTGAATTTGTAAAAAGCATAGGATTTGCGCGTTCTCATATTTTTGCTTATTCAAGAAGAGCGGGAACGGTAGCGGATACACTACCCGGTCAAATTCAAAATTCCGTTAAGAAAGAGCGCGCCGGAAAAATGCTCAGCACCGCAAAAGAGAGCGAAGCTGAATTTTTAAGAAAACAAATCGGAACGATACAATCCGTTTTGTTTGAAACTCAAAAACAAGGAATAAACGAAGGCTACTCTCCAAACTACACAAGAGTATGCGTAAAGTGTGCAGATAATCTGGAAGGCGAAATTATTGATGTTAAAATCACGAAATCATTTGATGACTATGCAGAAGGAGAAATCATTTGATTAAATCAAGTGCTTCTTTTATATTTCTTATCCCTATCGGCGTTATGCCCTTAGGGATTTTTGTTATCTGCTTTAATGAAGATTTTGGCAGAACGCACTCGGTAAACCCGAGCCGTGCCGCCTCAAAAAGACGCGTTTCTGCGCGCTGAACCGCACGGATTTCACCCGAAAGCCCTACCTCACCGAAAGCAATACATTTATCATTTATAGGAATATCTCTAAGTCCTGATACCAACGCCATACAAACCGCAAGGTCAGCCGAAGGCTCTGTAAGGCGCATACCGCCTACAACATTAAGGTATGTATCAAGATTTGAAAAATACAACCCCTGCCGTTTTTCGAGAATCGCAAGCAGCATATTAAGGCGGTTATAATCAAAACCGTTAGACATACGCCGAGGATTGCCGAAACCTGTTGTTGTAACGAGTGCCTGCACCTCGGATAATATTGGTCTTGTACCTTCTATCATACAAGTAATGCAACCGCCCGAAACCTCAGGCCGCCTGCCCGAAAGCATCATAGCAGATGGATTTTCAACCTCGTATAATCCGTTTTCGCGCATCTCAAATACACCTATTTCGTTTGTAGAGCCGAAACGGTTTTTAATTGCGCGCAATATTCTGTATGCCTGATTGCGTTCTCCTTCAAAATAAAGAACTGTATCAACAATATGTTCAAGAACCTTTGGACCGGCAATATCACCGCCTTTGTTCACATGACCTACAATAAAAAGCGGTATATCAAGCGGTTTAACCGTTCTCAAAAGCATATTGGTTGATTCCCTGACCTGAACAATGCTTCCTGCCGCCGAAGACAACTCATCAATTTGCATAGTCTGTATAGAATCAATCATCACCATATCCGGCTTATGAGCTTTAATATATTCACAAACCGACTGAGTATCGGTTTCGGTAACTATTGTGACATTTTCGCCTGAAACACCGAGTCTTCCGGCACGCAGTTTAATTTGCACAGCCGATTCCTCGCCCGAAACATAAAGTATGCTGAGAGTGTTTTTAAATGCTTCACAAGCCTGTAAAAGTATTGTGGATTTACCGATACCCGGGTCGCCGCTTAAAAGCACAACAGAGCCCTTTACAATTCCCCCGCCGAGAACCCTGTCAAGCTCGGAAATACCCGAAATATACCTGTGTTCGCCGGCAGTATTGATGTTGCTTAGAATTTCCGCTTTTGATATCGGATTTTTTGATACTGCCGCACTCGCACGGCTCGGTATGCTGATACTTTCTTCGAGTGTATTCCATTCGTGGCAATCAGGACACTGCCCTACCCATTTAACGCTTTCGTATCCGCAATTAGAACATACATAAACCGTCTTTGTTTTTTGAGCCATTATACTTTTCTCCTATACTCATTCGGGCTGATACCGAAATGTTTTTTAAATGTGTAATTAAAACTTCTTACACTGCCGAAACCGCTTTCATAGGCTATATCGGCAATTTTTTTATCAGTTTCATCAATCAGTTTTATCGCGGTTTCAAGCCTGTATGCTCCTAAAAGCTCAGCAAATGACATATCAAACATCGTATGAAAATAGCGCGATACATAGTGATAATCGTAACCGAGAAGCTCTGCAATATCTCTAAGACTGATATTACGGGTATGATTATTTGAAAGATAATCTGTTATAGCAATTATAGACTGCTTTCTGTCCTTATTTTCGGACAGTGAAACTTTTTTTAAAAACTCATCACAAACCGCATACAGACAAGATTTTAAACATAGCACACTGGGATTTTTATTAAAAATCAGTCTTGAATTCAGGAATTTTTCAACCTCTTCCGATGGCGAAAAAACAAATCCGTCGGCACTTTTGCCTTTTATCTGCTTTTCAAAAAGCCTTACATAATCCGCCGAAAACACTAACACATAATACTCTGTATTTTCACTCGGCTTATACGCGTGCACATCATAAGGCAGGCATAATCCGAAATCCCCTTTTGATAATGTATATCTTTTGTTATTCACTTCACAATCAACTTGTCCTGAAAGCACATAAATAAGTTCAAGATTTTTATGAAAATGATGTTGCCAAATTTCGTTTTTATAAAATCGGGCATTATAGTTATAGTTACCCATAGAGTTGTGAGGCTGATGAAACAGCATATTATCACCCCGAAAGATAAAATATTGCCACTATATTATAACATATTGCGAGAAAATGTCAACTTATTGCAATATAATAACTGTGGAGGCTGATATTATGTTAAACGGAAGTAAACTGTATAATTTCATTATCAACAAAGAGCACCATAAATACCGCCATAGTGTTGATTGGGATTTGGCGAGTGAATATTCTGAAAAAAATCTTTCACCGATAGAGCGAATGATTGACCGCTTTGAGCGCGTATCAAACGAGGAAAATCCGGTAATTCTGCCGGATGAAAAAATCGTTTTTATGAGAACGGTTTCAAATTTGCCTGCTATTTTCACCGAAAAAGAGTGGGATGAAATTAAAAGCAGTCACTATATTCACGAGCTTGGATTTATTTCCAACCTGTCGCCGAACTACTATGACACAATCAAGGTAGGTCTTTTGGAAAAACGCAAATCAGCGGATGAGTACGGCAAGCGTTCCATTGACAGTATAATTGCGTTATCAGACAGATATTTAAAAGAAGCTCAAAAACAAGGCAGGGATGATTTGGTTGAAGTTTTATCCCGTGTGCCGAGGTACAGTGCCCGTAATTTCAGGGAGGCTCTTCAATTTTTCCGAATTATCCACTATGCGCTTTGGCTGGAAGGAAACTATCATAACACGGTAGGTCGCTTTGATAAATATATGTATGAATATCTAAAAAAGGATATGGATGCCGGCGTTTATACCGAGGATACCGCGCTTGAACTTTTAGAGGATTTTTTCCTTTCTTTCAATAAAGACAGTGATATTTATGTCGGTGTTCAGCAGGGTGATAACGGGCAGAGTATGATGCTCGGCGGTATGGATGAAAACGGTAATGAAGTATTCAATCTTTTATCCGAGCTATGCCTGAAAGCCTCCTGCAACAATAAACTTATTGACCCTAAAATAAATTTAAGAGTTTGCAAAAACACACCTGCTGAGCGTTACACAGAGGCTACAAAGCTCACAAAAGCAGGGCTTGGATTTCCGCAGTATTCAAATGACGATATAGTAATTCCCGCGCTCGAAAGTCTTGGTTATGAGCATAACGACGCGGTGAATTATACTGTTGCCGCTTGTTGGGAATTTATAATTCCGAATGTCGGCGCTGATGTTGCGAACATTGCGGCACTCTCCTATCCGAAAGCCGTTGATACCGCCTTTCATACCAGCCTGATTTCAAGTGAAACCTATGATGAATTTTTTGAAGCCGTAAAAAGTGAAATTTTCAAAGAAACCGAAAAAATACACAACAGTATAAAGAATTTATGGTTTGTCCCCTCTCCTTTTATGAATGTACTTATGGACTGTGATATTTACTCCGGCGGCAAATATAATAATTTTGGTATTCACGGTACCGGTATAGCGACAGCGGCTGATAGCCTCGCGGCAATTAAAAAATATGTTTTTAATGAAAAATCAATATCAAAAGAAGATTATATCAAAGCCGTTGACGATAATTTTGAAAATTCACCCGAGCTTTTACATAAGCTGCGTTTTGAGAGTCCCAAGCTCGGTAATAATGACGATTTTGTTGATACTATCGCTACGGCATTATTGGATGCTTTTGCTGATTCTCTTGAAGGCAAAATCAACTGCCGCGGCGGAATTTACAGAGCCGGTACAGGCAGTGCTATGTATTATTTGTGGCATGCAAACGAGATAGGCGCTTCGCCTGACGGCAGATTATCGCACGAACCGTTTGGCACTAACTTTTCGGTAAGTCTTTTTGCCAATGTAAAAGGTCCGGTATCAGTTATAGCTTCAATGTCGAAACAACACTTTAACCGCGCAATTAACGGCGGTCCGCTTACACTCGAATTTCATCAGAGCTTATTCAGTGATGATGACGGTATAGTTAAGGTAGGCGCCTTAGTTAAGAATTTCATTGACCGGGGCGGTCATCAGTTACAGCTGAATACCGTAAACCTTCAAATGATGAAGGATGCGCAAATTCATCCCGAAAATCATAAGCAGCTTGTTGTTCGCATTTGGGGTTGGAGTGCATATTTCATTGAGCTTGACAGAGAATACCAAAATCATGTAATGGCAAGACAGGCTTATTCAGTGTAGGTTTAAATTATGTCAGGTACTATTTTTGATATAAAGGAAATGGCAGTGCACGACGGCCCTGGCATCAGAACTACTGTGTTTTTCAAGGGTTGTCCACTGCGTTGCCGTTGGTGCCACAACCCTGAGGGATTATCACAAAAACCGCAACTGATGTTCAAAGAAAACAGATGCCGACACTGTGGATTATGCTATAAAAAGTGTGACCACGAAGAGTGCAAGCCATTTGGCAGATGTGTACATATATGCCCTCAAAACTGTCTTGAAATAACCGGCAAAACGGTTGAAGCCGCTACTCTTGCAGATGAGCTGAAAGACAGTGCGAAGGTTTTGGGTAACACTTTCGGCGGATTTACTTTTTCCGGCGGTGAACCGCTGTTTCAATACAAATTTTTGCTTGAACTTATTGATAAGTTAAAGAATTATCACCTTTGTATTGAAACCAGCGGATTTGCACAAAATGAAGTATTTAAAACTGTTATTGACAAGCTCGATTTCGTTATTATGGATATCAAAATTGCCGATAATGATTTACACAAAGAGTTTACCGGCGTTGATAATACCCGAATAATTGAAAATTACAGATATCTTAAAGCAAGCGGAAAACCGCATATTATAAGGACACCGCTGATACCGAACATTTGCGATACCGAGGATAATCTTTCGGCAATCAAAAAAATCATAGGCGAAAGTCCTTGGGAAAAATTACCGTACAATTCTCTTGCCGGCGCAAAGTATAAAATGCTCGGTATGGAATACGGACTTTAATTATATATACTTTTTGTTTTTACCCTTATTCACTCCGAGAATACCGCCGATAGCCGATGCAAGCACAATGATTATAAAGTGAAAAAGCGTATTTATACTAAGACCGCTGTTGCTGATTATAAGCGAAATCACCGTGACCGCGGCGAAGGATATTAAACCTACAAGTGTTCCTATAAGATAACCCTTGTGCTGACTTTTGCTTGAAACATAAAAGGCTGCCGCAAAGCTACCGAGCGATAGGCTGACGGTTGAAAAAGGCACGGTATATCCTCTGTCAAGCCCCAAAAGAAGAATTACAGCGGCAAAAACACACATAAATAACAGTGTTACCGCAATACCTATCAAGGCACCGGTTAAATATAACACTAAGCCCGTAGGCGATGTTTTAGAAGTGTTACTGAACATAAAAACCCCTCCCATAGATTTTACTCTAACGGAGGGGAAATTATTACTTATTTTTTTGCCACATCATCGTGAACTGTAAGATTTTGTTGAAGCGCCCAACGAGCAACAGTGAGTTTACTGTGGTCACTCTTAGACTCGATAACCATACTCTCTTCTTTAAGAGAAATAACTCTGCCGTAGATACCGCCAATCGTTAATACCTCATCGCCAACCTGAAGATTTTCGCGCATCTGCTTTTCTTCCTTTTGCTTTTTGCGCTGAGGACGAATCATAAGAAAATACATTGCCACAAGCATTATAGCAACCCAACCGACCATAACTATAATTGAGCTACCACCGGTTGTTGTACTCTGAGCAAGTGTTAAATAACTGATATTCATTTTTTATACCTCCAAAATGCTATAAAGCGATTATACAATAAATTAAATGTAATTGCAAGGAAAAGATTATATTCTTTTTCCGAGTATTTGCTCTTTTTCCTTTTTAAATTCAGAAAATCTATCCTCATCAAGAGCTTTTCTGATATCTGCCATAAGATTATTATAAAACCATAAGTTGTGTAATACCAATAATCTTGCGGCGAGCATTTCACCGGCTTTAAGCAGATGCCTGATATATGCTCTGCTATAACGCCTGCATACCGGACAATCACATTCATCGTCAATCGGTGACATATCCGTTTCATATTTGTTGTTGTTTATATTGATGATACCTTTTGAAGTGAATAAATGACCGTGCCGTGCGTTGCGGCTCGGCATTACGCAGTCAAACAAATCAACGCCTCTCTCAACCGCGTTAAGTATGTTAAGCGGAGTGCCTACGCCCATAAGATACCTGATTTTATCATTCGGCATAAATGGCTCCACATGCTCTATAACATCATACATAACCTCGGTGGGTTCCCCTACTGCCAAACCGCCTATCGCATAACCGTCAAGCCCTAAATCAGCAATTTCTTTCATATGCTCAATACGCAAATCGTTGTATGTACAACCCTGATTTATCCCGAAAAGCATTTGTTCCCTATTTATCGTAGTTTTGAGAGAATTTAGCCTTGCCATTTCTTTTTTGCATCGTTCAAGCCACCTGGTAGTTCTTTTACAAGACTCTTTTGCATACGAATACTCAGCCGGATTTTCAACGCACTCATCAAAAGCCATTGCGATAGTAGAGCCTAAATTGGATTGTATCCTCATACTCTCTTCCGGCCCCATAAAAATACGCCTGCCGTCAACATGGCTCTGAAATGTAACGCCTTCCTCAGTAATGCTTCGAAGTGAAGCCAGAGAAAACACCTGAAAGCCGCCGCTGTCGGTAAGAATAGGCCCGTCCCAAGTTGTAAGCCTATGTAATCCACCGCATTTTTTTACTGTTTCGTCACCCGGGCGAATGTGTAAATGATATGTGTTGGAAAGCATTATCTGACAGCCTACATTCTTTAAATCCGCCGCAGACACACCGCCTTTAATCGCGCCCGCAGTTGCAACATTCATAAAAGCAGGCGTTTGTACCACTCCTCTGTTCGTGTGCAGCTCTCCCCTGCGTGCATTATTTTCGGTTTTTAACAAACTATACATAACTAATCTCCGTTTATAAACATACAATCCCCAAAGCTGAAAAAGCGGTATTTTTCGGCAACGGCAATTTTATATGCATTCATAGTATTTTCATATCCGGCAAATGCGGAAACGAGCATAATTAGCGTGCTTTCGGGCAAATGAAAGTTAGTAATTAACGCATCCATACACTTGAATTTATAACCGGGATATATAAAAATACCCGTATCATCCGAACACTCGCATATTTTACCATATTTTTGCATAACACTTTCAACAGTACGGCAACTCGTAGTACCCACGCAAATCACCCTGCCGCCGTTATTCTTGGTTTTATTTATTATCTCAGCAGACTGTGCAGAAACCGAATAATGTTCTGTATGCATTTTATG
>CADBOD010000106.1 GCA_902796165.1 Oscillospiraceae bacterium | reverse complement strand
CCGATATGTGGATTTTTGCATTGCAAATGAAGAGGATGCAAAGGATGTATTCGGTATCGAGGCTGATAATACCGATATCAATACCGGAAAGCTCGATCGGAACGATTATATTTCCGTAGCAAAAAAGCTTACCGAGAAATTCGGATTTAAGGGAGTGGCGATTACACTCAGGGAGAGCATTTCCGCCAACGACAACAATTGGTCTGCAATGCTTTATACTGACGGCAACGTCGTGTTCAGCTCAAAATACGCAATGCACATTGTTGACCGAGTCGGCGGGGGCGACAGCTTCGGCGGTGCGCTCATATATTCGCTTTTAAGCGGATATGGAAGCCAAAAAGCGATTGATTTTGCGGTTGCGGCAAGTTGCCTAAAACATAGTATTGAGGGCGACTATAATATGGTTTCGGTAAATGAAGTCGATAACCTGGCATCCGGCAACGCCTCGGGCAGGGTGCAGAGGTAAGTTCATTCTTCAAAGTTTTAAAGAAGATAATCACCCTTCAAATCTGAACCATTCGTGTTCGATTAGAGGGTGATTTTTTATATAAACCTAGTAATAACGCGGGTTTGTGCAAACACTGCTAATCGAACACGTTTTACGAAACAGCTCAAATCGCGTGCACAAAACAAAAAATACTTTCAATCCTAACCATCGGTGTTCGATTTATTAACACACCCCACAAGTCGGTGCTTTAAGAAATTTTTGAAAATCCTGTCCAGTTTTTGTTGACAAGTGCACATAATAAGGATATAACTAAAAAAGAGGGAATAAATGTCCTTGCACCGGGAAAAGTGTTTGTTCGTTCTTATACTATTGAAATTGTTTAACATTTGAGCAGATGTATGATATATAAAAACGCGAAAATTGGGGATAAGATAACCGATATAGCCGTGAAGGATCGCAAAATTGTATCGCTCGAAAAGACAAGTGATGACGGTATCGATCTTGGCGGCAACAGGATTTTTCCAGGTTTGATAGATATCGATGCTCATGGCTGTATGGGACTTGAAACAAACAGCGGCGAGATAGAAAAGTTATCTTGCTATGAAGCAGCGCACGGTACAACCTCTTGGCTGCCTACAACCGCCACGGTAGATTTTGAAATTACAAAAACTGCTCTTGATAGAGATATCAAAACAATAAAAGGTGCAAATGTTTTGGGCTTTCATATTGAAGGACCGTATATATCGGAAAGTCGTAAAGGTGCACAGGATAGAAATACATACGAAAACCCGATATAAATGAATATAGGCAACTTAAAGGATGTTGAAAATGGATGAAAGAATTCGAAATAAGTATATTTATCAGTTTGATATACGAGGAAGCATAGTTTCAATAGCGGCTTATGGTAAAGGGCATATAAATGATACTTTTTTAGTCAAAACCATTGTTGACGGTTGTATAAAAAGATTTATCTTGCAAAAAGTAAACAGTAATGTATTTAAAAAGCCTGAGCAAGTTATCAATAACATCGAGAAAGTAACCGGTTATCTAAAAACCCGTGCTGACAGCGAAAGAGTTGTACTTTCCTTAATACCTACAAAAGAAGGTAATACTTATTTTAAAGATGAAAACGGCGATGTATGGAGAATGTATAATTATATAGAGAATTCCATTTGCCTTGATGTAGTTGAAAATGAGCAGGATTTTTATGAGTGTGCTTTTGCGTTTGGCAAATTTCAAAGAGATTTGCGCCATTTTCCGGCAGAGACCTTATATGAAACAATACCCAACTTTCATAATACTCCCGTTCGCTTTGGCGCTTTTTTGAGCGCAGTTGCGGCAGATAAGTGCGGCAGAGTTAAGAGTGTGGAAAGAGAAATAAGATTTATAACCGAAAGGCAAGACTTTTATTCGGCGCTTATAGATGCGGAAGCAAAAGGCGATCTACCGCTTCGCGTTGCGCATAATGATACAAAGTCAAATAATGTAATGTTGGATTATAAGACGAGAAAAGCATTATGCGTAATCGATCTTGATACGGTTATGCCGGGATATTCGGTTACGGATTTCGGCGATGCAATAAGGTTTGGAGCATCCACGGCGGCAGAGGATGAAAAGGACCTTGATAAAGTTCACTTTAGTATAGACTTATTTAAGGCATACACAAAAGGATATATGGCAGGGTGTGACGGAAAGCTTAAAGATACTGAAATTATGCTACTTCCTGAGGGAGCTAAAATGATGACTATTGAGTGCGGTATGCGGTTTCTTACCGATTATCTGAACGGTGATACATATTTTAAAATCAACTATCCTGACCATAATCTTGTAAGAGCAAGAACACAACTCAAACTCGTTAGCGAAATGGAAGAAAAGTGGGAAGAAATGAAAAAAGCGGTAAAAGAATATTGTTAAGATTTAAAAACTGATTGGCAGTACTTTAATAATAGAACTGGTGAATTTGATATGAAAGCGATAATTAACGGAAAAATTATATTAAAAGACCGTATTGTAGAAAACTGTACTTTGCTGTTTTCTGATGTTATAGAGGGGATTATTCCAAATGGAAGCATCCCTGATAACGCTGAAATTATCGATGCCGCCGGAGGATATGTTTTACCCGGGCTTATTGATATACATATTCACGGCTATCTTGGTAAGGATGTTTGTGACGGGGAAGAGGAAAGTATCAGAACAATATCGAACGGTTTGCTGAAAAACGGCGTTACAGCATATCTTCCTACTACTATGACAGTGGATATGAAGACTATTCGTAAGGCGCTTGAAGTCTGTCGTTCTCTTAAAGAAGAGAGCAAAAATTGGTGCGGCAGTGAAATATTAGGATGTCACGCCGAGGGACCGTTTATAAGTGAGTCCAAAAAAGGCGCGCAGGACCCCAAATACATTTTGAAACCGGATGCAAAATTTGTTAAGGAATATGCAGATATCATAAAAATAATAACACTTGCCCCGGAAACAGACGAAAATGATTTTGCCGCTATTCGTGAGATTTGTCGTGATACAGATGTCGTGGTTTCTATGGGCCACACTTCGGCAGATTACGATACCGCAATGGAGAGTGTTAGCGCAGGTGTAAGGCATGTGACACATCTTTTCAATGCAATGACGCCTTTGGTACATAGAGCACCCGGTGTTGTAACTGCGGCACTTAATTCTGATGTTAGCGTAGAACTTATTGTCGATACTTTCCATGTCAATAAATGTTTTTACGATTTGCTGTGGAAGCTCAAAGGCAGAAAACTTTGCTTTATTACTGATTGCCTGCCGGCGGGCGGTTTGCCATACGGAGAATATACGCTTGGCGGCACTAAGATAATATACAACGATATTGTCTGTCGCCTGGAAGACGGAACGGTTGCAGGAAGCGTTTTGCCGCTGAATATTGGTGTGCGTAATGTTTATGAAAACTCAAATATACCGCTGTATGAGTGCGTGAACTGCGCATCACTTAATCCCGCAACGGCAATAGGTGTTGCAGACCGCAAGGGTTCGTTGGATATAGGAAAAGATGCCGATATAGTTATTACAGACTATGATTTTGAAGTAAAGAAAACAATTATAAAGGGAAAAATCAGATATGAAGCTTAGAGTTAATGCTAAATTAGATTCCGGGTTTACACCGCTTTCACTTGTTTGCCGCGAGATGCGAGAGAATACAAAAAAAGACGGGCAAGATATAGTTGTTGCGATAGAAAGAAACAAAGGATATATATCTACATATAAAACCCGTATTTATAAAGATAATACCGGTCACGACAGTGAGAATTTCACCTTTATTGAGAGAATAGTAAAGTCGCTGTTGTGGGTGGCAGGCGGTTATAAAATAGTAATTGCAGGCAGTGAGATTGTTGGCGAAAAAATAAAAGAGGCTTATACCTACGGTGGACTAAGAGAATTTGATGTTCGCTTTATGGAAAGGGTATATGAGCAGAAGTTTGAAGTGACAATTTGTTCGCTTGCGGATGCACCGCGTGATAAATCTTCTGCATCGCCAATAGGCAGGCATCTTGACGGTTGCAGGATCGGTTTTGACGCCGGCGGTAGTGACCGTAAGGTAAGTGCTGTTGTAAATGGTGAAAGCGTATATTCCGAAGAGGTTGTTTGGTTTCCTAAAACAAACCCCGATCCCGAGTATCACTATGAGGGAATAAAGAACGCTATGAAAACCGCGGCTTCACATATGCCGCGTGTTGATGCAATCGGTGTATCGAGCGCTGGTGTATATATTGATAATCGTATAATGGTGGCTTCTCTGTTTTTAAAAGTAAGCGAAGAAGATTTTGATAAAAAGGTCAAGAATATGTATCTTGATGTGGCAAAGGAAATAGGAGATAATATCCCGATCGAGGTTGCAAACGATGGCGATGTAACTGCTCTTGCCGGTGCTATGGATTTG
>CADBOD010000105.1 GCA_902796165.1 Oscillospiraceae bacterium | reverse complement strand
GCGGTGTTTTCTAAAAGCTCGGGTAACGGCTTGGTGTTTTCGTCCGTCAGCATTATCACGGTGGAGCCGCCGTATAAAAACATACCCTTTTCCTCGCCTTTAAGCACCGCCTTTTCGCCGTGAAGATTTTTGATTTTTCCCACGAGCATAGCGCCAACTTCCATTTGAATAATTTTCCCGAAATTATCCGTTTTAATCACAGTGTATTCCCGTGAGTTTTCGCAAAAAACGGGGGAGTGGCGAAGCGCTATCGGGCGGACGGTATGCAGCGTGCCGTCTATTTTTACATTTTCTCCCTTTATGCCGGAGGCGGCATAGGAATACCGGTGGTAATGGTTTACGCAAAGCCTGAATATATATATGTAGCCGTTTTCAAATTCCTTTGAAAGTGAATTGTCCTTTAAAAGCGAGCTTACGGTATATTCGCTCTGCTTCACGGGATAAACCGCCTCGGCGCTTATCTTATAAACACTCAAAAGTCCGTCACACGGAGCGATAAGCGAGTTCGGGGCATCGTCTATTACACGAAGCCCCGGCTTTATTTTTCTGCAAAAGCAATCGTTAAAGCAGGTGAAATTATCACTTTCAAATTCGTTTAAATCAATGCCGTTGTTCTTTACAAAGGGCTTGATAAGCGGCTTTGAAAGGCGCGTGCTTAAAAAAGCGCCTGCCAGCTTTGAAATCCATTTGGCTCTGAGTAGCCTTAGTATCACCCTGCCGAAAACCGTTTCGTAAAGAAATGTAAGCGCCTTGCCGGAATTCTCGGCGGCTTTCGCTTTTTCAATTACCGCATTCATCTGAGCAACCTGAATATAAGAAGTGCCGCAAATTCAGCCGCACCGATTGCCACCATAATAATTATACCGCGAAGCCCCGGCTTAGTCACCTTGATTTTTGATACAAACAGTACGCCTACAAAGAGCATAACCGCAAAATATATAGGCGTGATATCGGCGGAGAGAATATGCTGGAAAAGCAAAACTACCGGAAAGATAAGGGCGGCTGAGGTCACCGGCAGGCCCACATAAGTTTTTCTGTCACCCTTTTCCTCGGCTTGCCTTTCTTCCTCTAAAACATTAAAATATGCGAGCCTTATCATAGCCACCAGCACATAAAAGGCTATAACGGCAAAGATAAGTATTGTGTATGTACGAGGGAAACCGTCCTTTTGAAGCGATAGCCTGCGGAACATCGCCGCACCGATGCTTGCCGGCAACACGCCGAAAGCCACCAGGTCGGAAAGGGAGTCAATCTGTATGCCGAACTTCTTTTCAAAATCCGAGCGGTTGGGCTTGGTTCGCGCCACCTTGCCGTCAAACGCGTCGCATAGACCGCTTATAAGCAGAAACATTGCGCCGTAAAACGGATGCCCCATATCCGAAAGACTTATCATTATTCCCGTAACGCCGGATACGAGCGAGAGATATGTCAAAACGACGGTATAATTGTAAAAACCTATCAATTTTATTACCCCTTGCAACTAATTTTCTTAATTATACAACATTTAGAACAAAAACGCAACATATTCCGCAAATTTGTGTCACAATTACTACATATTCCAAAAATGGAAAAGTCAGTAAAAGTGACGAAAAATGGCAAGAAAACAATTTTATGCAAAATGTATAAATTTTCAAATAAAATTTCGTTAAAATATTAGAAATTTTTTCTTGCAATTAAAAGTGTTGTGTGATAAAATACTCAGGCACGCGGTGAAAAACCGCGTAAACATGCGTTGATGCGGGAGGTGGCCGACCGTAAGCGTCGGGAAATTTCCGCGGAGTATGTCCGATTTTAAACCGGGCGAAAGAACGAGGAGGCGTATCGGTACTTGCGAACCGATAATGCCGCGGCGGTGCGAGCCGCTGCTCCGGATTTGCTGTGACCCCAGCAATTACCGGTATTTATATTGTGCAAGTGTGAAACGCACGGCACGGTGTAAGTTTTGCCCGCCAACTAATTAAGGAGGCGAATTTTCACATGGCAGTGAAAGAAAAAATCCGAATTC
>CADBOD010000104.1 GCA_902796165.1 Oscillospiraceae bacterium | reverse complement strand
CCCTCTTTATGCGACGCTATCGGAACAATTACCGCTTGTATCGGCGCAATAACCGGCGGAAGCACCAAGCCGTTATCATCGCCGTGGGTCATAATAACCGCACCGATAAGACGGGTTGTGGTGCCCCAAGAGGTCTGATAAGGATACACGAGCTTATTTTCTTTATCTGTATATTGAACGCCGAAAGCGCGGGAAAAACCGTCCCCAAAATAATGGGATGTTCCGCTTTGAAGCGCCTTACCGTCATGCATAAGCGCCTCTATTGTATATGTTGCCTCAGCGCCGGCGAAGCGTTCTTTCTCGGTCTTCTGCCCTTTTACTACCGGCATGGCAAGCGCCTCTTCGGCAAATCGGGCATAGACATTGAGCATCTGCTCGGTTTCACGCTTTGCCTCATCGGGAGTTGCGTGGAGCGTATGCCCCTCCTGCCACAAAAACTCACGCGAGCGCAGGAAAGGACGGGTGGTTTTCTCCCACCTTACAACGCTGCACCACTGATTATACAGCTTCGGCAAATCACGCCAGGAATGAACAATATTCTTAAAATGGTCGCAGAAAAGCGTTTCACTTGTAGGACGAACGCAAAGGCGCTCTTCGAGCTTTTCTTCCCCGCCGTGCGTTACCCACGCAACCTCCGGCGCAAAGCCCTCTACATGGTCCTTTTCCTTTTGCAAAAGGCTCTCGGGAATAAAGAGCGGCATATAAACATTCTCATGTCCGGTTTCTTTAAACATACCGTCCATAATATGCTGAATATTCTCCCAAATAGCATAGCCGTAGGGTCGGATTATCATACATCCCTTAACCGAGGCATAATCAATCAATTCCGCCTTTAAGCACACATCAGTGTACCATTTTGCGAAATCTTCATCCATCGAAGTAATCTCTTTTACCATTTTTTTATCATTAGCCATAATATCACCAAAATTATTATAGTTTAAATCCCCTGTGTTTGCAACGCTTTTTTGAAAACCGATAATTACTGTTGCTTTTCAATCTTTATTTTAGGCAGCTTCCAATGATATCTTGCGGCAAGCAGACGAATTATTATCATAACGGGTATCGCAACAAGCATACCTATCATTTTGCCGCCGTTTTGCCTTACTATGTAGTAAACTATACAGCCTATTATCGAAGCGAGAGCATAAATGTGTTTTTTCAGCACATAAGGTATTTTATCCACCAGAACATCGCGCACAATACCGCCGCCGATACCCGTTATAACGCCCATGGAAATCACAAGAAGTGCGTTTTCACCGTTTTTTGTGCCAAACGCAACCTCCATACCCGTTATGGAGAAAGCCGCAAGGCCTATTGCGTCAAACAAAATATTTACGCTCTCTATTCGCCGTTCGAGTTTTTCAAAGCTTTTTGAGTTGAAATAAAATACTATAAACACCAATAACGATGTAGCCGCCGCAACCGCCAACAGCGCCTTATTTGAAAACACCGCCGGTGGCAGTTGACCCAATATTATGTCCCTGAGCATACCGCCACACACCGCGGTAACACAACCCACAAGTATCACACCAAACAGGTCTAAGGAGTACCGTGCTGCAATAATGGAGCCTGAAAGGGCAAATGCGACCGTTCCGATAATTTCCATAACCGTTATGACCATATCACCCATAGCTAACCCCCAAAAAGCAGATAAAGACCTACCATAATTGCCAACTGATATATTATATACTATGGCGCAACTTTTTTCAAGCTAAACATCTTGACTTTGAGCAGATGTTGTTATATAATTGAATTCACCGAAATTTAAAACAAGCACCTGTGGCGGAACTGGCAGACGCGCTAGATTCAGGTTCTAGTCGGGGCAACCCGGTGCAGGTTCGATTCCTGTCAGGTGCACCAAACTTTAAAAATCCGAACCCAAGGCCGGTAGGCGTTGAGTTCGGATTTGTTTTTTACTACTACAAAAAAGAGTTCCGCGCGATTTGCGCGGAACTCTTTTAAACATCAAATATCAGTTGCCGAAGCGAGCTACATTGAGCTTTACGCCCGGGCCCATTGTGGTAGCCAAAACGCAGGACTTAATGTACTGACCTTTTGTAGCAGCCGGTTTAGCCTTAACTATTGCCGACATAACTGCTTCGAGGTTTTCTTTAACCTTATCCGCACCGAAGGAAACCTTACCTATCGGGCAGTGGATAATATTGGTTTTATCAAGACGGTACTCGATTTTACCGGCCTTAGCCTCGGTAACAGCCTTTGCAACATCAGGTGTTACAGTACCTGCCTTCGGTGAAGGCATAAGACCGCGCGGGCCTAAAACCTTACCAAGACGGCCTACCATACCCATCATATCGGGAGAGGCGATAACAACATCAAAATCAAGCCAGTTTTCATTCTGAATTTTAGCAACCAATTCCTCAGCGCCTACAAAATCAGCGCCTGCCTCTTTTGCGGCATCTGCCTTATCGCCCTTTGTGAGAACAAGGGTGCGAACGGTTTTACCTGTTCCGTTAGGAAGAACTACGGCGCCTCTTACCTGCTGGTCAGCGTGCCTTGAATCAACGCCCAAACGAACATGAACTTCAACTGTTTCATCAAACTTAGCGGAGCCGGTTTTAACAGCTAACTCTACCGCTTCGTCAAGATCGTAAAACTTGCCTTTTTCAATCAGCTTTACGCTCTCGTTATACTTTTTACCGTGTTTCATTTAGCTTACCTCCCCGCTTAGTCTTCAACCTCAACGCCCATACTGCGAGCTGTACCGGCTATCATACTCATAGCCGATTCAATGCTTGCGGCATTAAGGTCGGGCATCTTGGTTTCTGCGATTTTCTTTATCTGCTCGCGTGTGATTTTGGCAACCTTTGTTTTATTAGGTGTGCCGGACGCGGTTTCGATACCGCAAGCCTTTTTAATAAGAACTGCGGCAGGGGGCGTTTTTGTGATAAAAGTAAAAGAACGGTCCGCATAAACAGTAATGATTACCGGGATAATCATACCTGCGTCATTCTTAGTTTTTTCATTGAACGCCTTGGTAAACTCCATAATGTTTACACCGTGCTGACCGAGCGCGGGGCCTACCGGCGGAGCCGGAGTTGCTTTACCCGCAGGGATCTGCAATTTAATATAACCTACAATTTTCTGAGCCATAATTAGCACCTCCATTATTCGTGGTAACCGTGTTTTTTAATCCGAGAAACCGGATTG
Source organism: Oscillospiraceae bacterium (assembly GCA_902796165.1). GTDB lineage: Bacteria > Bacillota > Clostridia > Oscillospirales > Acutalibacteraceae > UBA737. The sequence goes on along the minus strand of CADBOD010000104.1, from coordinate 1,793 downwards.
ACACTTGGCGGAACGCTCATATATACGCTCCTCCCACCGTGACACACGAACGCTCAAATCCGGGCAGACGGTTAACCTCACCGCCCGAAAATCCGTGTGCCGGAGTTAATAAGCGCTTATTGCGCGTATTAACAATTTTAGTCCAAAGATATCTGGTCAAGCTCCAAATCAACCGGTGTTTCTCTGCCGAACATAGACAAAACAACGCATACGCTGTTATTCTCTTTATCGAGCGTTTTAACAACACCGCTGTAACCTTCAAGCGGACCGCTGATAATCTTGACCGTGTCACCCTCGCGGTAACCCACTTCAACGCTGTGCTTTTCAACGCCGAGGGCGGCTACTTCCTCATCGGTAAGCGGAACGGGCTTGGAAGCCGGCCCCACAAATCCGGTACAGCCGCGGATGTTTCTTACAACATACCAGCTATCGTCGGTGACAATCATCTTTATCAGGACATAACCCGGAAAAATCTTCCTCTCATACTCCTTTGTAACGCCATCCTTCGTTTCGCTGACGGTTTCCATAGGAATAGTGATATCCTGAATTAAATCCTGCATACCACGGCTTTCAACCATAGTTGCAAGGTCGCTCGCTACCTTATTCTCGTATCCCGAATAGGTGTGAACGACATACCATTTTGCTTGCGTATTTTCAGCCATTTAGCTTACCTCCGTACTCACTTAACCGAGGATAACTTCGAGCAACTTACCGAGACCGAAGTCCAAAAGCCAAATAAACGCGCCTACGATAAGACACATAACGAGAACTATAAGGGTGTTTTTAGCCACATCCTTTATTCCCGGCCAAACGATTTTTTTGACTTCGCTCTTGTAGTCCTTAAAAAAGGCTATTACACGCTTGAATATCGTGCGCTTAGCACCCTTTGACGCCTTAACCTCGATATAATCATCTATAAAGAGGTATGCGGCGGCGGCTACTGCAAAAACGAGCAGTGCGATTGCCGCAAGAAGAACTCCCTTACCATAGGTGATTTTGGTAACATCCGGCAGTGGACGGGTATCTACAAACAAATTGGGCTTTCTGAGTGCTATAACCAACATATATATACCGTCAATAAGACCTATTGCCGGTACGGCATAGCGAAGACCCTTTGATTTGAATGAAAAGATACTGAAAATAAGCCCGAACGCCGTGAGGAAGAAGCAGAAAAGAATATCTGCCGAGCGCGCCATATCATAAGACGCCTCACCCACGGTTTTCTTAATACCGAAGCCAAGCTCAGCACCTACGAAGCTCGCCTCACCGCCCGAAAAGGTGATGGTGGCAAACTTAGTGAAGAAAAGAACCAAAGCACCGAGTGACAAAATGATAGCAAGAATTTGACAAATTCTGTTTACAATTTTCATAATGCCCTCTCCTTACTTTGTTTCCTTGTGCAAGGTGTGCTTTCTGCAGAACCTGCAATACTTGTTCATTTCAAGTCTGTCAGGATCGTTTTTCTTGTTTTTCATCGTGTTGTAGTTGCGCTGTTTGCATTCTGTGCATGCAAGTGTGATTTTTACTCTCATAACGGCACCTCCCGCTTTACGGAAATTTTTTTCTCTTTTTTGAGAATACTACGCACCCTCAAAAAGAAACGCCTCCCTCAAAACACCCGACGCATACTGTACTTTTCACCAAATATTGTAGGCGAAAAGAAAGCACAATACAATATGGCGCACAAGGTGGCTGACAGGTTATTTTTTCCAAAAAAAAAGAACCCTTCAGAGGTAGAACGATTATATCATACATCACATCAAAGGTCAAGTGTTTTTTTCGATTATTATTAT
>CADBOD010000103.1 GCA_902796165.1 Oscillospiraceae bacterium | reverse complement strand
TACCACCGCTATTTGCGTAAACACTAAGGGCTTTCCGGTAAGGGCGATAGAAGAGCCGGTTGACGAGCGTGTAACCCAAGGACCTCGTGAGGGATTTTGTGAGGTGGCGATTTTAAATCTCTCGCTTATAAGGCGAAAGCTGATAACCCCTGATTTAAGAATTAAATCAGTAAAAGCAGGTAAAAGAAGCGATACGGCGGTATATATATGCTATCTTGAATCACTCACCGATAACGAGGTTTTATCACGCCTTAAAGAGAGGCTTGAAAAAATAGATATTGACGGCGTGCTTGACAGTAATTATATTACAGAATACATCCGTGACGGAAAATACAGTATTTTTAAAACCGTAGGCACTACTGAGCGCCCTGATGTTGTGGCTTCAAGGCTTCTTGAAGGCAGGATTGCCCTCGTTGTTGACGGTACCCCTATGGTGCTTACTGTGCCCTACCTTTTCTCCGAAAACTTCCAATCGGATGAGGATTATTACCTCAATTTTCTCGTGGCGGGCGTACGCAGATTTTTAAGGTACATTTGCTTTGTGGCTTCAATATCAGTGCCGGCGGTGTTTGTTGCGCTTTCCACCTTTCATATAGAGCTTATGCCTACTCATTTTGCCCTATCCGTAGCACAGCTTCGTATGGGCGTTCCGATATCGAGTGTGGGCGAATGTCTGCTTTTAGTGATAGTCTTTGAAATACTGAAAGAGGCGGGAATTCGTATGTCGCAGAGCTTAGGGCACGCGCTGAGCATTGTGGGCGGTCTTGTGGTAGGACAAGCGGCGGTGGAAGCAAAAATCATCAGTGCGCCTATGCTTATCGCTGTTGCTTTCAGCGGAATTTGCGGACTTATGGTGCCGCGGCTTAAAACCTCGGTACTTTATATCAGAATAATATCAGTAATACTTTGCTCCCTTTTCGGCCTTTACGGTTTTATGATGATAAGCTCTATCGTTTTGATATATATTCTTAATATAAAGTCCTTAGGAGTTGATTATACAATCTCGCTTAACAAAATGAGCTTTCAGTCCTTAAAGGACAGTGTAATTCGCGCACCCTGGACAAATATGATAAACCGCCCCGAATTCAGCAAGGATTTAAAGCGCTCATCAGGTGAAAAAGATGATTAAAAGAATTATTTTATTACTGCTTACTTTATGCTTTCTACTTTTTTCCTGCTCATGCAAAGGGTATCGGGAAACCGATAATGAATACTTTGTTTCCTCCGTTTCCTTTGAAAAAAAGGAAGAAAAATTCAGGGCGTTTGTCGAGGTTTTGATAATAAGCTCTGATGATAAAAAGGCTAAAAACAAACTGTTTGACGCCCTCGGCAAAACTCCGTATGACGCAGTTATCAGTGCAGTATCAAGTATGCCTAAAACCGCTGTTTTTGACCATTGCAGCACTGCTGTTATAGGTAAAGATATCTACGGTAAAGATTTTAAATCAATAATTAAATATTTATACGATACCAAAAACCTCAATCTTGGAATTTATATGTTCACCGCCGAAAATATTGAGGAAATTCTCGGGCTGAAACCTCAATCGCCAAGTATCGGCTATGATATTATGCAGATAGAAGCAAACATAAAATCCGTTACCGGTATAGATTTTAAAAACAAGTATTATGAAACTTGCTCGCGGCAGATTTCAAACGGGGGATTTTGCCTGCCGGAAGTGTCCGTAAAAGACGATAAGCCTTTTATCTCCGGACAGGTTGTGTATAGCGACTACTCCGCCGTTTTGAGCTTAAATGCGGATGAGGCGCTGATTTATAACCTGATATATTCCGGCAGCAATTCGGGTGAAATAGAAGTGCAAAACAAAAAATGCAGGGTAAACCGCATAAGCACAGATATAAAAACAAGCAAAAACACGCTTAAAATCGATGTTAAATGCCGATACCGCCACTCAAAAGACCAAAAAGATGCGGCGATAAAAAAGGATATAGAAAACCTTGTAAACAAGCTCTACGGCAATCCTGCGCTTAAAGTGCTGGGCGCCGCCTCTTATAAAAAGATAACTACTGCGGAGGTAAGTGTGAATGGAAAATAAAAGCCGGCTTTCCGCCTTTCACTTTATCGCACTTGTATCTGTTTTCACGGTTGCAAACAGTGTAATCGAAATGCCGCTTTACCGTGAAAGCCTTTCAGAGCTTTTTATTGCCGCGGCAGGTGGCATAATTATCTCATTTTTTATCTATAAACCGCTTAAAACAGCTATGAGCGCAAACTCAGGAATACTAAAAGGCGCGGTTTTTGCGGTAGTTTTTATTTTTTCGCTTATAGCGGCGGTGGCGGCTTCAAGGGAATACACTGCGTTCATTTATGAAAACCTGCTCACAAAAGAAAGTGCTTTTTTGATAAAGCTGATTTTTGCCCTATGCACCGCCTGCATTGCCGCAGGAGATAAAAAAGCAATTTACAAGTTTTCGAGCATTTCTTTTTTCTTTGTCACCGCGATATTTGCCGTAATGTTTTTAATATCGGTCAAAAACTTCGATTTAAGGAACCTTAAAACCGCCTTTGATTTTTCTCATATTTCCGTAAAACACACCTTCGCCTACGGTTATAAGTTGCTTGTTCCAAGCGTTTTTGCAGTTTTGTTTATCGCCCTTGATATGCCGCATAATTTGCCGAAATTTGCAGTGCCGGCAGGTGTTTCGTGGGGTGTTATAATCTGCATTATCACCGTGCTTGACAGTGTTTTGAGCTTCAGCCTTCCGCTATCTGCAAGACTTGAATATCCCTATATTGACGATATAAGTACCGTTACTATCGGCAACCTTTTTACCCGTATGGACGGCTTTGCTTATTTCGCCTTCTTTGTGTGCTATCTTCTAAAATGCGCCGTGCTGATAAGGCTATCGGCGGATACTTTGTGCCTTGCCGGAATAAAGAAAAAACGGTATGCGGTGATTTTGTTATCGGCGGTACTTTTGTTATAACGGCGGTGAAAGTCGCAAATTAAGGATATAATATTCCCTCGCTGTGCAAGGGTGAAAAAGGAAACTTTCGGTTTTCTTTTTCATATTTTAGTATAGGAGGGAACTATATGAAAAAAATTGGTCTTGACGCCGGCCACGGTCTTTATACATCCGGCAAGCAAACGCCGGACGGCATCAAGGAATGGTCACTGAACGACGATGTATGCGACCGCATACAGTCTATTTTGCGGGATTATGACTGCGAAATTATCCGCACCGATAATAATGAGGGCAAAATTGACGAAAGCCTTTCTTCTCGCGTGGCGGCATATATAAACGCAGGTGTTGACGCGTTTGTTTCTATCCATCATAACGCATATACGGGAAATTGGAACAACGCCACCGGCGTTGAGGTTTATACAGATAGAACACCCACCGAGAAGGATGAAAGGCTCGCAAAGTGTATTTACAACAGATTGGTAGAATATACAGGGCTCACCGGCCGCGGTATAAAGCGCGCAAACTTCGCCGTTATCAATCAGAATAAGGTGCCGGCGGTGCTTTGCGAGGGCGGATTTATGGATAGCTCCGCCGACTATAAAATCATAACTTCCGATGTAGGCAAGCAGAACTATGCTCTTGCGGTAGCCGAGGGACTTATAGAGTTTTTGGATTTGAAGAAAATACCTCAATCGTCCGATACGCCTGCCACTCCCGAAAAAATAGATGTTATCTATCAGGTGTGGGAAAATGTAAAGGATAAGTGGCTGCCAGATGTGGTAAACAATACCGATTACGCCGGAAATTTTAAAAACGCGGTTTGCGCCGTTTATGCCAACCTCACAAAAGGCAATATATATTATAAGGTTCATATCATCGGCTCAAAGAATAACCGTGCGCGCTGGCTGCCCGAGGTTAAAAACCGTGAGGACTATGCCGGCAACCTCGGTCAACCGATAGATGCGGTAGCTTTCCGTACCGATACCGGAAAGACCATAAAATATGCCGCCCACGAGAAAAAGTCAGGCAGGTGGCTTCCGGCGGTTACCGGGTATGATATAAATGACCGTATAAACGGCTATGCCGGAAATTTCGGAAAGGAAATAGACGCCATAAAGGTATGGCTCGAATAGAGAAGGACTGAAAAATGAAGTATAAAGATATTTTCAGCGCCGCCGCGGGAACGCTCGCCGCGGTGCTTTCAAAGCTGTTCGGCGGCTTTGACGGAACACTCGTTACCCTTATGATTTTTATGGCGGCGGATTATATAAGCGGAATACTCTTAGCGGCGGTTTTCAAAAAAAGCCCCAAATCAAAATCGGGTGCGCTCGAATCCCGCGCCGGATTTAAGGGCCTTGTCCGCAAGAGCATTACCCTTTTGATTGTACTGCTCGCTTCCCGGCTTGATGATGTAACCGGTCAGAGCTTTATTGCCGACGGCGTAATTATCGCCTTTATCGTGAACGAGGCTATCAGTATCACAGAGAACGCCGCGCTCATAGGCGTTCCAATGCCGAAGGTGCTTACAAAGGCAATAGATGTTTTAAAAACAGAACAGGAATCTATTTTATAACATCATAAGGCTCCCCTTTCGGGGAGCCGTTTTTTGTGATATAAAACGGGCAGTCGGGGAC
>CADBOD010000102.1 GCA_902796165.1 Oscillospiraceae bacterium | reverse complement strand
TATTTCAGAGGTTTTATATGTATAGAAAATGTCTTAACTGTGCTGAAAGCATTAAAAAAAATATAGGTGAATTCAAGCCGGAGATTGCCGTTGTTTTAGGCTCGGGGCTTGGTTTTTTTGCGGATAGTATTGATGTGAAATTTTCACTAAATTATTCTGATATACCGGATTTCCCCATATCCACGGTAAAAGGTCACAGCGGTAAATTCTTGTTTGGATATTACGGCGGCAGGGCTGTTGCCGTAGCAAAGGGCAGGGTACATTGCTACGAGGGTTACTCTGCGGCGGAAGCGGTAATGCCGATAAGGGTGTTAAGGCTGCTTGGAGCCGAAACGGTTATTCTCACAAATGCCGCAGGCGGTATAAATGATAGCTTTAATCCCGGCGATATTATGCTCATTCGTGACCATATAAGCCTTTTTATAGATAGTCCGCTTATCGGTGCTAATATTGATGAGCTCGGCGCCCGTTTTCCTGATATGAGTGGGGTTTATGAACCGAGGCTTAAAAAGTGTGCGTCAAGTGTGGCAAAAAGTCTTGAAATCACCTTAAAAGAGGGAGTTTATGCCCAGCTTAAAGGTCCGCAATATGAAACTCCGGCAGAGATTAAAGCACTTGAGGTGTTAGGCGCTGACGCCGTGGGTATGAGCACGGCGGTCGAGGCGATTGCCGCCGTCCACGCCGGAATGAAGGTGTGCGGCATTTCCGTTATTACAAATATGGCGGCGGGAAAAACAAAATCACCTCTTTCACACAAAGAGGTGATTGAAAACTCAAAAAAGGCGGAAAAGAATTTTTGCCGGCTTTTGGACGGTATAGTTAAAAGTATATAAAAGATGCGAGAGAAAAGTTTTATCTTTTCTCTCGCATTTTAACGCTTATTTACTGCTTACTTCCTCGCTTTTTTCCGGTATCTTTTCGTAAAATGTTTCAATTACGATTTCAGTAAGTGCTTTTTCATCAGGGACGAAAGCGGAATAACCGTCCTTATTAAAGGTTTCGCCGGGTATATTTTTAAAATCTATCGCATCGCCTAAATTCATACTCATACAATTTGTTGCAAGATAAGTTGTTTGTGACAGTGAAATATTTGTGGAAACATACGGCTGCATTAAATTGTAATATGTTATTACCTTTGAAAAGTCTTTTGAAATCTCATTTGAAACCTTGTTCATAAATGATGTTATAAAGCTCTTTTGCCTTTGCATACGGTAATTGTTTGCGTCAACGGCATCGGTTCGCCAATGGATGTAATTTACGGCGGATTTTCCGCGTACCTTTATAGTTTGCCCGGCTTTATATCTTGTGCCGAAATCAGCGTCATAATAATCCTCGTTCACATATACATCTATGGAGCCTACTGAATTTGATAACTTTTCAAGCGCCGCAAGGTCCATTGTGATATACGAGCTTATGTTTATACCGTATAAAACACGGCTTACGGATAAAAGAACATTGTCACTGCTTTGCTTTATATCGTTACCGTATGCGAAAGCGAGGCAGATTTGTTCGTTTGATACGCCGGTGTATCCGCCGGAGGTGTTATACCGATTGACATCAACCAAAGTTTCCCTTGATATCGGTATTACGCTTATGGATTTTGTTTTGGTGTTTACCGCGCCTACAAGAAGCGTATCCGCCTGACCGTTAAGCCCTATTCCGAGATTATCGTTAAGACTGCCTTTATCAATTCCTATCAAAAGAAATGATACAACATCCGAACTGAGCTTATATTTTGAGCCTTTATAGATAATTCCTTCTTCGTCCTCTTCAATAATGGAATTGGTAATATTGGTATCGTTTTTGTGAAATTGCAGCTTACCCATATTGTTAAGCACTAAGAAAGCCGCCAGTGCCGCTAAAATCAGTGCCAAAAGAGATGATACAACAATAATGGCGATTTTAAGCCCTTTTTTCATATTTCCCTCCGTGGTTTTTATCATAAAAGCACTACAATTATAATTTAAAAATTTTTTTATGTCAATCTTTTTGAGGTTTTTATAAATAAGTATGGAAAAATCTGAAAAAGCGTAGTATAATAAATTAAATATGTTTTAGGAGATGCCTTATGAAGATAATCGTAGTCGGTTGCGGAAAAATCGGCGTGGCTGCTATTGAAAGCCTTGTAAGCGAGGGCCACGATGTTATCGCGATTGATAACCGTATGGAAGCCGTTGAGGAAATAAGGGATGTTTATGATATAATGTGCCTTTGCTCAAACGGTGCCGATTATAATACTTTGGGGGACGCCGGAATTGCGGACGCGGATATGTTTATCGCCGTTACCGGCTCGGATGAGCTTAATATGCTCAGTTGTATTATTGCCAAAAAAATGGGAGCTAAACATACGGTGGCAAGGGTAAGAAATCCAGAGTATAACGATAAGAATTTAGGCTTTATAAAGCAACAGATAGAATTATCGCTTATTTTAAATCCCGAATACCTTGTTGCTCAGGAAATATTTAATATTCTTAAATTTCCGGCGGCGGTAAATGTGGAAACATTTTCCCGCAGAAACTTTGAAATGGCGGAATTATTGCTCAGAGATAACAGTGCGATTGCCGGTATGAGCCTTATGGAGTTAAGAAAAAAATTCCAGGCAAACTATCTTATTTGTGTTGTTCAGCGCGGAGATGATGTTTTTATACCTGACGGTAATTTTGTGCTTGAAAGCGGCGACCGCATAGGCATTACCGCAGACCCGAGTGAAATACAAAAGCTGCTTAAAATGCTCGGTATTCTTCAAAAGAGCGCAAGGGATGTTATGGTGCTCGGCGGCGGAAGAATAGCCTATTATCTTTCTAAAATGCTTCTCGCCGCAGGCAACACCGTTAAAATTATAGATAAGGACAGAAGCCGTTGCGAACTGCTTTCGGATATTTTGCCGCACGCGAGAATTATAAGCGGTGACGGAACTGACCAGGAGCTGCTTATTGAAGAAGGTCTTTTATCGTGTGACGCCTTTGTGGCGCTTACCGGTATGGATGAGGAAAATATATTGGTTTCCATTTTTGCCGCTTCAAGACAGCTTAAAAAGGTCATCGCAAAGGTGAACGGAAGCGAGCTTTCGGATATGGCGGAAAAGCTGGGGCTTGACTGCGTGGTTACGCCTAAGCAGACGGTCAGCGGAATTATAACGAGATATGCAAGGGCAATAGCGAATTCCGAGGGCAGTAATGTTGAAACGCTTTATAAGCTGATGGACGGTAAGGCTGAGGCGGCAGAATTTAATGTTGCATCCGATTTTGAATATCAGGAAATACCGATAAAAGAGCTTAAAATCAAAAAGAATATACTTATTTCGGGTATTATTCGTAAGCGTAAAGCTATTATTCCTTCCGGTGACGATGTTATAAAGGCCGGAGATAAAGTTATAGTAATTGCCGCAAAAGCGGTGCTCAAAGATCTTTCGGATATTATGAGGTAGGCTTATTTATGAATATTAAGGCAGTTATTAACACCCTCGGTAAGATGTCTCTCGCGCAGGGAATACTGATTATATTGCCGCTTGTTGTTTCGCTGATATACGGAGAGTATAGAGGTGCTTCGGCCTTTGCTCTGACGATTTTTATATCTGCGGTGTTAGGCGGAGTTATGCTCCTTTCCACTAAGAAGCATAACCATATAATCTATGCAAAAGAGGGCTTTGCAATAGTGGCGGGCGTTTGGATACTGATATCGCTTTTAGGTGCTCTGCCTTTTACCCTATCGGGAGCGATACCTGATTATATCGACGCTTTTTTTGAAACAGTCAGCGGATTTACAACCACGGGCGCTTCGATTATAAAAAATGTTGAGATTATGCCTCGGGGTATGCTCTTTTGGCGTAGCTTTACTCATTTTATAGGCGGTATGGGCTTTCTTGTTTTTGT
>CADBOD010000101.1 GCA_902796165.1 Oscillospiraceae bacterium | reverse complement strand
TGGTCCGAGTGACAAGACTTGAACTTGCGGCCTCTTGACCCCCAGTCAAGCGCGCTACCAGCTGCGCCACACCCGGATATTTATGCCCCGATTATCGGGGCATTTTTTACTTTTTATATTACTCGGCAAAACCTGATTCTACCAAAGAAACAAGACCTTCGAGTGCTTGCTCAGCATCTACACCGTCAGCAATAATCTTAATAGTGGCGCCACCTACAATGCCAAGTGACAATACGCCTAAGAGGCTCTTTGCGTTTACCTTACGGTCATCCTTTTCCACCCATATAGAAGATTTATACTCGTTTGCTTTTTGAATGAAGAAGGTTGCAGGGCGAGCGTGAAGACCTACCTGATTATGTATAACAACATCTTTAACACACATATAGCATACTCCTTTTTAACACAAAACCAGAATGCCTGAAAATCAATAAACTTTGTTGTGTTCATTATACTATAATAAATGTTTTTGTCAATGTTTTGTTAATAAGTTCTAAATTTAATCCAATTTTTTGAGCAAAAACACTGTCGGTTTTGGTCAAAATGATAGTGTAAAATTTACCAATTTACTACATTACTACTCATCCAAGAGTTTCTTATCCTCATCAGAGAGAGTAAGGAAACTAAACATATCTTCGCGGCGGCATTTTGTTTCAAGCAAGGCCTGTTTTCTACGCCATTTTGCTATTTGAGCGTGATTTCCGGAAAGCAGAACATCGGGAACAGATTTGCCCATCCAAACAGCCGGTCTTGTGTATTGCGGATATTCAAGGAGCCCGGAAAAATGGCTCTCTTCCATAAAGCAGCTTTCATCTGAAAGCACACCCGGAAGCATACGGCACACCGCATCAGCAAGTGTCAATGCCGGTAGCTCACCACCGGTTAATACGAAATCACCTATTGAGATTTCCTCATCTACTATTTCATCAATAACCCTTTGGTCAACTCCCTCGTAGTGACCGCAAAGAATTACTATTCTTTCGAGCTTTGAAAGCTCTACTACCCTTGACTGAGTAAGCGTTTTTCCCTTAGGCGACATATAAATAAGATGCGGTTTAAGCTCGTTTTCATCACAGAGGCTCTTATAACAGTTATATATTGGGTCTGCCGCCATAACCATACCCATACCGCCGCCATAAGGCATATCGTCAACCTTATTATGCTTATTTCCGGCGAAATCGCGTATATCGGTTACCTTAATTTCCACCTTGCCGGATTTTTGTGCTCTGCCGATTATGCTTTCATCAAGCACACGCTTACACATATCGGGAAAGAGCGTCATAATATCAATTCTCATCGTCAAATATCCCCTTCATCGGGCTTATCTTAACTTCCTCATTATCTATATCAACATCTTTTACCACATCATCTATTGCCGGCAAAAGATATTCTTTTCCGTTTAAGTTTATATGCCACACATCATTCGCCCCGGTAGGCGAAACATCGCTTATAACCCCGTAATCATCGCCGGTATCAAAATCGATAACGCGGCAACCTATAAGCTCACTGATAAAATATCTACCGTCGGGTATTTTTGCATCGCATCTTTTAATATAGAGCACACTGCCCCTGAGCCTTTCAGCTTTTTCTATTGAATTCACCCCGTCAATTTCAGCTATTACTATATTGCCGTGAGGTTGAATTTTATTGATTTTAAGGGGAATTTTTCCGTCACCCGAATACAGGACCTTGAAGCCGCATAAAAAGGCGACGTCGTCCGCCCAAGGCTTAATGCGCACCATTCCGCGCACGCCGTGGGTGCCCACTATTTCCCCGGTTTCAATATACTCTTTTTTCATTTTTTGCCTCCAAAAAAGCAAAATACCCCCTCAGTTTTGAGGGGGTATAAGACTATTACTCGTCAATATCAACTGCTACCTTCTGATTGTTGCGGTTTGCAGCGGCACGCATAACTGTACGAATAGCCTTAGCTATTCTACCCTGCTTGCCTATAACTCTTCCCATATCATCGGGAGCTACACGAAGGTGATATACGATTATACCCTCCTCGTTAGGTTCATCAACGGTAACATTTACTGCTTCCGGATTTTCTACAAGACCTGAAGCGATTGCAATAAGAAGTTCATTCATAATTCATTTTCTCCAATTCTTTTATTAAAGAACACCGTTCTTTTTAAGAAGCGCCTTTACCGTATCGGTAGGTTGAGCGCCGTTTTTAATCCACTTCTGAGCTTTTTCAGCATCTATCTGAACGCTTGCCGGCTCTTTGGTGGGATCATAGTAACCGATTTCTTCAATGAAGCGTCCGTCACGCGGATATCTTGAATCGGCAACTACAACGCGATAGAAGGGAGCTTTTTTTGCGCCCATTCTGCGAAGTCTGATTTTAACCGCCATTTATTTGCACCTCCAGTTAAAGATTTATATGTTCAAGGTAAAATTCGTTACCCTAAAAACCGAAATTTGCAGGATTAAAGCCCCTCATCATACGCCTTTTTGAGCCCTTTTTGTTCATTTGCTTGAACATCTTTTTCATTTGCTCATATTGACGCATAAGCCTGTTTACATCCTCAACAGTTTGCCCGCACCCTGCCGCAATCCTTCTGCGACGAGAGGCGTTTATTATATCCGGATGGGCACGTTCTTTCTTAGTCATCGACTTAATAATTGCCTCTACCCTATACATCTGCCTGTCATCTATATCGGCATCACGAAGCTGCTTATCCATACCAGGCAGCATTGACAGTATATTTTTAAGGCTTCCCATCTTTTTTATCTGGGAAAACTGGTCAAGCAAATCGTTAAGGTCAAATTTATTCTCTTGCAGTTTTCTTGCGGCCTCTTCCGCTTTTTTCTCATCAAGCTCGGTTTCGACCTTTTCAATAAGGGAAAGCATATCTCCCATACCGAGAATTCTTGACGCCATACGGTCCGGATGAAATTCTTCAAGCCCGTCAAGTTTTTCGCCTACACCCGCGAACATAATCGGTTTACCTGTAACGGCACGGACAGAGAGTGCCGCACCGCCTCTTGTATCACCATCGAGCTTAGTGAGAATTACGCCGTCAATTTCAAGCCGGTCATTAAACTCTTTGGCGATATTTACTGCATCCTGACCTATCATTGCATCAACCACGAGAAGTATATCAGTGACCTCAACCGCCTCGGTTATCCGAACAAGCTCATCCATAAGCTCGGTATCTATATGAAGTCTTCCGGCGGTATCTAAAATCACATAATCATAACCGTAATCTCTGGCGTACGCCACGGCTTCCTTTGCGGTTTTTTCCGGAGCTTGCGTACCTTTTTCAAAGACAAAGGCATCAACCGAATTTCCGACCACCTTCAACTGCTCTATCGCTGCGGGACGATATATATCGCAGGCAACAAGCATTGGTCTGTTACCCTTGGATTTTAAATACTTAGCCAGCTTTCCGCTATGGGTTGTTTTACCTGAGCCCTGCAAACCGCACATCATAATAACTGTGGGAATTTTAGGCGATGTTTTAAGCCTTGCATTTTCGCCGCCCATAAGAGCAGTCAACTCATCACGAACTATTTTTACAACACTCTGAGCCGCGGTAAGACTCTCAAATACATTTTCACCTATACACTTTTCGGTTACGGAATTAGTAAAATCCTTGGCAACCTTATAGTTTACATCTGCTTCAAGAAGGCTGAGCCTTACTTCGCGCATAGCCTCTTTTACATCGCTTTCGGTAAGCCTGCCTTTGTTTCTGAGCTTTTTAAACACACCGGTAAGCTTATCGGATAAATTTGAAAACGCCATATAAGGTCACCTCCCAGAAACCATACAATTAAAATTCATCCACTATTTCGGATATTTTTTCAATCTTTTCCTGCGGCGGAACATCAGACCCGCAAATCCTCTTTATCTCGGCTATTTTACTGTAATAACCGCAGGTGCTTTCGTATTTTTTAAGCTGAATCTCCGAGCGGCGAATAATATCACTCACTGCCTGGCGGGTAGTACCCTCATTCTCAGCAATCTCGGCGAGGGATAAATCCTCATTTAAATAATGCGACATTATTTCTCTTTGTTTTGAGCTTAAAAACGCACCATAAACATCCAAAAGAGCGCTTAATGATAAATCCTTAACCATACCTGCACGCCCTCTCTGTAAAGTTTTTTTCTTTACATCTGATAGTATAGCACCAAATTCGCTCGGTGTCAAGTTTTTTTATTGACACGGTGATGCTCAAAAAATAACAAAACCCAATATCAATATGTATGCAAAAAGCTCCCGCCTTTCGGCAGGAGCTTTAAATATGGCTTTATATTACTTACTGTTCTTCTTTCTGCGATATGTTACACCTGCGAATACGCTGGAGCCCATAACTGCGAGAAGTGCAACTATGAGGAATGCGATATCGGTGTCAGCAGTCTTCGGAGAAGAAGTAGTACCGGTTGTCTTTGTATTATCGGTTGTAGTAGCAGCCGGTGTTGTAGAAGAGGAAGCCGCCTCAGGAGTCTTAACAGTAGCGGTTGTACCTACGCCGTCACCGATTATTGTAGCTGTATAAGATTTGCCAGCTTCAAACTTCGGATTGGTAGCATAGAATGACTGCTTAATTTCAACTGTTGTGCCGTTCTCATCACCGCTTATGGTGTAATATTCAGCAGGAACTTCGATATCCTCACCGTCAACAGTGATTACAATCTTAGCATTATTAAGCTTTGACTTCGGAATAGAAGACTTAACTACGCTGTTCTTTGTACCGTCAGAATTAGTTGTATCATCAGCAGGTGTTGAATCAACCTTTTCGAGCTTATCAATTTTCTCGGTCTTTCCACTTTCATATCCGCAAACTGTGCAGACTTCCTTTTTAAGGCCTTCTTTTTCGAAGGTAGGCTCTTCAACTGTCTTCATCTCAAATTTATGCTCTTCAGACTCAGTGCCATCCGGCATGCTGTGGCAAACCGTGCACTCCTGCCAGTGATAACTTGAATCATTCTTCCATTCAAAATTATGACTGCCGGTAGCAAGATCGGTCTTAGGCTCTCTTGAAATCTCAGTAT
Organism: Oscillospiraceae bacterium; assembly: GCA_902796165.1. Taxonomy (GTDB): domain Bacteria; phylum Bacillota; class Clostridia; order Oscillospirales; family Acutalibacteraceae; genus UBA737. The sequence continues at coordinate 2,617 of CADBOD010000101.1, read as the reverse complement.
TGCAAACTGTGCAATATACAACTTCATCGTGTGATCCATCTGCACCGCAGGTAGCAGGAACTACATTCTCGTTTACAGGTGTGCCGGCGGTGTGCTTGCCGGTAGCAAGATCGGTCTTGTGCTCACTTGAAATTTTATAACCGCAAACAGAGCAATATACAACTTCATCGTGTGAGCCGTTTGCACCGCAGGTAGCGGGAACTACATTTTCATTTACAGCAGCCGCAGCGGTATGGCTCTCATTGTCTGTTTTGCCATTACATACTGAACATTCCTGCCAGTGATAATTTGAATCATTCTTCCATTCATAAGTATGCTTGCCGGTAGCAAGATAGGTCTTAGGCTCTCTTGAAATCTCAGTATTGCAAACTGTGCAATATACAACTTCATCGTGTGAGCCGTTTGCACCGCAAGTAGCGGGAACTACATTCTCGCTTACAGCAGTGCCTCTGGTATGCTCGGCAAGAGCAAGCGGTGTGTCATCACCGGAGATTACTTTGCCGCAATCGTTACACTTAGTGTATGCTGCATGACCTGCTACTTTACATGTAGAAGCAACGGCAGGATAATCGGTTGTGTGCTCATGGAAGCAATCAACAACGGTGATTTTACCATCGGTATGCTTGAAGGCAACATTGCCCTCGGTTAAATTTTGATCTTCATATTTACCGGAAACATACTTGAAAATATCGCCGGCATCGTAAGATATATCAATAATCTTGTCGCCAAGCTCAGCGTTTTCTGCAACTGTAAACTTAATGGTTACAAAGTCACCGTCACCTTCAACATTATGAGTATAGCTTACCCAGTTGATGTTGGCAGGATTGCTCTTGTTTGTACTCTTTGAAGGTGGATCAGCAGTAACTTCCTCTTCATCCTCAACATAAGTATAAGCCTTGGTAAACGAATCCGCCCATTTGTAACTCTTGATCGACAAATCTGACGGATATGCTACTGAGAACTTGATTGAAGCGATACCAGGGTTGTTTTTAAGGCTAATTGTTACATCAACCGTGTCGCCCTTTTTAGCCGTAGCTTCAGACACCACAAAAATTGGATCATCATCAGTAGCAGAAACCATCATTACCGCACCGATTGACAGTGAAGCAACGAGTAAAACCGCAACGATGATTGCTATGATTTTTTTCATTTTCTTCGTCCTCCAAAAAAATTTTTAGTATTATAGGTGCAAAACACCCTTATATACAGTTGTATTATATCAAAAGCGATATGCCGTGTCAACATTTTTTTCAATAAAAATAAAGGAAATTTTTATGCTTTTTAGATAAAAATTCCCTTTAAAATCAACCTACTTAAAAAACGCACTGTCAGACATCATATGGCAGTTCCAAAAGTATATCGCACAGGCATTTAAAATCGGTCATTTCTATTTCGCCGTCTTGGTTTATATCGCTCTTTTCATTTATTTCAGCAGTAATATTTTTAATAAATCCGGCGAGCCTTACAAGATCCTTGATATCCACTTCTTCATCGGTGTTGGCATCGGCAAAAGCATATATAATTCTGCCTTCACTGATTATTTCTCCACAGTCAAGGCAATAAACATCGCCGGTATAACCGGAATCTTTCATACCCTCGGATTTTTCGTTTCGGATTTCGGTGTTTTCATGGGGGCAGGAAATATCTATACCGCCGTTTACAGTGCCAAACGGAACATTGATTTCATTTATATCACACACATCGTCAGCCTCGAAGACGATCTCAACGCTTTTGACACCGGAAGAAATATCCTGTGCGGTACTGAAATGAAGGGTGGCGAATGCCGCATCGCCGTTTAAACTGCTAAGCGACACCCAGTTAAGCGTAACCGGGGAAGAAAGCGCCTCAGGTGCCTGGGCAAAACCGCCAAGCCCGCTATCGTAGGTGACTGAATCAAGAGTTAAATCGCTATCATAACAGACAAGCAGTTTTGCAGAAGCAATGCCGGGAGAGTTTTTAATGCTTATGCTGACATCTGCCGATTCGCCTGCCGCAATTTTATGAGAGGATACAACAAACAAAGCCTCATCATCGGCAGAAGCGAGAGGAGAAACCACAAACAAAGAAGCAAATATAAACACAGATACAAGCATAGCGAGCACACGCTTCATAAAACAACCTCCTTGACAACATTCTTAACCCGAAAATAAATGTAACATAAATATATCCGTTTTGTCAAGAGAACAAAGTGAATTGTCGAGAATAGTTTTGAGATAAGCAAAGGGCACGGTTTTCCGTGCCCTTTTCACTAAAATATTTCTACATTCCAATCAGAAAGATATTGGAAAAGCCTCGTTAAGTCTTTATTATTAACCTTACCGTCGCCATTTACATCGAGCGCCAAGCTATTTACCGTGACATCCCAATCGGAAAGGTATTGGAAAAGCCTCGTTAAGTCTTTATTATTGACTTTACCATCATCATTGATATCGCCCGGTATATGCGACTTTTTAGCAACATAGGTATAATAAATCGCATAATTTCTGCCCTGATTGGTCCTGGCAAGAAAAGCATTGGAATCATTGGTTATATCCCTGCCGTTAATGCTGACATTTACTTTACTGGCGAAGCTGCTTACAACCACCTGGTCAACATACTTTTGTGCGAGCTTCATATC
>CADBOD010000100.1 GCA_902796165.1 Oscillospiraceae bacterium | reverse complement strand
GTATCACATCAAGCCGCAGGGAGAATACACGCCGAGGGAATGTTTTAGCTATAATTCTTGATTTTTTTGCTGTTTTATAGTATGATTGTCTTGCGACACAATTTAATTGTTCCATGTTTGTACTACAAGTGTGCATTTTTGTTTCGGCAAAAATGCAGACTCCCTTTTCGCATACTTGTAGTACGTGGAAATTGTGTCGCAGCAATCGGAGTTGTGCGTTTTTCGGTGCGTAGCTTCGGCTGCGCACTTTTTTATTATGGAGAGAAAGAAAATGCAAGAACAGAAACTGACGGGCTATCCGTCCATAGACAAACCGTGGCTGAAATACTACTCCGAGGAAGCGATCAACGCCCCTCTGCCAGAGTGTACCATATACGAATACCTGTGGGAGAACAACAAAGATCACCTTGGCGATGTGGCGCTGAACTACTTTAATCGCAAAATTACATACGGTGAACTGTTTGAAAATATAGAGAAAGCTGCGAGAGGTTTCTATTCTATAGGCGTGCGTGAAGGAGATATTGTAACGGTTTTCAGTATCAACACCCCCGAAACGATCTATTGTATTTATGCATTAAATCTATTGGGTGCGATTCCAAACATGGAATATGTAACTGAATCTGCTAAGGAAGCCGTTGTCGCAATTGAAAAATGTGAATCAAAAACATTAATTGTACTTGATGCACTCCTCCCAAAGTTTACTTCTGTTGCTGATTGCAAAGCTGTTAAAAATATAGTTGTCCTTTCTGTTTCGGAATCTATGCCGGCTGTCAAAAAAGCTATGATAAAGATTCGGCAAAAAAAGCAATCCTGCAAGAAAGCAATTTCTTTTGATTTAATGATCAAGAGGGGAAAAGAATACATTCGCACAACTTATAAAAAAGATAATCCGTCAATAATCGTTCATTCCGGCGGCACGACAGGAATACCAAAAGGTGTTGTCTTATCAAACGATAATTTGAATTACATAGCTTGGATTTTCAAGAATCATAAAAACGATACACAACGCGGCGACACTTGGCTTTGTGCTATTCCGATGTTTCATGCTTTTGGGCTTGCGATGGGTGTTATATTTCCGCTCAGTCAAGGAATGCAGTTGCCTCTCGTAGTAAAATACAGTGATCAAGAGCTTGTTCGTTTGTTTGTTAAAATCAAGCCTAATCATATTATGGGAAGCGGTGCTCATATACCCTGCATACAGGCAAACAAGAAAATACAAAAAATGGATTTGTCATTCTTCAAGACCTGCGGGTTAGGAGGAACTCCGTTATCCGTAGAGAAGGAAAAAGAACTTGTAGCGTTTCTACAGGCAAGAGGTTCTATTGCAAAAGCGAGTATTGGATACGGCATGTCAGAAACCTGTTCTGCAATAGCGACGGAATTAAACAGATACTACGGTAAAGCTGGTAGCGCAGGAATAATTCTTTCTAAATCAAATATCAAGGTTCTTGACACTGACAATGGTAAAGAATTGTCATATGGCGAAATCGGAGAACTGTGTTTTTCTGGTCCCGGATTGATGCAGGAGTACTATAAAAACAGTGCAGAAACATCTACTGCAGTATTCTACGATAACCTCGGTACAAAATGGATTCACTCAGGAGACTTAGGATTTGTGGATAAAGATGGTTTTATCTTTATAACTGGAAGGATAAAAAGAATCTATTCCACACGTTCAGAAAAAAACGGAACGCTATTCAAATTATTCCCAGACTATGTTGCATCAGTTATTTCCGAACTGGAAAGCATTAAAGAATCTGTAGTTGTATGTATTGATGATCCGAATTATAAGAGTGTTGCGATAGCATTCGTTGTCGTGAATGAGAGCACAAATGTAGCAAAAATCGAAAGCCTAATAAAGCAACAGATTGAGGAAAGAATGCCGACCTACTGTGTTCCAAAGAAGGTTTTTGTTATTGATGCAATTCCGTTGACACCTGTGGGAAAAATCGACTACCGCGCACTGGAAAACCGTGCGGAAGAAATGAGCCGGGTATAAAATCTGCATTTCTGATGTTTTCGCTCATTTATAAAAAACAGCAACCGGGCTTCCGCGAAAATCGGAAGCCCGGGAGATTTTATTCTATGATTGAGCGGATTTTAATAAACCTCACTTTTCTTTCAGGGTTTTACAGCTTGAGATCAGCATTCTTCTGATGCGCCCGCATAGATTTCTATATTTCTTGAAAACACTCTCGTCGATCGCACCGGTGTTGAAGAGAAGCTGCAGCCAACCTTCCGTTTCGCTGCATTCTTTTAAGGCAATTTCAAATTTAGAAAGCATATCGGCACGGCTTTGACCGTAATTTGATTCACGGATGTTGGCGTAAACGCTGGAAGAACTCTTACGAATTTGGAAAAGAGTATTAGAAGGCGCTTTGACGCTTTGACAAAGCAATTCAACATCAGTCGCAAGCTGTTCTGAATAGATCAGCAAGTAATTCTTTGACAAAGTGCACACCTCCCCTCTAAAGACAATTGTAACGGATAACAAGGGAAAAAGCAACACTAACCTCTATCAGCGGCTTTAGCTGCTGCATATCATCAAGGCGAAGCCTTGTATATCATCGGCGCGAAGCGGCGTATCTCATCAAGCCGGAGGAGAATACACGCTGACGCGTGATGATATACAGCCCTACGGGCTGATGATATGCACGCACGTTCCGTGCGTGATGATATACCAAGCCTGCGGCTTGGATAAACAAAGAAACGCCTTTTGGTAAACAAAAGGCGTTTCTTTGTTGGTGACCCATCGGGGATTTGAACCCCGGACACCTTGATTAAAAGTCAAGTGCTAAATCGCCTACAAAAGCAGTAATCAAACGGTTTTCAAAATATTTTTATATACATTTCGATATACAAACGATATAAAAATCGGTTTTTATGCCGTTATTTTATATTCATTTTCAAGCCGTTTTTTATACTCGTCTGACAGGTCGGGCTTATAAAAGGTTTTCAGGTCGGTGTATATGTTTACCGTTGTTTGTATATCGGCGTGACCTAACATTTCTTTTGCAGTTACCGGGTTTATATTCTGCAAATATAAAAGCGTTGCAAATGTATGCCTCAAATAATGCGGTGTTATTCTTTCAATAAGCATTGGTATTGTATCATTTTTCTTGAAGCGGCTTAACTGTTCATCGGTGTAGGCGTATTTCCTGTTAAGCGTTTTTAAGTACCTATCCCAAGTATTACGCCAAGAAATGGCACTGTACAGTTTTCCGCTCGGTGATAAACATACATACTCCGGGATAACCTTTAACCCGAAGCGGATATTTTTAAGATAATTTACCAATATAGGCGGTATCGATATAGTGCGTACGGCATTATCAGATTTGCCGCCTTTTTTTATTACAGGTTGATTGTTTTCAAAATTAAGCGTTTGCCTTACGCTTATTCGTGCCTTTTCTAAATCGATATCTTTCCACCGTAACGCTAAACACTCGCCACGCCTTAACCCTGCAAATAACATAATCATAGCCGGTAATTGTGCTGTGTGCGGCGTTTCTATAATTCTGTTTTGTTCCGCTTCGGTCAATGCTCGCCTTTTCTCTTGCGGTGCGTTTTTATCTATCGATAATTCTTTGAAAAAATCAGGCACACCGGCAATATTATTTGACCTTGCGTATCTGAATATTGAAGCGGCGACCTTTTTAATACTTTCAAGCGTTTTCTTTGATGTCGGCTTATTGGTTGTCGGGTTGTGCTCTGATAAACCGTTTAAGAATAATTGAAAGTCTGACAGCGTTATATTCTTAAATTCCACACACCGATAATGGCGGTTCAGGTGCCTTATAGCCGCTTCATACTGTGCAAGCGTTCCACTTGATACTACATTTTTCTTTCGCTCGTTTATCCATTTATCAGCCCACACGCCGAATACGGCTTTACTGTAAACATCTTTACCGTTATTTATTTCGGTTTTAAGACTTGCCGCCTTTTGTTTTAATTCCCTTTGGCTGTTTGCCCGGATATATTTTCTTAATCGCTTTCCGTTTACAGTGCCTATATAAACGGTTGTACTGTATGATTTTTTAGTCATTGGTATCACCGTTATTGTTTCGGTTAAAAAACTGCTCTTTTAATGTATAAAAGGCGTTTTCTAATTCTTTTAAATCTTTAACCGTTTTACCCGGCATATCTGACATTGCAAAGTCATTTAAGACCCGTCCAATACATTCGATGATGTAATACTTAAATCCGTTTATCATATCGAAAAGGTCATCAATAGCAACATACTTTTCGTAAAAACTTTCATCTTTTACTGAGCAATTTTTGATATCTGTTAAAAGTTCACAGTATAAGGCAGTGTTGCTTCTCAACTCCTGAATTGTTGTAATTAGTCTGCTGTTTTCCGTTAACGATTTTATTAGGTAATCTAAAAATTCCGTTGCACTATCGTAAAACGCCAAAAAACCTTCGTCGCTTGTAGATTGGTTCAAAAATTTTATTGCTTCATTGCTCAATCCGGTATATTCGCTTGCAATATACCCTTTTTCATTGTCGGTTAGCAAGTCATCAATATCATAAAAATAGTTAGGTGTAATATTAAAGTAATTACAGTACTTTTCAAGATAAAAAACACTGATAGGTCTGTTTTTATCGCCGTTATATTGCCTGTTAATTAAACTTGCATCTAAACCTATTTTCTTTGATAGTTCATTGATAGATAAACCCGAATTATCAATAAGTTGCCTAAACTTTTCGGCATTAAATCTAATGTCACACATACCTTGCAAAACCTTTCTATTTATACAGTTACTGTCACAACGTTTTAATTTATATTGACAGTTAAGTTTTGTGGCGTTATAATGTCAATGACGTTGTTAGTGTTGTGACATAATAATAACACGACACGTTTATTATGTCAACAACGATTTTCTTTTAAGGTGGTGAGATTATGAATAGCGATATCAAATTAAAGGCGGCGGGTTACGGCGTTAAGTTATGGCAAATAGCGGATAAACTCGGTATGACTGACAGCACTTTCAGCCGGAAACTCCGCAAAGAATTGCCGGAAGCGGATAAGAAAAAGATATTTGATATTATCGACGAATTAAAAAACGCATAAAAAAGGGCGTACACTCCCCCGACTGCAAATCAAAAGAGCGTACGCTACTATGCAACAAAGTAAAACCCTTGCCGCTTCACAATTATATCACATATACGGCAAGGGTGCAAGCAAAGGAGTAATTTAATTGCAAAAGGTCTACAATTGGGATAATCTGCCTGTCAACCTTGATATGCGTTATGTCTGCATCGTTTTAGGCGTTACAGAGTCCACTGTTAAGCGTTGGCTGTATAAAGGCACCCTGAAAGGTTCTAAAATCGGTCGTAAATGGTTTTTTAGTAAAGACTACATAAAATCATTGACCGAAGCCGGGAAATGAAAGGGATAAAACATAGTGACAAAAGAAACGCTCGAACGTTATAAGGACTTAAAATCAGAAGACGCGGAACTTCGCGCACGCATTAACGAGATAGAACGGTCAATAGTATCTGTCCGCTCGCCGTCGTTTGAAGGGCTGCCGTCCGCGCCTAATAAAAATAAAAGTCCTGTTGAAAGTGCCGTTGCTTCGCTTATTGATTTAAAAAGCGAGTATCTTTACCGGCTTAACGATATGGTAAAAGAGCAGAAAACCATAGAAGAAGCAATCGCTTCTCTATCTGATTTTACCGAACGGCATTTAATGCGGTTGCGCTATATTGACGGTCTTACGTGGGATGATGTTTGCGAAACTCTCGGATATTCTTGGAGGCATACGCACCGAATACATGCCCGGGTGCTTCAACACATAACAGCAATATAAAACGCCTAATAGGGCAGAAATTGAAAGGAATTAAAGAAAATGGCAAAAAGACGAATGTTATCGTCTGACATTGTCGGCGGTGATAATTCTATCTCATTACCGGCAACTGCACAGGCTTTATATTTACATCTGAATCAAGACGCGGATGATGACGGATTTAATAATCGTATTACAATGGCGTTGTTAAAATCACATTCTGATGAAAACGACTTAAAACTGCTTGAAAACAAAGGATTTATAATCCGCTTCGAAAGCGGCGTTATAGTTATAAAGCATTGGCGAACACACAACTACATCAGAAAAGATACATACAACGCAACGGCACATAAAACGGAAAAATCATTATTGATATTTGACGAAAATAACACCTATATTTTGAGACCGTCAACGAACCGTCAACGAGCCGTCGACGAGCCGTTGACACAGGTTAGGTTAGGTAAGGATAGTACAGGTAAGTTTAATAAAAAAGAAAATTATAAAAAGAAAAAAAGCAAATACGGCAAATACAAAAATATCTTGCTAACCGATAACGAATTATCAGAGTTAAAAGAAAAGTTCCCTGATGATTATCAGCAGAGAATTGAAAATATCAGCGAGGGTATAGCAATGAAAGGTTATAAATATAAAAGTCATTATCTCGCTATTTTGAAATGGGCAAGAAACGAAAGCCAAAATAATAAACAAAACTCAAATAGCAGAATTGATTTAGAAGCACCCGGGCGTTACAGCGGCGATATCCATTTATGACAAAGTTTTATAAACAACGAGCATTAAAGTGATAATATATTCGTGTTTTCCCTTTTTTGTTTCGGCAAATCATCGCATATCCTTTTTCAACCCCCTTATTACGATTTTATCATCCGTAAAAAGAGAGCCCCGCCCTCGGTCCTGCGCGTATTTATTCTCGATATTTTTATGGGGGGATTATAGGAATTGGCTGTACATCATCAAACAAGCAGAAAGGAATAACCAAAATGACAGATAATTATAATAAACACTGCACCATATGCGGAAAAGAAAAAACAGGGAAATTTGTACCATTTCTGAACAGGTATATTTACAACCCTTGCCAGTGCGAGAAAGATAAAGAGGCAGAGCAATTAAAGAAAGATATAAGAGCCGGAAAAATCAAACTATTCGATAGATATCTTACCATAGTCGGATTAACCGGACAGAACCGACAACATACATTTTCAACCTATAACCCCCTAACCGAAAAGGAAAAGGGCAACAAAGAACAGTGCATTAGATACGCCGATAATCCGCTTCACAATTTAATTTTTATTGGCGGTACAGGAACAGGTAAAACACATCTTGTTTCGGCTATTCTTTATCAAGTCTGCTATAATTTGGTGAAATCTCTTGACGATACAGAAATACAAAACTACATAAAGTCTGATAATCTGCCAAAGCCTGCGCCCGCGCTATATATTCGCGAATGCGATATATTAGATATAGTTAGGAAAAGTTCAGGCAAAAGTTTTCAGTTTGAAAAAGAACGAGAAATCAAAGAACAATGCAAAAGCAGAAAACTATTGTGCATAGACGATATAGGCGTGCAAGAGAAGTACGAAAGAGACGATATTTTAGGTCTTTATGATATTATAGACACGAGATATAATTCGAACTTGCCGACTATTATAACAAGCAATTTATTGCCCGATGAATTAAAGCAAAATATCGGCGTAAGGGTTTACGACCGGTTGAAGTCCGAAGCGGTTATAATAAACATAGATGGTAAATCACACCGCAAGCCAAAGGAAATTACAAATTAACTGCCGAGGAACTGCCGAGAAAATCAAAACATACAGAAAAACGCGCCGTAATGGCGCGAATTTCTTTTAACGGGTGTTGATATTACTTTTCCATAAAAACGCCGTACAGGGCAAATCTCGCAACGATAGAGGTATTTCAGAAATAGAGCGAGACTATTTTTGTTAAATTTCAATCAGTCCGTATATTTCTGTGGTTATTTTGTCAATTTTATCACGCTCGGTTTGTATTATATCGAGAGCCGATGTTATAAGTGATTTTAATATCGAATGGCGTTGCAAAAACAATAATGCCATTCCCTTCTGCTCGTCAAATGTTGCGCTATTCATTTGAGCCGCTTCGCTTTCAGTAATTTCAGAGAATATCTGTAACAGGTTCTCTGCCCTTTCTAAATCAGCGGTTATAACCTCCAACTCAACCACGTTGTTAGATATCATACTGATTTTATCATTTTCCATTATGTATTTACTCCTTTCAACCCTTCCGCAAACATAGAAACGGCGGCTCTAAATCCTATTTCAAAAGCTGTTGAACGCTCAGCAAGCAAAAGTTCTCTAATCATATCTTGAACTGTTTCGCTATCATCACATTTTTCCAGCTCTGTGGCTTCGAACAACCTGTCCCGCAATTTATCTATCTCCGGCATTTCAAACGGATTTTCTCTTTTTTCTTCTGAGTTCAAACAATCAAATAATCGGCTTATCAAGTTTAACATCTCCTTTTTCTTGATTACCGGAAGCGGTCAAGTTGTAATTCTCTTAACCGCTTCGGCGGTGTTCGGCTCTATGCCGTACCGATTTTCTTTTATGCCACTGAAAAGCGGCGGCTTTCAATCTGCTTTGTGTATTGCTGATACAGTTCTGCGTGTGTCTGCTTAAATGCGGTACTATCGAAGCGGTTCGAAACAACTGTTTTATATCTGACCTTATAAACGCCTACTATCATTTCATCAACGCCCGAAGCGGTCATATCCTGTTTTATGATGTCCTCGATAGCAGTAATTTCGGCCGCTAACTCGTCAGCCATTGCTTTTAATTCTTTTAACTCGTTTACCTTGCTTGCTAATTCTGTTTTACTCATTTTCAAAAACTCCTTGATTTTAATTGCCTTACTGTGTATAATCAAGGCAGAGGGTTGTAAGGCTAACCCCTGCCCCTCGTCTTATTTTGGATAGCGGTGCTGTGGTTGGTGGTCGCTATCCTTTTTTTATTCGGTCTTTGCTTCTCTGATGATTTCCGAAGCGTCCTTGACCGTTTCTGCCTTACTCTCAACAAGTCTTGCTAATGTTTCAAGAAAAGCGTTTAATTCGGCGTTTGTCATTCCGTTGCTCATTACCTCACTTCCTCTCATAAAGGGTTTTGTTCCCTTGACCTTACGAGTATATTATACACGATGTTTAGTGAATAGTCAATGCACAACATTCACAATGTTTGGTGTATGTTTTTGTTAAATATGTACACTTGACAGCGTGCATATATTGTGTTATACTGTGTATGGTGGAAGAGAAGTTGCAAAAACCGCTTCCCGGGATATAATTAAATGAGGTGATGTCGTGTCATTCAAATATGAG
>CADBOD010000099.1 GCA_902796165.1 Oscillospiraceae bacterium | reverse complement strand
GGCAGTGTTACCGTACCGCTTGATAATCGTATTCCTTTTGTCCCTGAGTTTATTTACATATATGTCTTGGCTTTTTTGCAGTGGGCGATATGTATTATAGCAGTGATGATTATTGACTCCGGTGTTTCTTTACGCTTTTGTATGGGAATATCATTTGGCAATCTGCTTTCGGGTATTGTGTTTATCTTATATCCTACCGTTATGCTTTCCCGCCCTCAATTTTCAGGCGGCGGCATTACCGGCGAGTTAGTAAAATTTATTTTTGCGGCGGATACGCCTCCGGCAAATATATTTCCGTCCCTTCACTGCCTTCATAGCTGGGCTTGCTTGCGTATGCTTTTTTCGGTAAAGGGCGTGAAAGCGCCGATTAAGATTTTAAATGCTTTGTTTTCTGTTTTAGTGTTCTTATCTGTGCTTTTTGTAAAACAGCACACTATATGTGATATACCGGCAGGTATCCTTGCTTTTGAAGCAGGGCTTTTAATAGTCCGCATAATATTTTCTGTAAAAAACAATAGAAAAGGAAATGAGCTGGTTTGATGCAGGCCTGCAAAAAGCGGCGATACCGATCCGGATATGGTCATGAATGATATCCGCCACAGAGTTGAAGCCGAATGCAAGGCGCAAAAAAGACCATATGTTTTATCACTTTCCTTAGGCTACATACTTTGCACGGATCCTACAATTAAGGTTTCACAGTATCTGAAAGAAGCCGACAGGAAGATGTATGCCAACAAGCAAGGTCATTACAGAGTAAAACGATAAGATTAGATATAACACAAGCCCGGTACTATTCGTACCGGGCTTGTGTTATATCTTGCTGACTTTTATATTCTTTTGCTTTGCCGCTTCTGTCACAAAATTGTGGCAGGTAAAAAGCAAAACCTGATTTTTTTCGCCGTATTTTTTCAAGAATTCAAGCGCCAGCAAAAAGCGCTTATCATCATACTGGCTGAGTGCATCATCCAATATCACAGGCAATGGCTCTTTATCTGTAATGAGCTTGGATATTGCAAGCCTTAAAGCCAGATATGCCTGGTCCTTTGCGCCGCGACTTAAATACTCTATTTCATGAGCACCGAATGTACCGCTTCTTTGAGCAGTGATATCAAATTCATCAGATACGGTAATAAAGCTATACGCATCATTAGTCATAGCCTTTAAGTTTTTAAGAGTTTCACTCTCCAAAACTCCGCCAAAGCTCTTGCGCGCGGTATTGAGGCTTTCCTCTAAAACCTCACGGGCTACGGTTGCCGCATCGAAGTATTCTTTCTTAGCGTCGATTTTTTCATCGTAGGTTTCAATTTCCCTTCGCAAATCCTCAGGGTCAAGCATATTACGAAACGCGGTTTTAAGCTCGGTTTCAAGCCGTGCCTTTATCTCACGCAATTCGGATTTTCTATTAAGCAGCCTTTGGGCTGTTTCTTTTTGCTCTTGTATATCTATATCGGTTACCTCGCCCGTTTCGAATAAGCGCATTCTCGCCTCCTCGTACGAAATACCGCCGAGGTCGCGGCTTAAATAGGTGAGTCGCAGTTTTATCTTTTTTTGCTCATCCGCCTTAATCGAAAGTGCTTCGGCGCGGGCCTTTAAAGCGGATAAATCGGTATCCGCAGGCAGTGCGAAAAACTCCAAAAATTTCTTCTTTTCATCCTCGATTTGCAAAGCACATTCTGAAATGCGCCGCTTTGTTTCCTCAATCCGTTGCTCCTCATTAACGCCGAAATTCAAAGAAACATTAAGATTTTCAATCCTTGAATCAAGGTTGTTTATCTCACCTTTAATAACCGTAAGCTCGGATTTTGCGGTGCTTAGTTCCGATTGTTTCTTTTCTGACCGGATATTTGCATCGGCAAGAGCGGATTTATCGGCAGGTCTTAAAACAAACGAGAGAATAACAGCTATTATCCCTATTATGCACACTGCCGCCGAAAGCATTATGCTTTTTGCAAAAAAGTATAGTATCACGCCTAAAACCGCCGCTGATATGCCGATAGAAAAGAGCAAAACATTAAATTTCTTTTTTGCACTCTTTGCCTTTTCGACATTCTCTTTTGAGCTTTCAGCCTCTTTTTCAAGGCTTAAAATTTTCTCTTCACTTTCCTGCACAGAAGATAACAAAGACCTCTTTTGAGCATCTGCTTCCTCTATTTTTTGCCGGATTTCATCAGCAGACAAGCCCTGCCTTGACTGTGCGGCATTTTGCAGTGCTTGAAGCTCGGATTTATATGTGTTTATTTTTTCCTCAATATTGTTGAGCTTTGAAAATCCGAAATCCAACTTTTTAAGGAACATTTCATCGGCAACGGTGCCATCCGCCAAAGAGAGCTCAGAATTCAGCCTATCGAGCTTATCTTTAAGCTCGATATATTCTTTCAGCTTCTGTGCGTTTTCAATATCCTGAGCACGCAAAAGCACGCGGCTGGCTTCCTCACATTTCTTTTCTATTTCAAGTAGCTTTTCATCGTTTGATTTGACGGCGGTTAATATTTCCTGCTTTTTCCTGGCGGCGAGGTCGGTTTCTTCGAGTAATCTACTTAGTCTATCGCGTTCTTGGATATCCGATACCCTGCTTCCCGTTCTGCCGGATTTTGAAATTAACTTAAATCTCGCGTCATCAAGCCTTTTAAGCACCTTTGCGTAAGAAACGCTGTCTTCTCCCGTAAAAGCGGCGTTTGAGAGCTTTTGGTTAAGCTCATCAGCTCCGCTCTCTGCGGAGAACTTAGGAATGTTGCCTATAAATACCGAACGCTCAAAAGCGCCTACGCTTATTCCAAAAAGGGTTTTGCCTATATCTGACGGGCAGGCTTCGCTTTTACCCGTGGCAATATCGGTTATAGTAACCTTATCGGTAGCATCGGATTTTCTGAACTCCCGTTCTATAAAAAACTCACGGCCGGAATGTTCAAAGTATATTCTTCCGCCGGCGGGCGAACCATCCCACGGGGTATATCTTTCCCTCACACTCATACTCTGCCCCGCGGCGCGCTTGCCCGTGCCGTAAAACATGGCTTTTATAAATTCACAAACCGTGCTTTTGCCCGCTTCATTCTCACCGAAAATTACTTGAAAACCGTCAGAAAAGTCAATATTAAAGTCCTTTAATCCTCCGAAGGCGCTGATATAGAGCTTAGTTATCTTCATAATAATCCACCTCCGAGGAAAACGCTTTAAGACCGATGTTAAGCGCCAAAGTAAGTGTTTTATCATCGGGATTTGCGGCAATTCGCTCTAACATCTTCGAAACAAACACGCCTTTAAGCGATTTTTCGTTTTTCAAAACCTCTAAATCCCGTGATACTCCGGTTTCATCCACTAACTTTACAAAATACAGATTTTGGGACAATCGGCTTTCTATTTCCTTTATGTCAAAAAAACCGTTCTCCGGAATATCCCCTGTAAGCGTGATTTTATAAAGGTTATCGGCAAAGCCCTCGCCGTATTTTTCAGATAGTATGCGCATTACCTCATCTGCCGCGGCAGGATTATCCCGGCAAGAGGACACATCAACGCTGATTTTTTCGTGAGTGCGTATTGAGGTTTTATAGAATTCAAGCTCGAGGGTACCCTTGCCTACATCACCAATATACACGCCCTTATCCCCGGTTTCATCAAACCCAAGTCCCTCCGCGCAGCCACAGTAGGCAAAATAGGTATTCCGCCTTTTTTCGATTGGAGAGCGCTTATGTACATGACCGAGTGCTATATAATCCATACCGCAGGTGTCTATAAACTCATTGGTAATCGAATTGTAATTTGAAGAAAGGTCACTTTTAATCTCGCCGTGCTGGCACATAATGTTTATGGTCTTATCGTCCGCCGGCAAAGTAAACCTCGGCTCACCCTTCATATAAACATCACAAAATGACCTGCCATACACCTTAGTATTGAGCTTATCAAAATATATCACCGCATCGCTATCAGGAAGTATATGAAAATTTTTCGGCAATACGGCGCCGAAAAATGGAGAAGAAGTATTATACGGGTCGTGATTACCGGCGGAAAAAACAACCTCTGTTTCCGGCACACCTGATATACATTCAAGCACGCTGTTTACCGCCGAGCGCTCAACCGAATTAGAACAAAAAAGGTCACCTGCGATAAGGATGAGCTTAACATTCTTTTCCCTTGCGAGCTTTATTATATTTTCAAAGGTAATAAGTGCTTCAAATCTGCGGGAAAGCCCCTTTTCCCCGAGTATAGTTTGCGCGGCGCCGATATGCAAATCCGCACAGTGAAGTATCTTTACGGTATCCATCAATTCACCCTCATTTCTTATTTATTCTAACATTAAAATTTACCATATTCAAGTATAAAAAACCGTGTGTACCAAAAAGTACACACGGATATAAAATTCAACTTATTATCGCCGTTATTACGGTTATATCATCGGCACGGGAATCCGAATACCGGTTTTGAGCTAATGTGCATAGCCTATCGGAAAGCTCCTGAGCCGAGCCATCATACCTTTCAAGCTCATCTTTTATCCATTTAGTGCCGTTTGCGGTAGCACCGTCCGATAAAAGCACTATAATATCTCCGGCGGCGAGCTTTATTCGCGCTTCATCAAAGGATACATCCGATAATATTCCTATCGGCATTGATGTACTCACGGCTTTTCCCGCGCGCCCACTACGGCGAACAAATGTTGGTGCGGCACCGGCTTTATATAGTTCAATTTGCCCGGTATGAAGGTCGATACTCGCGATATCAAGGGTGGAGAGCGATTCGTCAGTTGACTTAAAAAGCATAGAGGAATTAAGAATTTTAAGCGCACAACCGTAGCCGAGTCCGGATTTTATCAGTTTACCTATTAACCCGGAAGCCATTGCCGAATCAACCGCGGCACGGGAGCCGGTACCCATTCCGTCACTGAGTATTATTATAAAGTGGCCGGTGCCGTCAGAAAAGTAGGAATACGAATCGCCGCACATATCCCCCGGCTTTGCGCTTTTTTGGCAAACCCCTATATCCACACGAAGCCGCGCGCGCTCACTGATACTTATAAATGTTTCGCCGGAGGATTTTTTTATCACGGGAGGAGCGAAGTTTCTTTCGCAGGAGAGTGAGAGTGCCTTCATAATATCCCTTTTATTAAGCACTGTATCGTTAGGTTTCATAAGCCTGAGATTTATTTTCATCCTGCCGTATTTATCGACAGGGGCACTGCACTCTTCGGCTACAATGCCAAGATTTTTAAGTGCACACACCGCAGTAAGTGCGGCGGAATTATCAAACCTTACTCCCACGGAAAAATCCTGTGCCAATTCATCCAACATAACGCCTATTCCCTCAAAGGATTCACCTACCGCCTGGCGAATTTGCTGTATCCTATCCTTTGCCTGAGCATAGTTGGAATATGATAAATAACTATCCGCAAGGCTTTTGCAAAACTCTTTCGGTCTTAAACACCGATTTTTAAGCTCATCGGGCATAGTATCAATATACGCCGGTGTATTTGCCCTTATTCCCTTTATCATTTTGAAAACACAGTCAAGCGTTTCTTCCTTTTTCAATTCCCAGCATTTGCTGTGCATTTTGCATCCGCCGCAGGCGCTATCCTTTATCCTCGCAAGCACCGCGGAAAAGCCCGGCGCGTTTATATCTTCAAGTCTTGAAGCCACCTCATCTACCGTTGCTTTTACCTCTTTGATGCCTGCCGCCGCCTCGTTAAGCCTTATCGTAACCGCGCGGTTTAAATCGTTATTCACACTTATCTGCGGAAAGCAGGTAAACACTTTGCCAAGCCTTATACCCACGGTTTTAGGTATAAGTGCAAAGGTTATACACCCGAGCAGTATCTCGGTTATAAAAGCCGCCGTTGCGGCATTTGCTTCAAGCACCAATGCGAAAACAACAACGCAGGTAAAAAAAGTGCACAGTTGTATATACTTGCCGAAAGAAATCACTAACCCCGAAACCAACGCGGCGACGGCGTAAACAAGGCAAATTCGGGCAGGCCTACCTATAAAAAAGAGCATAAGCGACACCGAAACCGAGCAGGCGACAGACGCTTGAAATCCCGCGTATTTACCCGAGGTGAGAATTAAGGCGGCATAAAGAATACCGCTTAACGATACCGAAAATATTGATATAGGATAAAGCCCCGCTATCACCATACTTATAACAATAAATAAACACCCGAGTTCCTCGTGAGAAAGGCCCTTATAAACCGTAGGCAAAAACGAAAATGTTCGGCTTATAACAATAGCCGCGGTGCAAACCACGGGTATTTCAAGGGTTATATGTACAATATCCACATTTATCCCCTGAAAAGCGACAGCACTCGTAACCGAAAGGGCAATTCCGCTTATAAGCGCCGCAAAAAGCGGATTTGTATTCAGTCTTTTGCTGAATGAAATTATAAATCTTACGGCTATAACGGCGAGCGCGGCGGCTATATATCGAAACCCGGATACCGTTATTCCCGAAAACAGATATCCTACTATAACACCTATCACGGCACTTGGCATATAAACAGGTGCTATCCCTGCCGTGTATGCCACACCAAGCGGCATAAATTTATCGAAGAAAATCGCGCGGCACAAAACAAAACCTATCACCGCCGCGGTAAGATGATAAATTACCGCCATACGAATATCCGATTTGCCGAATTCCTGCTTGCCGGAGGATAGAACTTTAACATCTTTCATTTTTAACACCGCCGATATATGATTTTAATTAAATTATAAAACCTGTAAGGCATTAAATTTGTCAAAATAAAGCGTTGTATTTTTTCCGTTTTTGTCTGAAAAGAATAAATGTATAAATTTTGATAAGCTACAAAAACTACAACCGAAGGTGATAAAATGAACAAATTTTTAAAAATACTGATAATAGCACTCACGGTATCCTGCTTACTTTGTATGTCGGTTGCGGCGCTATCGAGGATGGGCTCTGTGGGAAATGAAGTCACATCAATTCAAAACGCCCTTAAAAGCAGAGGATATTATACCGGCGCGGTAGATGGCATTTTCGGCTCTAAAACGCTTGCGGCGGTAAAGAATTTTCAAAAGGCTCAGGGGCTTACGGTTGATGGCATCGCAGGTCCGCAAACACTCAAAGCACTCGGCGTATCCTCGGGCAGCGGATATTCATCTAATGATTATAACCTCCTTGCCCGAATAATATCGGCGGAATCCAGAGGCGAACCTTATTTAGGGCAGGTGGCGGTAGGCGCGGTTATATTAAACCGCGTTGAGCATCCGTCTTTCCCTGATACTATTTCGGGTGTAATCTATCAAAACGGGGCTTTTTCCTGCCTTAACGACGGTCAGTTCTATCAACCTGTATCATCGAGCGCCTATACCGCCGCTCGTGACGCCTTGAATGGACTTGACCCGAGCGGAGGCGCGATTTATTATTATAATCCCAAAACCGCAACCAGCCGGTGGATACGATCAAGACCTGTAATTACAACAATAGGAAATCATGTGTTTTGCAAATAAAATATGCGCCGCAGGAAATTTCCCTGCGGCGCATCTCTTCCGCGATAGCAATATTTATTGCAACGTCAATAAATACAGTAAGAAAAAATTTTTAAGCGCTCTTATTTTACTCTCTCTCATCTCTACAACCTTTCTTGATTTATGGAGAAATCAGGTTATCATTACCGTTTTAACACATTAGAGCAAAAAGCAATAAAAAGTTAGTAAAATAGGTTGATTTTTGACAAAAAAATTAAAATCTGCTTTAACTGTTGATTGACTTAATATAACAACGCTTGTATAATTACATAAATACTACTTATACTTCGAGGTAATTTATGTTAAAACGATTCATCAGT
>CADBOD010000098.1 GCA_902796165.1 Oscillospiraceae bacterium | reverse complement strand
TATCGGCAGAAAAAATCAACAAGAAAGGACACCATCCCGTAGAAGCGGTAAATCCCGATGATTGTATCGGTTGTGCTTTCTGCGCCACAATGTGTCCCGATTGCATTATTAAGGTAGAAAGGTAGGGTGTAAAATGGCTGATAAGGTACTTATGAAAGGTAACGAGGCAATAGCTGAAGCTGCTATTATTGCCGGTTGCCGCCATTATTTCGGTTATCCGATAACTCCGCAAACCGAAGTAGCCGCTTATATGGCAAAGAAAATGCCCAAGATCGGCGGCACTTTTTTGCAGGCGGAAAGTGAAATTGCCGCTATAAATATGGTTTACGGTGTATCAAGCGCAGGCAAGCGCGTTATGACATCTTCGTCAAGTCCCGGAATTTCTCTTAAAGGAGAGGGACTTTCATATCTTGCAGGTGCCGACCTTCCGGCATTTGTTGTTAATGTTCAAAGAGGCGGTCCGGGTCTTGGTGGTATTCAGCCTTCACAGTCTGATTATTTCCAATCAACACGCGGCGGCGGTCACGGCGACTATCGAATGATAGTTTATGCACCGGCATCTGTTCAGGAAATGGCTTCGCTTACCGTTAAAGCGTTTGAGTCTGCGGATAAATACAGAATGACCGCTATGATTTTGGCTGACGGTACTATGGGACAAATGATGGAGCCTGTTGACCTTGATGCATTAAAGGTAAATCCGGCACCCGAAAAGCCGTGGGCTACAACCGGTACCGATATGAAGAGAGAGCATAATATTATAAATTCTCTCTACCTAAAACCCGAAGAACTCGAAAAGGTAAACTTTGAGCGTTATGAGCGTTATAAAACCGTTGAAGCCAACGAAGTTATGTATGAAGAGTATCTTATGGATGATGCGGAAATCTGCGTTGCGGCTTTCGGTATAGCGGCGCGTGTTTCTAAAAACGCTATCAATGTGGCGAGAGCAAAGGGAATTAAGGTAGGTATGATAAGACCTATAACCCTTTGGCCGTTCCCGAAGGATGTATTTAAGAAAGCCGCCGAAAAGGCGCATACATTTATAAGTGTTGAGCTTTCTATGGGTCAGATGATAGAGGATGTAAAGCTCTCAACAGAGTGTAAAGCAAATTATGTACTTTGCAACCGTGTGGGCGGTATGATACCGCTTCCTGAGCAGGTACTCGAATGTATTGAAAACGCAGCGAAAGGAGAGCAAAAATAATGGTAGTATTTGAAAAACCTAAGGCACTTTGCGATGTGCCGCTTCACTATTGCCCGGGTTGTACTCACGGTATAGTTCACCGTTTGGTAGCCGAGGCTATTGATGAATTCGGAATTGAAGGTAAAACTATTGGTATTGCGCCTGTTGGCTGCTCGGTTATGGCATACGATTATTTTAACTGCGATATGATTGAGGCGGCTCACGGCAGAGCGCCGGCGGTAGCAACCGGCGTAAAGCGCGCGGACCCGAGTAAAATTGTATTTACATATCAGGGTGACGGCGATTTAGCTTCAATCGGTATGGCTGAAACAGTTCACGCCGCCGCAAGAAACGAAAACATAACCATTATCTTTATCAATAATGCAATTTACGGTATGACCGGCGGTCAAATGGCGCCTACATCGCTTCCAGGCCAGGTAACACAGACCTCTCCTTACGGCAGAGATGTAAAGCTGTGCGGTTTTCCCGTTAAGGTTTGCGAGATGTTATCTGAGCTTGACGGTGCAGAGTATATCGAGCGTGTTGCGGTTAATAACATTAAAAATATAAATGCCGCAAAGAAGGCAATTAAAAAGGCTTTCCAAAATCAGATAGAGGGCAAAGGTTTCTCACTTGTTGAGGTTATTTCAAGCTGTCCTACAAACTGGGGACTTACTCCTCAGAACGCCCTTAAATGGATAGACGAAAAAATGATACCTTATTATCCGCTTGGCGTTTATAAAGACAGGTCTGCAAAGGGGGAGCGAATAGTATGAAAACAACAGAGTATTTGTTCGCCGGATTTGGCGGTCAGGGCATACTGTTTGCCGGAAAATTTGCGGCATATAAAGGACTTATTGAGAATAAGCAGGTGAGCTGGCTCCCGTCATACGGCCCTGAAATGCGCGGCGGCACTGCAAGTTGCAGTGTAATAATCGGTGATGAACCGGTAGGCTCGCCGATAGTTTCAAAGCCGGATGTGCTTATTGCTATGAATTTGCCGTCACTTGACAGATATGAGGATAGCGTAGTACCCGGCGGAATGATATTTGCCGATTCTTCGCTTATTGAGCGCAAGGTAAAGCGTGACGATGTCAAGGTTTTCTATATCCCTGCTACAAAGCTCGCGGATGAAAACGGTATCGGTAAGCTCGCAAATATGATTATCGTAGGAAAGATACTCAAAGAAATGGATGAGTATAACGAGGAATCGGTAATAGCGGCGCTTAAAAAGGTGGTTTCCGCAAAGCACGCCGATATGCTCGATATTAACCTCAAAGCCATAAAGACCGGCTTTGAAAACTAAGGGGGTATTTTAAATGAATATCACAATTAAGTTGACTGATAAACCAAAGCAAAAGCCTGATAGCTCGGTTTTGGGATTTGGTAAATATTTTACAGACCATATGTTTATTATGGACTATGTAGAGGGCGAAGGCTGGAAGGATGCACGAATTGTACCCTTTGAGAGAATTTCTCTTCACCCAGCATCAACGGTTTTGCATTACGGCTCTGAGATTTTTGAAGGTCTTAAAGCCTACCGCCGTGCTGACGGTAAGGTTCAGCTTTTCAGACCTATGGAAAATATCCGCCGTATGAATCGCTCTGCTGAGCGTATGTGCTTACCTACTATCCCTGAGGATGACGCTCTTGAAGCACTTACCAAGTTTGTGGAAACCGAAAAGGATTGGACACCGTCTGCTCCCGGCACTTCACTTTATCTTCGTCCGTTTATGTTCGGTAACGATGAGTCGTTAGGCGTTCATTCGGTTAAGAATGCCACCTATGTTATAATTGCTTCGCCTGTTGGCAGCTATTATAAAGAGGGTATCAACCCGGTTAGCATTATGATAGAGTCCGAGGATGTAAGAGCTGTAAGAGGCGGTACGGGTGAAGCTAAATGCGGCGGTAACTATGCCGCAAGTAACCGTGCAGGCAAACGCGCTGAGGATAAGGGCTATTCACAGGTTTTGTGGCTTGACGGCGTAGAGCGCAAGTACATTGAAGAAGTAGGCGCTATGAATGTTATGTTCAAAATTGACGGTGTTATTGTTACACCGGCGCTTTTAGGCTCAATTCTTCCGGGTATTACAAGAAAATCCTGTATTGAGGTTTTAAAGGACAAAGGATTTAAGGTTGAAGAAAGAAGACTCAGCGTTGATGAGTTAGAAGAGGCACTTAAAGCCGGCAAGCTCGAAGAGGCGTGGGGTTGCGGTACAGCGGCGGTTGTATCTCCTATCGGAGAGCTTAATTATAAGGGTGAAAAATTCATCATTAACGATGGCAAGATAGGCGATGTAACTCAAAACCTTTATGATACTCTTACCGGTATCCAGTGGGGTAAAACCGAGGATAAATACGGTTGGACTTATATGATAGGTTAAAAAAATACTTGCAAAATAAAAAAATGTGTGTTATACTACCAAATGTTCAAATGCGTTGAAGGAATTATTCTTTGTAAAAGGCGTTTTAAGAGAGTCGGTGTTTGGTGAAAACCGATAGCGATTTTGCAGGGAAGTCTCATTTCTGAGCAGAGCTTCTGAATTTAGTAAGAGGCTACGGATTGTCCCGTTATCATGGCAAGAGGCTTTTTTGAGCCTTCCGAGAGGCAGGTTTTTATCTGCAATCGGGGTGGTACCGCGAATTTTATTCGTCCCCGAAGTCGTTTTACGGCTTCGGGGACTATTTTTGTTTTAAGTGAGGTATTCTTATGAAAAAAATCCTTGTGGCAGATGCTACTATCAGTGAAAATTATGCAAATTTCGGGTTTAATGACAGTATAGAAATCGCAAGGCAACTCGAAAAACTAAAAGTTGATATAATTGAATTGCCGAGGATATCAAGTGCCGCTAAGGACGGACTGCTTATTAAAACCATTTCCTCCTTTGTAAAATCAAGCATTTTATCGGTTGACGGCGGTGTTACATCACAGGATATAGAGCTTGCGGCAAGTATGTTATCATCTGCCGAGAAGGCAAGGCTCAGAATTTCGCTTCCTGTATCGGATGTAGGTATGGAATATACTTTTCATAAGAAAGCCCCCGCTATGATTAAACTGTGCGGCGAGCTTGTTTCTCACGCTGTAAGTGTGTGTGATGATGTTGAATTTTGCGCGCTTGATGCTACAAGGGCGGATAAAAACGCATTGGCTGAAATTATTAAATCAGCGGTTAATTCGGGCGCAAAAACTATTACTCTCTATGATAATGAGGGTATTTTCTTCCCGGATGAGATAGCAAATTTTGTTTGTGAAATGCGTGAAATGTCGGGTGTCGGAGATGATGTCAAAGTAGGCATTTGCTGTTCGGATGTTACGGGTATGGCGGCGGCATCTTCCTTTACCGCTTTAAAGTCCGGCGCAGACCTTATTAAAACCGGAGTTAATTCTTCTGTTACAGAGCTGAAAACCGCAATAGATATATTCAGAAACTGTGAATTTCACAGTGAACTGAAATCGAATATTGATTTTACATCCTCGCGCCGTATAATATCACGAATTGAGTGGATTATGGGCGGCAGGCAGGATTATAACGGTGCTGAAAACACTGACGATACCGGCTTTGCGCTTGACTCTGACGATGGTATAGACGCCGTAAGCGCCGCCGTTTTAAAGCTCGGTTATGATTTATCCGAAGATGATATGAAAAAGGTATATAATGAATTCAAGCGCATAGCTGAAAAGAAAAGCGTATCTGAGAAAGAAATGGAGGCAATTATTGCTTCTACCGCGCTTCAGGTGCCGCCTACATATACGCTTGAGCAGTATTCAATACAGTCCGGCAATATTATGACTTCATCCGCACAAATAAATATGTCTAAGGACGGTGTTACTCTTACGGGTATATCCGTAGGCGACGGTCCTATTGACGCCGCTTTCCGCACAATCGAACAAATTACCGGCAGGCATTTTGACCTTGATGATTTTCAAATTCAGGCAATCACAGAGGGCCACGAGGCAATGGGAAGCGCTATTGTTAAGCTCCGTTCAAATGGAAAGTCATATTCCGGAAAAGGTCTTTCAACCGATATAATAGGAGCAAGTATCAGAGCATATATTAGCGCTCTTAATAAAATTCTTTACGAGG
This sequence comes from Oscillospiraceae bacterium, assembly GCA_902796165.1. Lineage (GTDB taxonomy): Bacteria > Bacillota > Clostridia > Oscillospirales > Acutalibacteraceae > UBA737. The sequence continues at coordinate 406 of CADBOD010000098.1, read as the reverse complement.
AGGCATAAGGTATGAAATTTGCTTTTTCAAGCAAGGGTTGGCATAACGCGAGCTTTGAGGAAATGTGCGATATTGCCAAAGAGCTTAAATATGACGGTATAGAGCTTCATAATACGCACGGCAAGCTGTTTACCGAAAAATCAGGCGCGTTTTTTGATTATAAGTCTGCCGCAACTGTACGAAAGCTGTATGAGATAAAGCTCAAAATACCCTGCGTAGATTCTATCTGCAAAGCAGGCGACAAAGCGGATTTTGATAACAGTGTTAAAGAAATTAACCGTTGTATTACGATAGCCTCGGCACTGCACATACCTTATGTGAGAATTAAAACCGATGATGACGGCGACCAAAATGCCGTAAAAGCGGTAATCGATGAGGTTTTGCCGTTTGCAAAATCAAACGGTGT
>CADBOD010000097.1 GCA_902796165.1 Oscillospiraceae bacterium | reverse complement strand
GCTACACCTCGAAATATTATATCCGGAAAAAGCGGCAAGGATTATTATATCCTAAGGGACTTTACTTGTCAAGTAAAATCCCTTGCTTTTTTCTTAGCCTTTCCCAATTATAAAGGCCGTATAGGTCGTTTGCAAGAAAGATTACAAAGCAAGCCACGATTGATATATATGACAAATCCTTTTTTGCCGCCAAACTCCAAAGGATAATAAGCACAATATCATTAAGCGAATAGCCGAATGCGTAGTATGGACTTCTGCAAACCGTCAGGTATGCGGCGATATAGCTTGTAAATATAGAAACGGTGCTTAAAACTATATAGGGAGTATTGAGTTTCAGCATTAACAGGCACATCAATACTGTTACAGGTATTGCCGAGGCAATAAGGCCTATAATTTTACCCTTTGTGAGCTTGGCAATTTTCACTTCATTTTTCTCATAAGGATTTTTAAGCCAGGTTATAAAGGCAATAAGGGCTATTGGCGCCGTCATACCGGCATAGGTGATTACTTCGCTTAAAAGGCGAAGCCTGAAAGAAATAATCGCGTATATTATGCCGAAAATCACGGTAAAGAGCTGACCTATCGGGTTGCCCTTTGAAACGAAAATCAGTGCCGTAGCCCCGAGGACAGAGCAAAGGGTGTTTGCCGCGTTAAAATTGCCGGATAAAATTGACGAAATAATTATAACGCTTACCGAAACCGCATAAAGCGTTTTTTCAAATCCTGAAAGATTTAAAATTTTCATAAAAACCTCCAAAAAGAAAAACACTCGAGCGTATCTTCAAAGACCTAACGATACGCCAAGTGCAAAGCACACTACCCGGTGGCAGTAAATATTCAAGCACAAATTTTATACCATAATTTAAAATGATTGTCAAGCGGGCATAAATTTCGAATAACCGACCGCATTTTCGTCAAAAATAGGAAAAAAGGAGTGTTATTATGAAGAAAAAAACATTTATAAGGGTTGTATCACTTTTAAGCGCCGCCGTATTTGTTGCTGTGGGGTTTTATATTAAGGAGATGCAAAAGAGTAACCGCTACCGCCAAATCATTCAAAATAACTATGCCGGTGCGTTTGATGAGTTAAGCTCAAATCTTAATGATATTTCAACAAATTTAGTAAAGATTTCTTATGTTTCAACACCCAAACAGATGGCAACATACGCAAGTGAGATATACAGTCAGGCTCAGCTTGCAAAGGGCGCATTGTATAAGCTGCCTACCGGTGACGATGAGTTATCTACGGTTTATAAGTTCTTATCCCAGGTAGGCAACTACACGCTTTCCGTTTCAAAGGATGTTATAAGCGGCAATGAGGTCACTGATAAACAGCGCGAAGAACTTCAAAGTCTTTCAACCGCCGCCAAAACCATAACCGATGTTATAGAGGAAAGCGAGATAGATTATAACAATCCAAAGTATTGGACAAAGGAAATAGAGGGAAAAATCGAAAAAACACTCAATGAGAAAAACTTAGGTTCCGCCCTCGGCGAGCTTGAAAGTACCCTTTCTGATTATCCTACGCTTATTTATGACGGTCCTTATTCCGACCATATACTGAATAAAAAGCCGCTTATGATAGAGGGCGCAAAGGAGGTTTCTCAAAGCGAGGCATTGGAAATCGCCAAAAACGCCACAGGTGATAAAAAGATAACCTATCAGGGTATGCAAAACGGGAAAATAGACTGTTACCGTTTTGAAAGTAAAAATGTTACCGTAACCGTGAGTAAAAACGGCGGATATATTGTTTATATGAGAAAGTCGCGCAGTGTTGGGGAGCATAACCTCACCTACGAAAAAATGCTCAGTAAAGCGCAAAAGTTTTTGGAGGAATTAGGGCTTAATAATATGGTGCATACCTATTATTTTACCGATTCGGGAATTTGTGTTATAAACTTCGCATATCTTGACGGTCAAACTATCTGTTACACTGATCTTGTAAAGGTCGGCGTCAGTGTTGATAACGGCGAAATAATGCTTTTAGAGACTGCCGGATATCTCACAAATCATACGCTTCGCGCATTTGAGAGTATTGAAACCTCACCCGAAGAGGCGTCGGCAATTATAAGTAAACTGTTGACGATTGAAAAGACTTCGGTAGCCCTTATCCCGACAAACGGCGGGGGAGAGGTGCGTTGCTATGAGTTCGCCTGCAAAAACGAAGACGGCGGCGATATTATGGTTTATATAAACGCCAAAAACCTGGATGTTGAGCAGGTGTATATTCTTCTTAAAACCGACGGCGGAACACTCGTTAAATAGATTGACTAAACGATATAAATGTGTTAAAACAATCTTATGAAAGAGATTAAACACATTTTTGAACCAAATCCGCTCGCCTGCGGTCAGGCAGTGGTAGCTATGCTTACCTCTACTGATGTGTATGAGGTGATAGAGCTTGCCGGTACCGATAGGGAAACAACGCTTAAAGATATGAAAGCTCTGCTTTTGCACTTCGGATTTAAACTGTCGCCTGAAAGAAAGCAGGTGCAGAATGTTTCAGAGCTTTCAGATATCGCGCTTTTAAGCCTCGAAACGCCAAAGTGCTGGCACTGGTCGCTTTATGTAAGCGGTAAGGTTTATGACCCGGAATACGGCGTGCTTGATAATTTTCCGGCATCAAACAGAAAATACTTTTGGGAAATAACATAAGGCTTACACTCGGTAAGGACAAAATGGTTTTGGAGGGCAAAATTTTCAGCCCGTTCTTGCCTCGTCGCGCCGAATACGCCAGT